>CAMBAJ010000044.1 GCA_945864305.1 uncultured Clostridia bacterium | reverse complement strand
GGTCATATTTCAATTCACGCCCCTGCGTGAGGGGCGACCGGCTGCCAAGTCCAAGAAGATTAACATTAACCCATTTCAATTCACGCCCCTGCGTGAGGGGCGACTTAGGTGTTCCTACTGCTGCACAGCTTGGTTCTATTTCAATTCACGCCCCTGCGTGAGGGGCGACTGCAAAATGTGCTAAAAAACAAGGTTATCTATTAGATGTTATCCACAATGCTTTTTTGTTTTTATTTGTCTCATGCAGAGAAAATGTTAAAAAGTACAAATTAATTACTGCAACACTGAGGAAATATCGCCGTTTTTTTGCGCTGACTTCCCGTGTTTTGATGTATGAAACTGGTTGGCGCAGTCAAAGAAGCAGGGCGCTTCCAGCCTGCACGATTGGTTCTTTTCCGAGAGTTTCGATTTTATGCTCATAAGAGTTGCCGAGCCTGTATATTCGGACTGAATCCTGCTCGATATCTATTCGCCTGATCAGCTCTTCCTTCAATACGGCAAGCTGTGCTGCATCAACCTCTACTTCAAAAACAGAATTCTGTACGCGCATTCCATACTTCTCACAAATCTTGGCCACTTGACGCAGCCGTTTCCGTCCGGCAATGGACTCTGTATTCACATCGTAAGTGATTACAACCAGCATGACACTACCTCCATAGAAACGGAGGATAGCAGTCCAGGTCTCCACGTAGCACCCTTGCAAACAGCATTGCCTGAACATACGGAATCAATCCAATGGGAATTTTCTCGTTCAGAAATGGATGGCTAATTTCCTCCTGCTTCCGGGTACGCCATGCCGTCAGGACTTTTTTCCTGCCTTTTTCATTAAGATACACTGCATCCATGTCCGTTTGAAAATCCTGCTGCACCAGCTGTCCTCGGTTGAATAATGTCAATGTCATACGGTCACACAACGGGGCTCGCAGTTCTTCCATCAGATCCAGTGCAAAAGATGGCCGGCCAGGACGCAGCGTATGCAGATACCCGGCAGATGGATCCAGACCCACTGTCTCTAACGCAGAGCGGGTATCATGGGCTAATTGCGTATAGAGAAATGACAGCACGGCATTCACTTCATTGCGGGGCGGCCGGCGGCTGCGTGTTTCAAAGCGAAATCCGGATGTACTGGAAAGCATCGCATCAAATGCAGAAAAATATGTGGTGGCAGCGGCACCCTCCTGTCCGCGCATAGAATCGACAGAGGTACAGTTCTTCAGAGACCGTGCCTGTATGCTGAGTCGTTCTGCTGCCGAATACAGATCATTTGCAGTCTTTTCATCTTTGCTGGTGCGCGCATGGCGCAACAGCAAATTTTTGCTGTTGCAGATCTTTCCATAAAGGATACTCCGCACCAGCTGCATAGAGAATTCTGTGTTATTCATACTGTCATATTGCCGCTTTCGCAGGAGTACATTGCCGCTGACCGGTCCATCGACCCGCCCATAAAAACGACCATTGGCATCCAGAAAACTCATTGTAATATGGTTCTCCGAACAAAATCCAATCAGCGATGTAGACAAGGTATTCTTTCCAAAAAAGACAATAGAGTCTACCAAATGAACCGGGACCGATGCCTTCTCTTCCCCAGCGATGGAAACACAGATATTTTCATTCCGGTGATACAGATAGCTTTCCGGTGTCAAGACATACATGGTTTCCAGCAATCGTTTCATCGCTCAGGCACCTCCTTCGCCTCTGTTTCTATCTGTCTGCAGTATTCTGAGGCGCTGCGGCGGACTTTGGGGAGACAATTTTCTCTTAGCGAACATTTTCGGCATTTAGGTCCATATTCAGCTGTGGGCAGTTCAAAATCATCATGAATATGCCTTAGCTGCTGTATGAACAGACGCACTTTTTGCCGCATCGATTCCGTCAACTGCACAGGAACCCGACGATGGGATGACGTATAGAAAATAGCGCCTTCTGGAATCAGCGTGCTATACATTTCTTCCAAACACATGGCCTGAGCGCAAAGCTGGAGTTCATATTCCTCCTCGCTGCGAACAGCACCATGTTTGAATTCCACAGGATACAGCCGAACCGGAAACTCCACTGCGGGGATGCGGCAGCCATGTGCATCTTCTGACGCTTCCACGCAGTCGCACTTTCCCCGCAGCCCCAGGCTTTCGGAAAACACGTCATATCCATAGAGTTTGACATTGCTGCCGCGTCGCTCGATGCGCCGGTCGTGGACACGGTTGTGTTCCAGACGTCCCTTTGCAGTATCGGCGCTTTCGCTCCATAGCTGTTCGTTCATAACCAAAGCGGCACGCCGCAGGCAATAGCCCGCATGAGTCAGCTGCGACAGCAGCAAATCATCGCCATCATCCCTCATGGAACCATGTCTCACCTTCCGGAAGACTGTCCCAGCAGATTGCACTGTATGGTGCAAACTGGAAGCCAATCTGTACCCCTTCCGGCAACTTGCCGAGGGCAACTGACGCGTCATAGTCCCGATAAGTGCGGGGATACCGAACATCAGCCTTTTTCTGTACCCGCACCAAATCAAACAATTTATGTGCTGGAGCACATCCAAGTTTTGCCTGCCGAACGCGCTGGGCCGCATCACTGTCCGTGCCCACATGTTTGAAAATAATTAGTGGAGAAACGATGTCCATTTCGCCTTTGCTGGCAGAGCGGTCATGCTCATACATATTGAGAATCGCTTCAAAAAGAATCTTCAGGTCCTGATCATCAAAGCCAGTCTCCGCCGCGAGATTTGCGCTGATAAAGCCACGGACCTCATAAAGGCCAAAGGGGATGAACTGTTTGCGACCCATAGTACGGAGCTTCTCTTCAGGCTGCTCCGCCTCCCATTTTTTGTAGTCCTCTACTGTTTGAGCATTTCCGGCGTTGTCTGCTACCGCCATGCGGGTGATGGAAATATCCAGCGGGAGCACGGGATCCAGGCTTTTCCCGAAAGAAATCTGGACAGGCCCCCGAACCTGCCCGGCATTAGGACCCGTAGACATGACTGCGCCAAAGGTGCGGACATCATAGAACAGCTCGCAGGCCTTTCTGCGGCCCGCATAAACAGCCTCTTTTCCCTTCGCGCAGTCCTCCACACCAGCAGCGCGTTTGGCTTCCGCAATATGGCGATTGATATTGGTACTCTGCTGAATGATGATGTTCATGCCCGGCATACCTGCGTATGCCAGTTCCACATAATTGCGGATGCGGCGTTTTGTGGCGCCGTCCGTTATATAACCCTGCATCGTCTGAGGGTCGATGCGAGGGGTATTGCCCATATCAGGATCACCGTTGGGATTGCAGTTGGTACAAGACACATAATACATAAATTCATAACGATTCTGAATTGACATAACTTATCCCTCCGTATATTCCGCAGTGGTAGTATTTGTCTTTTGATTTTCCGCAAAGCGCTCCGCCCTGCGCCGGTTTAGCTCTGCGCTCATCTGGTAGAAGCCAAGAGCAAAATAGGACTGGCCTTCCAGCGTCAATGCCACCGGAACCGTGTCCCCAATCGCAACGCTCAATTCTGCGAGGAGTTTCTGGTACTCTCCCGCCAGCCACTGATTCGTCATTTTATCCAGATGATGCGTTGCTCGGTGGCTCAGCTGTCCCATCACCATTGCCGGTGTTTGAATGGCAGAAGCATAATAACGCTGGACGATGCCCGCATTGATATCCGGCATGGCCGCGTGCTGGATAGCCGCATAGACAGCCATCTGCCCACCACAGTGGTAGGCTGGATTGGGATGATCCATATTGTACTTTTCCATGAGTTGATTCTCCTTTCCAGAGTGCTTACGGATCAGCCATACCTTGAGCCATTGGCAGGCCAGGCCATCCGGAACAGGAATGGATGTGCTGTCCCCATCATCGCTCTGAGACAGCATTTTGGAACGGATATACGCCAGCGATCTGGCAGCGACGGTGTCCGGCAGCGGGGAACCTGTTAAAACAGACGAGATGACCGCGGGTGTGATCCCCGAGAGCTCATTCCCAAGGCGTTCAAAGGGGCGGGAGTCCGTTTTCTGGTACTTCATCAGGCGAATCAAACGCGCCGTCAGTTTACAGGGCTTCATGGGTGCTCCGCCGCCCAGATTGACCAACTGCAAGTCCCGATACCATGTCTCCAATTTTTCATGGAGTTCCCGGTAATTTCCCCGTTCAAACCGCCGCACCATGACCCGACCGCCAACTCCTGTCAGCAATAAGATATAGTAACGAACATCATTCAGTTCGGGATTGATCTGCCCTGAAAAAACGCTTCTCACTTTTGCGTCTGCCCGCTTTACCGCATCCCGTGCTTCCTGTTCTGCGGCAATCGGAGTCTCCGATTCCTCTGGAATTTCTGCTTCCAGGCCGAAGTCCCCAAAGTCGCCGCATTGAATCATCAGATCGTCGGAATCCTCGATCTTTCGGTCAAACCAATGGACAAATTTCATTCCGGCCAATACAGGAGCTCTTTCAAGAAGATGATCCAGCGCCGCTTTCACTGCGGAAAAGGCCTCCTCGGAAACGGGTGCGTTCGCTGCCTTTTTCAGACCATAGGAACAGAAAGCGGGCTTGTCAAAGCAGATCAGCGCATCCCCACGGGCATGGCCGCCAACACTGAGCAGCCCGTTGATGGGCGTCGTTGTAACCGCAGGAACCACGGGTTCTCCGGTAATGAGACACAGGGATAAAGAGGCATCGTCCGCCTTCCGAAACTGCTTTCGGAATTCCTGCCACCATTCCATGGTTTTCTGACTGTCTAAAATGGAGCAGCCGTCCACCATAAAGGAAATACGGTCTCCGCTCTTGATTTTCTGCCGGTCAAGCTCCTTACGGATTTCCGCAGCGGTCTCCGCCGTCTCCAATGCTTTTGCGCATACGGACAGCATCGGCTCTACAATTCCCCCTGCTTTCAGAGCCTGGAGGAAAAAGTTGCTTTTAGCCGTGGGCTCCTCCGGAATGACCACAGCGCGTTTTTCCAGTAGAATATTACTTTTGTCTTTCCCGTTGGCCAAGCTTCCGATATCCGGTGCCGCAACCGCTTCTTCTCCTCCCGGTGCCAGTCCGTAAAACCTACCATCCGGGGTCAGCATAATATAGGCTCGCACTGTTTTTTTCACATATCCGGCCGGGAGGGTCAAGCCCTGCTGAATTGCGTTATCATAGAGAGCTTTCAGCATCTGGAACCACCTTTCAGAACATCCGGACTGTCATAGGGCGGGATTTGGATCACTCCATGATCCATAACCGCATGGAACAGCGACAACTGGAATTTTGTCTTTTTCTGAACAGAGCAGTCGTGCAAGTCAAAAATATCATAGACCATAAGTCCGATGTCCATGGAATCTTCGATGGGCCGATCTGTATGGACGCTGGGATCGTACTCTTCAAAGTACGCAATAAATTCCTTTAGGCCCAGAGAAGGCTGCATATAGCACTTTCCCGTTCTGATCCGACGGAAAGCCTGTTCGTACAGCTGTGTCTCTTTTCCCGCGAAATCAGGCTGCGGGATGATGGACGCCGCGATACGGTATCGCACATCCTTCAGTGCCACCGACTGACGCTGCGTTCGTTCCTCATCCGTGAAAATGGGCTTATCACTGACCGTGCATTTTACTTCATTCCGTTTGAAACTGATGTACTGAATGGGGCGCAGAACCTCGATCCGGTTTACCTGCCAATAAAACTCTTTGGGCTTGGAATAGATGGAGGAAAGAAGTCCCCTGGCAGCAGAAGGAGTCATGAATGGATAAGTCATCCGCTCTACCTTGGCCTCAGGTTCGGAAAAGAGAGCAAAGTCACCCCATACTTCAAGAACAATTTCTCGCAATCATTTCACCTCCATATCTGGCCCCAAGGAAATTTCCATGGGGTCTAAAAAAATAATAATATTTCAATTCGCACCAAATAAATGGTGAATCCCCTTTCGGAGGTTTTATAATGTCATTATAATTTTATTGCAGTTTTTTGTCAAACAGTTCACCAAAAAAATCCAGAAGCAGGTTCCCTTCCAGGGAGTTGGAGTCCCATACCATCGGTATAACACGATTCATACTGCGAACGCAGGAGGTAGATGCCAGCCTCTTTCCGTTCGCCGTGTTTTCTTGGAAAATATAGTGGTTCGGCAAACTGTTCCAACACCTCCGACCGGTGTACCGTTACCAAAATTCCAGCGGCCTCATGCAACAGTTTCGGTGTAACGCCATTTTTCCGCGCCATTTCGCAGATGCTCTGGTACAGTTCCAGTTCTCTCTGATAAGGAACGATGACCTGTGCTCCCCTGCTGCCGATCATCTGATATTCCCGGTCTGTATTTTCAAAATCCCGGTTCAAAATTGCCTCCGTCAGTGCCTTTTTGTCTTTTGCATCCCGAAACAGTTCCTGGTAATATTCCTGAATCTGGGATGGATCATGGATGTCGATCGGGTGCCGCAAGGACAGCGTTTTTACTGTCATTGCGGCGGCTTCATAGAAGTCACCTGGATACAGGCGGCCATCGTCCTCCGGCTCAAAAATCAAAACTCTTCCGCCGCCGGTAAGCTTGCCGTTTCGATTGCAGCGGCCAGCGGCCTGGATAATCGAATCCAAAGGTGCAAGCGCGCGGTAAAGAACATCAAAATCGAAGTCTACCCCAGCCTCAATACACTGCGTTGCGACCACACGGCAAGGCTGTCCGCTGTTCAGTCGGTCATTGATTTGCCGGACAATGCGGCGGCGGTGTGACATACAAAGATCGGTGGTCAGAAAAAACACCGTATCCGCAGGGCAGCGATCTTTCAATTTCCGAAACAGCGCGGCGGCATGTCTGCGCAGATTCACAATCGTACATACGCTGTTTTCCTTGCTCATTTCCTCTGCAATCCGGTCAAATGAGATCGGTCGATCTAGCATCCAGGTTAGATTGGTTCGTTTCAACGCCTGATACATCTTCGGATTGTCCGGGTTCATTTCTGTGGGGTTCCAATCAAGCCCCGGTAATGCGGCAAAATCCGGCTGTGTTGCTGTGGAAAAGACCATTGAGCAATGGTATGCCCGACAAAGCTCATTCACTGCCCGCAGTGTAGCCGTGGTCAGTTCCGGAGGAAGGCTTTGCGCTTCATCAAAAATAATCACGCTGTTGGCAATGCTGTGCAGTTTGCGGCAGTCCGCCGGTTTATTTGAAAACAACGATTCAAAAAACTTCACGGAAGTAGTCAGGATAAATGGAACGCGCCACCTTGCTGAAAACTCCCGTTCTTCATCACTTAAATCCTGCTGGCTGTGATCGACCAGAAGATTGGGGATGATTTCCCTGTAAACAGCCGCGTTCTGTTCTGCCAGAGTCAGAAATGGCAGCACAATAATGATCCGCTTCTTACCGGTGGCCAGACAGTGCCGCAGAGCAAAATGCAGCAATGCCAATGTTTTTCCAGTGCCAGTGGGAGCGGTCAGCGTAAACAGTCCGGCCGGTAGATCCCCCATAGTCCCGCAGCGTTCAAACAGCTCGTCCCGGATCTGATTGACCGCCTGACAATTCTGTCCTGCCTTTCGCCGGATAGCATTCCGTTTGGCATACAGCTTTTCCAGCAGCTTCTCAGGTTGGAAATCTATCTGCTCCGACGTCTCCATGTAGTCCGGGTGCTCGTCCCGGATGGAAACCGAGTAGTCTGCATCAACCAAGCAGGAAAACAGCATCCGGGTGAAGAGCATAGTTTCCAGATTTCCGGCATCTTGTGCATACGGCAGTTCCAGCCTTGGAAATGTGTGAAAATCAGGAAAATCCGTTTTGAACTGTTTCACAGCGCTCTGAAATTCTTCTTTGGTCAGCGCACTTTCTTTTCCGGAAGGCGCTGTGATACGGTTGGATGACTTCAGAATGGATTTGAAAAATTGTTCCAGCATTCCGTATTCTATAAGGCTGGTATGGTGGGCGCTGATTACTTCAAGCACCGGAAAATAGGACGGCTTTGAACGAACGTACAGGTAGAGAAATACAGCCCCACAAATGGCATGGTCAGCACTGGCCATGCCGTGAAGCACTCCTTCCTGAAACTTTTTGCTGTACTTGCCAAAATCATGGAATAATCCGGCAATCCGTGCAGCTTCTGCCGCCCCTATTTCCTGGCCATAGTCTGCAGCGCATTTTGCCACATCTCCCATATGTTCACGTACAGTGGGTTGATATCCGTTGGATAAAACAGATTTTGCGTAATAGAGTACCATACTGATTCTCCTGAATTGATAGGTGTTTAATAACAATACAACTATGAAAAGAGATAAGACCAGATATATTCTATATGAAGCCATCGCAATGTGTTTATAAGCCGTCCCTGTACATTGACAAATTTCTTAATTATGGATTATTATAGCACATAATATATTTGATAGGTACTTTCTCAGCTGCAAAATAGAAATGTTGTCCTTACAAGGTCGCAGCAGAGCAGAAAGCCCGCGCGACATACGACAACATCCTGCGTCTGAGCGACGATCCGGATGTCAACGATGTCATCAAGTTCCTGCGGGCCCGGGAGGTGGTCCACTTCCAGCGCTTCGGCGAGGGACTGCGGCTGGCGAAGGACCGGATGAACGAGAAAAACGTCTATCTGGTCAACCCGTCCTTTGACAAATAATTCCATCTGAATTTTCCCAAAAGATAACAAAGCCCCGGGCATCCACAGGTGATGTCCGGGGCCTCTGCTGTTCAGTTTTCCGGCCGGGACGGGTCCGCCTTCCCTACCGGCTTCTGGGGACCGGCACTTTCAGGGTCCGCAGATACGCCTTCTGTTCGTCCGTGACGCGGTAGCTCTCGATGGCCTTCTGGATGGCCTTGTTGTGGGTCCAGGGGTCCAGGCGGCACTCCCGGAGGTATGGCAGCGCCGCGTCGTACTGCTTGGCGAGAGCCGTGGCGAAGTACCAGGCAATCATCATGTTCGCGTAGTACTCCCCACTCCGGACGCCCGCCGCCAGCTCCAGGTACTCCGGGCAAAAGGCGTCATCCAGATAGTAGGTCATCAGCATCTCCAGGCCGAACCGGATGGTGTAGGTGCGGTCTGAGGAGAGCCAGACTTCGATTTTCTCCAGCAGCTCCGGCAGGTGCTTTTGGAACACCTTCGGGCGGATCAGGTCGCAGGTGGCCCAGTTGTCCACGTACGGGAGAAAGGCGTCCAGGGCCGCGACGGCCCCGTCATAGTCCCGCATGGCGGAGATCAGGAGGCCGTGGAGGTTGTTCTCCTCGTAATACCGGTGGGGCAGGGTTTGCAGGAACTCCGCCGTCTCCGGAGCTTTCGCGAAATCCTTTGCCAGCTTCCGCAGCGCCGGCGTCCGGACGCCGATGACGGTATCCGGGTCCACCGTGGGCATCAGACCACACTGAAACTCCTTGTATGTCAGGTCCTGTAAAGCAAAAAGACTATCTGGTAAAGACGGATAATTTTTCATATCAGCACTCCGTTGCAGTGGTCGATCTCGTGCTGGATAATCGGGGAGGTCCAGCCGGTGAGGTCTTGAGGCGCTCCAGAAACACCTGGTCCGCCGGGCAGAAGGGGTATTGGCCCGCCTCCTCCACCGTGAGCCAGCGGAGGTCGTTGTGCTCCAGCTTTTGAGGGACGCCTTGGGCGATGGCGGCGTGGAACAGCGTCAGGTGGACGGTCAGGTCCGGATAGTCGTGGACCACGTCCGTAAAGGCCTCCCCCACCGACAGCGTCACGCCCAGCTCCTCCCGGCACTCCCGGATGAGGGCCTGCTCCCGCGTCTCGCCGTGCTCCACCTTGCCGCCCACGAACTCCCAGAGGAGCCCCCGGGCCTTATTCGCCGGACGCTGGCAGGCCAGAAAGCGGTCCCCGTCCCAGATCAGGGCGGCCACCACCTCCGTCACGGGCTTCTCCGGCGGGACATGGGCCTCCGTCCAGCGGTCCAGCACCGAGAGCTGCTCCGGCGTGTGGAACCAGTGCTCGCCGTCCTCCATGACGGCCAGCTCACAGCCGAACCGCTCCACGAACTCATCCACGTCCCGGCGGGGCGTCAGATGGTCCTGCCCGGCGTACAGGATGGACGTGGGACAGGCCCAGGTCTCAATGGGGTGTGCTCTGACATATTGGAGGTAGTCCCAGGACAGGGTCTCTCCGAAATTCGTCTCCACGAGTCCCCGCTCCTGAAGCGCCGCCTCCGTGACGCCGGCCCAGCCCATCATGCGACCGATCAGACGCTCCATGTCCAGGACCGGCGATACGAACAGGGCCCGCTCCGGCGGCTGGTCCCCGAAGGCCAGCATACTGAACCAGGCGCCCATGCTGGTGGCCCGCAGGGCCACACGCCCCCAGCGCCGCCGGGCGTAGGCCATGACGGTCCGCAGCTCCGGCACTGCGTGCCAGGGGTCGAAGGTGTCCCGCTCCCCCTGGCGGTCTCCGTGCTCCGGCAGGTCGATGGAGAGCACCTGCCAGCCCCGGGCGCAGGCGGTCTCCGCGAAGCGCCGGGAGCCCTCCTTGCTGCTGCACTTGCCGTGGACGAACAGGTACACCCTGTCCGACTCCTCCCCCAGCAGCAGGGCGGGGATGTGTTCGATTGCAAATGTTGTTTCTCTCATCGTATCATTCCATAACATCCTGATTTTCGGAAAAACACCGCTCCAGAAACGCCTGCGGGGTGTCGGTACTGGCAAAGCCCGCGCAGCGGCAGGGGCGGCTGTTGACGGCGCTGTTCAGAAGGGGCTGGCGCTGTTCGGACCGGTCTACCAGAAGATCGGCGGCCATCACATCATCCCAGGCCCGATTCAGAAAGGCCACTTCCCGGCGGCCGTGGGTGCGGGTCAGGATAGGCGCTCCTGCGGCGGAGCAATACGCCTCCACCCGCTCCGGCGCAAGGCCCGCGTCCAGCAGGCCCAGGCGAATCTCCTCCATGGCGACGGCGGGCAGGTCCGCCCAGTCCGCCGGGGTCATGTCGAACCGGACGCAGGCGTACCGGCTGGCACAGTGGACCAGCAGCAGGCTGCTGCGGCCGTGGAGAGTGATGCAGTGCAGGTCCCAGCACCATGCCCGGGGAACGGGCTCCCCGTAGGGCACCGGCTGGCGCAGCAGCCGCTGGAGCGGCCAGGTCAGACCCAGCTGCATGGCGTCAGCCCTGTTCCAGAGCGGCCAGGATATCCGCCGCGTTGGTGTCCGGCTTCACCTTGGGCATGACCCGTGCAATGACGCCCTGCTCGTCGATGAGATAGGTGGAGCGCACCACGCCCATGCTGACCTTGCCGTAGAGCTTTTTCTCCTGCCAGACGCCGTAGGCCTGGATGGCCTGGAGCTCCGGGTCTGACAGCAGAAGGAAGGGCAGGTCGTACTTGGCCGCGAACTTCTGGTGGGAGGTCACGGAGTCCTTACTGACGCCGATGACCGCCACGTTCTTCGCCTTGAACCCCTCATAGGACGCCGCGAAGGCACAGGCCTGCTTCGTGCAGCCCGGGGTGTTGTCCTTGGGATAAAAATAGAGCACCACTTTTTTGCCCAGAAAATCGCTGAGACTGACGGGGTTTCCGTCCTTGTCCGGCAGGGTGAACTCCGGTGCTTTCGTTCCAACTTCCAGCATGTTAACGCGCCTCCTTGATGAATACATAAGTCGTCTCGCCGGATTCCTCCGGCGCGTAGCGGTAGCCCAGGCGGTCAAAGGCCGTCAGCTCCGCCGGGTCCTCGATCCGGCGCTCCGCCATGAAGCGCACCATCTCACCCCGGGCCATCTTGCACATGGTCCCCTTCTCGATGAGCCTGTCCCCCTTCCGCTCCCCGAACACGCAGGTCAGGAACCGGACGCGGTCCGGCACATGGCGGGACACGCACTGGCTGTACTCCTTGGAGGCCAGATTCACGACGCAGTCCGTCTCGGCGAAGAGGCTTCCGGCGATGGAATCCCCCCAGAACCGGTAGAGGTCCGGCGCGCCGTCCACCGGGAGCTTGGCCTGCATCTCCAGCCGGTAGGGCGTCACGCCGTCAAAGGGCCGCAGGACGCCGTAAAAGCCGGAGAGGATGCGCAGGTGCTCCTCCACGTAGGCAAGCTCCCCGTCCGTAAAGACGCTGGGGGACATGTACTGGTACTGAATGCCCTCGTAGGCCAGAATGGCCGGGGTCAGGTTCCGGCGGAGGTCCATGACCTGCAGGCGCTCGGAGTTCAGCTTCGCGATCTGGTCGTTGCACTTCCAGAGGGATTTCAGCTCCTGATAGGACATCTCCCGCAGCCGCTCGTACAGCAGCTCCGTCCGGGGCAGGAACGCGGGCAGCCCCCGGCAGGGGAGGCTGTCCGTGTCCACGTTCATTTTCTTGGCGGGAGAGATGATGATCCGCATGAGGTCCGTCCTTTCCTACGGCTGAAAAACCAGCTTTTCCACCCGGAGCGCCCCGCCGTCCACCGTGACCGCCGCCATGGTGATCTCCTGGTCGAAGCGCCGCCTGCCGCAGCTGCCGGGGTTCAGCCACAGCCACCCGTCCCGCCGCTGTTCCAGATATCTGTGGGAGTGGCCGAACACCACCACCCGGGCGTCCCCCAGGTCCGCCGGGACGTCCTTTTTGTTGTGGACCATGAAAAACGGGATGCCGCCCAAGGTGACGGTGAGGCTTTGGGGCAGGTCCTCCGCCCACTCCCTGTCGTTGTTGCCCCGCACCACATACAGCGGCGCGATGGAGCGGAGCGTGTCCAGAATCTCCGGTTTGTTGACGTCCCCGCCGTGGAGGATGCAGTCACAGGACCGCAGCACCTCCAGAACCGCCGGGCGGAGCAGCCCGTGGGTGTCGGAGAGCACGCCAATCTTGATGGTCATAGAGTCCCCTCCTGTTGTGTTCGACTGTCTCTGCCATGATAGCACATCCGCCGCCGGATGGAAAGTCCTTCCTTCCGGGCGCTTACCACCAGTTGAACCAGCCGCCCCAGCCGGGACGGTTTCCGTTGGGCCGCTCCTCCGGGGCGGGCTCGTCCGGCGTCTGGGGGTCCTGACCGTCCTCCGGGAACAGCCAGCTCCACCAGTGCTGATGGACCTGACAGGTCTCCTCCCCCAGCTCCTCGGGCACCACGGCCTCGGCGTCGGCGGTGCCGGCCGTGCCGGATCGCAGGTATACGCTCCGCTCCACGCGGTCCTCCGGGCAGTAGGTCCCGGCGATCTGGCCGGAGTCCTGACAGACCTCCACCGCCACGTGGCAGGTGCACGCCTCCGTGGGTTCCGTGCCGGGGACAAAGTACTCCCGGTACGTCATGTCCCCCTGCACCGTGCTGTCGCAGAGGTCCTCCACCGCCAGGGCGCCGCACTTGGTGCAGATGGTGCACGGGGTCAGCTCCTCCGTGCCGGTGAAGTCCCGGCGGCTCAGGCCCTGGTGGGCCCGCTGCATGACGGCCTTCCAGATGTTCTTCACATAGGCGCTGCTGCTCTGGGCGGAGAAGTCGTCGTACCCGCCCCAGACGCCGCAGGCGTAGTAGGGGGAGTAGCCCACGAACCACAGGTCCCGCAGGTCCGTGGTGGTGCCGCTCTTCCCCGCCAGGTCCATTCCGCTGAACCAGGCCCGGGTGCCGGTGCCGGAGGTCAGCACGTCCTCCATGGCGCTGGTCAGCAGGGCCGCCGTGGTGGACCGGACGGCAGTGTGCCGCTCCGGTGTGTTTTCCAGCAGGACGTTCCCCTCCCGGTCCAGGACTTTCGTGTAGAAGGTGGGCTCGGTGTAGGTGCCGCCGCTGGCGATGGCGCTGTATGCGGCGGTCATCTCCAGATTTGTGACGCCGCCGTGGGTGCCGCCCAGGGCCAGGGCCTCCACCCTGTCCTCCTCGGTCAGGTGGGTCAGGCCAAATTTTTCGAGATAGCTCCACACCGTGTCCATGCCCGTCTGCTGGAAGCATTTCAGGGCCAGCACGTTGGTGGAGTTGGCGATGCCGCTGCGGATGGTGGTCATGCCGCCGAACTTGCCGCTGGCGTTGCGGATGGCGGTGCCGTCGGAGTATGTGGTGGGGGCGTCGTCGATGACGGTGCCCAGGGTGATGGCGCCGGTGTCCAGCGCCGCCGCGTACTCCCCCACGATCTTGATGACGGAGCCGGGCTGCCGCACGCTGGAGACGGCCCGGTTGAAGGTCAGACTGCCGTCCTTCTCCCCCCGGCCGCCGACGATGGCCTTCACCTGCCCGGTGGCGGGGTCCATCACCACCACGGAGGCCTGGGCGTCGGAGCTGTACCAGCTGTCCCGGTTGATCTCCTCCTCACAGATGGCTTGCAGCTCGCTGTCCTGGGTGGCGTAAATGGTCAGGCCGCCTCGGTAGAGCAGCCGCCAGGCGTCCTCCTCCGTGTAGCCCAGCCGGTCCACCAGATCGTCCAGGACCTCGTAGACCAGGGCATCCTCAAAATAGGACAGGATGTGCGTGGTGACGCCGGGGGTGCTGGTCTCGGTGAGCCGTCCGTAGACGTCGTCCGCCAGGGCGGCGTCATATGCCTCCTGAGAGATCATGCCCAGTTCCAGCATCTTGGCAAGGACCAGCTCCTGCCGCTCCCGGCTGGCCTCCGGGTTTTTCAGGGGGTTGTAGTAATTGGGGCTCTTCGTGATGCCCGCCAGCACGGCGCACTCCGACAGCGTCAGCTCCGACACCTCCTTGCCGAAGTACCGCATGGCCGCCGTCTGAACGCCCCAGGTGCCGCCGCCCAGGTTGATGGTGTTCAGGTAGTTCTCCAGGATCCACTCCTTGGAGGTCTGGCGCTCCAGCCGCAGGGCCAGGTACTGCTCCTGGATTTTCCGCTGGATCTTGTCCAGCGCCGTGCGCTCCGACGTGCCCGCGGCGAACACGTTGTTCTTGATGAGCTGCTGGGTGATGGTGCTGGCGCCCTCCGACAGGCCGCCGGAGGTCAGGTTCCGCCAGGCGGCCCGGGCGATGCCCCGGAGGTCGATGCCGGGGTGCTGCCAGAACCGCTCGTCCTCGATGGCGATGAAGGCGTTCTGTAAGTCCTCCGGAATCTGGTCCAGCGTCACGTAGACCCGGTTGGAGGCCTCCCCCACCAGCGTCACCATCTCCTCGCCGCCGTCGTCCAGCACCGTGGTCCGGTAGCCGTCCGGGGACACATCCCCGGTGTCCAGCGCCGGCGCCGTGGCGATGGTGTATCCCACAAAGGCGACGCAGGCGGCGGCCAGCACCGCCAGACACACCAGCGCGCCCCGCAGCAGGCGGCGGGGCCATTTCCGCTTCTTCTTCACCGGGAGGGTATCCAGATGTTCCTTGTTTTCCATTCACAACTCCTTATGTATGATGTTTATCATTGCATTTGCATGTGTACTTTCATTGACGCGGTTTGATTATCATACGATTTTCCCATGAAAATGAGATATTTTCATGGGAGCCGCCGCGCTTTGCGCGTCGGCGCGTCTCATAAGAATCCAACGCGCCGTTGGCGCTATAAAAATAAGACAATTGTCTTATTTTGAATGAATTCTAGTATAATACAGAAAATCCCAGAAATCGTGAATGATGTATAAACTTTTTTGGCATCATTTTTACTGATTTTCCAAAAATTAATCGGTAAACTATGATTTATCAACAATATTTCTGCTATTTTTGTTACTTTTTCATCCGGGGTCAAAAAGGAAAAACGGACGGGAGCGGAGCGCGCGGCTTCCTCCCGTCCGTCTGTTTTCGTATGAAATCGCCGGTCACTCCAGCATCCTGGCGAAGTCGTCCTCCGTCAGAATGGGGATGTTCAGTTCCTGGGCGCGCTTCAGCTTGCTGCCGGCGGCCTCGCCCGCCACCACGTAGGTGGTCCTCTTGGACACGGACCCAGCGGCCTTGCCGCCCCGCTCCTCGATAAGGGCCTGGGCGGTCTTGCGGTCGAAGCGGGTCAGGGTGCCGGTGAGGACAAAAGTCATCCCGGCGAAGCGCTCGTCCACCAGCTGGGCCGTGCTCTCCATGTTCACGCCCGCCTCCTTTAACCGGCGGATCAGGTCCTGGGACTGGGGCTGGGCCAGATAGTCCACGATGCACTGGGCGGTGATGGCGCCCACGTCGTTGATCTCTGTCAGCTCCTCCACCGAGGCGGCGGCCAGGGCGTCGAAGGTCTTGAAGTGCATGGCCAGGACCTTGGCGGCCTTCTCCCCCACCTGCCGGATGCCAAGGCCGTAGATGAGGCGGCTCAGGTCGTTGGCCTTGGACTTCTCAATGGCCCGGATCAGGTTCTCCGCCGACTTGGCGCCCATGCGGTCCAGCTGGGCAACGTCCTGGGCGTGGAGACTGTAAAGGTCAGCGACATTACGAATCAATTCATTGTCCACCAGCTGCTGGACGACGGCGGGGCCGCAGCCGTCGATGTCCATGGCGTCCCGGCTGGCGAAGTGGGTGATGTTCCGCAGGAGCTGGGCCGGGCACTCCGCGCCGGTGCAGCGCAGGGCGGCCCCGTCCTCGTCCCGGACCACCGGCGCGCCGCACACCGGGCAGACGGTGGGCAGGACGTAGGGTTCCGTGCCCTCGGGCCGCTTCGTGAAGTCCACCTCCACGATCTCGGGGATGATCTCCCCCGCCTTCTGAACAATGACGGTGTCGCCGATGCGGATGTCCTTCTCCGCGATATAGTCCTGGTTGTGGAGGGTGGCGTTGGTGACGGTGGTGCCCGCCAGACGCACCGGGGTCAGCACCGCCTTGGGGGTCAGCACGCCGGTGCGGCCCACCTGGACCACGATGTCCAGCACCTTGGAGGGCTTCTTCTCCGGCGGGTACTTGAAGGCCACCGCCCACTTGGGGAATTTGGCCGTGGAGCCAAGGGTCACACGGTCTGTCAAGGAGTTTACTTTTACAACTGCACCGTCGATATCAAAGGGGTAGTCCATCCGCTCCTCGTTGATGCGGGCAATCTCTGTCTGGACGGCGGAGGTACCGGAGAGGGTCTTGTGGGGGATGACCTTAAACCGCTGGGAGGCCAGGTAGTCCAGCGTCTCGGCGTGGGAGGCGAACTCCCGCCCCTCGGCCAATTGCAGGTTGAACACCTGGATATCCAGCTTCCGCTCGGCGCAGATCTTCGGGTCCAGCTGCCGCAGGGAGCCGGCGGCGGCGTTCCGGGGATTGGCCATCAGGGGCTTTCCCTGGAGCTCCCGCATGCCGTTGATCTCCTCAAACACGGAGCGGGCCATGTAGACCTCGCCCCGGACGATGAGCCGGGGCAGCTTCTCCGGCAGCGTCATGGGGATGGAGCGAACGGTCTTTAAATTCTCCGTCACGTCCTCCCCCGTCCGGCCGTCGCCCCGGGTGGCGCCCCGGACGAACACGCCGTCCCGGTACTCCAGGGCCACGGACAATCCGTCCACCTTGGGCTCCACGGAGTACTCCACCGGCGCCCCCAGGGCCTCGTCCATGCGGTCGCAGAACTCCGCCACTTCCCCGTCGTTGAACACGTCCTGCAGGCTCTCCAGAGGCACCTCGTGGGTATAAGGCGCAAAACCTTGCAGCGTCTTGCCGCCGATGCGCTGGGTGGGAGAGTCCGGGGTGACCTCCTCCGGGTGCTCTGCCTCCAGCTCCTCCAGGCGGCGGTTCAGGCGGTCGTACTCATAGTCCGGGATGACCGGGGCGTCCAGCACGTAGTACAGGTAGCCCTGCTCGTTCAGGTAGTCCCGGAGATACTTCATCTCCTCGCGGTAATCTTGAAATTCCATGGGGGAATCCTCCGTATCATCTGTTCAGGATATAGTCCTTCACGTCCTCCTCATAAGTGGAAGGCGTGGTGCTGAAATAGGTGTAGGTGTCCGGCACGGTGCCGACGATCACCGTCTCCGCCACGGTGACGGCGTTGGAGACCTGGGTGGCCGTGGTGAAGCCCGGCAGCAGAATGGCCACGCTGACGTCGATGTGCAGGACGATGCGGTGGTTGGTCTGGTTGATACCGGCGGAGCTGAACTCGTTCTCGAACCGCGCCGAGGAGGAGCCCACCGACTCCATCCGAACCTTGATCCGCGGCCCCCGGCCCGCCAGCAGCGCCGAGCCCGTCAGACTGCCCACGGGGATGGACAGCTCCCGGGCCGAGACCTGGTCGATGCGGGCCAGAATGATGTCCAGAATCTCCACCTGCAATCGGTTGCAGGCCGCCATGTTGCTGTGGACGGCGGTGATTTTGCCGTCGTTGTCCTTTTCAAAGGAGATCAGCTGGTCGTAGGTGATCTCCCCGCTCTCAATGGCCTCGTTCACCGCCTCGAAGACGATGCGGTTCACGGTGTTGCTCACCCGGGTGGTGGCCATGCTCTCCAGCAGCGGGCGCAGCTGGGCGGTGGCATAGACGGCGGTCGCCAGCACCAGCGTCATCCCCACAAAGAGCAGGAGCCGCGCCAGCGCCTGCCGGTCCATCCGGCGGCGGTAGTAGAAAAAGCCCGGTCTCATGGAAAGCCACCCCCTCAGGCATCCTATGCGGGAGCGGCTTGGCTTTATTGCAGGCTGTTGACGATCTCCTTGAACACCCGGCCCCGCTCCATGAAGTTGGCGAAGCGGTCAAAGGAGGTGCTGGCGGGGGATAGGATCACCACGTCCCCCTCCCCGGCCCGGCTGTCGGCCAGGGCCACGGCCTGGTGGTAGTCCTCCACGTCCACGATCTCCAGCCCCGCGTAGTTGGGGGCCTGCTCCGTGGATTGGCGGATGACCCCGGCGGTGGCGCCGCAGAGGATCAGCAGCTTGACGTGGTCGTTGATGACCGGTCCCAGGCTCTCGTAGGAGATGCCCTTGTCCTTGCCGCCGGCGATGAGGATGACCTTCTCCCGGAAGGAGTTCAGTCCCGCGATGGTGCGGCTGGGGCTGGAGGCGATGGAGTCGTTGTACCACCGGACGCCGTTCCGGGTGCGGATCAGCTCGATGCGGTGCTCCACGCCGCCGAATTCCCGGGCGAAGTCCCGGATGATGCCGTCAGGCACCAGACCGTCCACGGCGGCGATGGCCGCCAGGTAGTTCTCAATGTTGTGGACGCCGGGGAGCTTGATGTCGGTGGTCCGCATGACCTCCCGCTCCCCGGCCCCGTGGCGGGCGATGATGGCGTCGCCCCGGAGGAACACGCCGTCCTGAAGCTCTCGCTTCCGGGAGAACAGCCGCGCCCGGCCCACGGCCCGGCCGGCCTCCTCCGCCGTGTACGCGTTGTCGGCGTTAAAGACCGCGATATCCTCCGCTGTCTGGTGTGTAAAGATGTTTTCCTTGGCATCGATATACTCCTGGAAATCCTTGTGCACATCCAGATGGTTGGGGGCCAGATTCGTCACCACGGCGATGTGGGGGCTGTGGGTCATGGTCATCAGCTGGAAGCTGCTCAGCTCCAGCACGGCGATGTCCCCGGGCCGCATCTCCCCGGTCTCCGCCAGCAGCGGGTGGCCGATGTTGCCGCCCAGGTGGACGGTCCTCCCCGCCCGCTTCAGGAGCTCGGCGATGATGGTGGTGGTCGTCGTCTTGCCGTCGCTGCCGGTGACGGCGATCTTCGGGCAGGGGCAGACCTCGAAAAAGACTTCCATCTCGGAGGTCAGAACGCTGCCCCGCTTCACGGCGGCGGTCAGCTCCGGCAGGTCGGGACGCATACCGGGGGTGCGGAAGATGACGTCCTCCGTCAGGTCCTTCAGATAGTCCGGACCCAGGCGCAGCCGGGCGCCCCTGGCCTCCAGCTCGTCCCCGATGGCCCCCAGGGCCGCCCGGTCCTTCTTGTCGCAGGCGGTGACCGCCACGCCCCGGCTCAGCAGCAGCTCGATGAGAGGCCGGTTGGAGACGCCGATGCCGATGACGGCCACAGTCTTGTTTTGCAGAGATGCCAGATATTCCTCGAATTTCATGGGATCGCTCCTTATGTCCTCCGCCCTGGGGCGGGAAATTGCGTACAGGGGAATTATACCGCAGACGGCGTAAAATTACAATGTGGGGTAAAAATTTTCCGCGTTGACATTCGGCCCCGCTTCCTGTACAATAAATGGGCGAGTAAGACAGACAGTCGCGTGGCCAGGCCGAAAGGCCGGTCATGAGGAAAGTCCGGGCTCCACAGGG
>CAMBAJ010000043.1 GCA_945864305.1 uncultured Clostridia bacterium | reverse complement strand
TGGTGGCTGGTGCCAATATCGCAGGCTTCCAGAGAGTCGCCGACGCCATGATGGCACAGGGTATCTTCTAACCCGCTCTCTGATTCGAGGATTTCACAAAAAGTGCCCTTCCGCCAAGTAGGCGGAAGGGCACTTTCCCATATTATCAAGCCCGTTTTTTCTCCAGAAACGCAAAGTATTCTTCCTGCGTAATGCTGAAATGACTCAGTGCGTCCAGTCTCCGTTCCTCCCGGAAGCCGCAGCGGCACACTGTTCTGACGGAGCGAACATTTCCGTGGTAGATCTTCGCCGTCAGTTTCCGGGCCCTCCAATGCAAAAACGCCTGGACCTCCGCCGCCTGAACCGCTTTGGAACCGTAACCATTTCCCCACAGTGTCTCATCCCCAATGGCAAAGACAATCTCATAGCACCGCTGGTCCGTCAGTTCCTTCAGTTTGACAAAACCAATGGATCCCTGACCATCTCCGCAAACCATGAAAAATCTGCCGTTCTGGTTAAAATAATAGGTTAGCATCGGTGCTGGTACCGTATCCAGAAGATTTCGCAGCTGTTCCGCCGCGGATTGCTCTTCGTTTAAATACCGCGTCACAGCGCGGTTGGCCATCCAACCGGCCAAGTTCTTTACATCTGCAGGCTCCATATCTGCGCGCAAAAAAATAGAAGAAGCTTTCTTCATACGCTTACCTCACAGTAAAAATATTAAAAAGCCCTTCTATGCACTTGCATCGACGGTTCTTTTTATGAAATTGGTATTAGGATAGCACATTCTTCTCCTTCTGTCAAGTGAAAAAACTTGCGTGCGCTTTAAATAAAAGGAAAAAGAGGTGTTATCTTCCTTTCATTCGTCTCCACAGAACCTCCAAGAATCTTCTTTCCGCAAAAAATGAGCGGGAAGCTCCCGCCCATTCATCTGATATCACCCAGCAGCCCGTCCATCGTACAAATTTTCGGTGCTCTGGGAACTTCTCCGCCCCGGACAGCCACGCCGGCGGCGTAACCCCGGAAAATGTTCAGTTCATAATAGGCCTCGTCTTCCTCCAGCGGCGTCTCCGTACGCAGCATGCTCCCAATGCCGGCTCCGCTGCATTTCGTGCGTGCCTCCCGCCGGACCCAACTCCGGAAAAAGGCCTCCTCTGTAGTTCCGTCCCCCACCCGCTCCATGGCGGGGCGGCTGACAGGACGTATCTTCTCGATATCCACCCCCATCGGATGGTCCCCGATCCCCACCAGTGCCGCGCCATCCGTATGGCTGATGTTGAACTGAACTGTCGAAAATTCCGGGAAATACGGTTTTCCCTGGGAAGAAACTCGGATTTCCGGGAGTTCCCGCCAATGGTACTGTTCCCGCAGCGCCAGACGTAGAATCCAATAGGCGCACAGCGGCTCCCGGCGCTTTTCCTCCCGCTTTATGCGCAGGAGCCGCTCCCGGCGGTCCGTGGGCAGAACCGCCAGCATGGCCGCCGTCTCCCGGTCCGTCAGCGGCCGCTCCAGCTGGACCGCCCATAAATTGACTGCCATGCTGTTCCCCTCCTTTTTCTACGGATATCTGTATTTTACGCACTTCTTCCTCCCGTGTAAATGTTTGCCCGAAAAAATTTTTACGAAAAAAAAGGAATTTCAAAATTCACGGGGTATATTTAGAATACCGTGTTTCATACGCTGGTATTATAAACAGGGATTTTGGCTAAACTGACCGAAGGGAGGGGCTTGAACTGTGGCGTTTCCACAGAGTTTTATGGACGAGCTGATCGCCCGCAACGATATCGTCGATGTGGTGGGCAGCTATGTGCAGCTGACCCGCAAAGGCTCCAATCTGTTCGGCCTGTGTCCCTTTCACAGCGAAAAGACCGGCTCCTTCTCCGTCTCCCCGGACAAGCAGATTTATTACTGCTTTGGCTGCAAGCGGGGCGGCGGTGTGGTGAACTTCATCATGGAGGAGGAAAACCTCCCCTTCCCGGACGCGGTCCGGTTTCTGGCCAAGCGGGCGGGCATGGAGGTCCCGGAGGAGGACGGCGACCGGGAGGCCGGCCGCCGGCGGCAGCGCCTTCTGGACCTGAACCGGGACGCAGCCCGCTTCTACTACCAGCTGCTCCAGCAGCCGGAGGGCCGTGCGGTACGGGAATACCTGGACTGTCGTCAGATTAAAAAGTCCACCGCTGTCAAGTTCGGCATGGGCGCCTCTCTGGACTCCTGGGACACGCTGTTGACTGCCATGACCAAAAAGGGCTACACAAAGCGGGAGCTGCTGGACGCCGGGCTGGTGGTCCAGAACAAGAACGGCGGTCTGTACGACAAGTTCCGCAACCGCCTGATGCTGCCGGTCATCGACACCCGGGGTGATGTGGTGGCCTTCGGCAGCCGGGTTCTGGACAAGTCCGAACCCAAGTATATGAACTCCTCTGAGACGCCGGTGTACTCCAAGCGCCGGGTGCTGTACGGGCTGAATCTGGCCAAAAAAACCAAACGTCCCAATATCATCCTCTGTGAGGGCAATCTGGATATCGTTACCCTACACCAGGCGGGGTTCGATAACGCAGTGGCCTCCATGGGCACAGCGCTGACGGTGGAGCAAACCCGGCTCCTCTCCCGGTTCACCAAGGAGCTGGTGCTGTGCTACGACAACGACAACGCAGGCAAGATCGCCACGGAGCGGGCTTTGCAGATCCTGAACAACTCCGAGTTCTCCGTGAAGGTCCTGCAGCTGCCCCGGCGGCTGGTGGACGGCGAATACGTCAAGCAAGACGCCGACGATTTCATCAAGTTTCAGGGTCCCGACGCCTTTGAGCGGCTGCTCAGCGGAAGCGAAAACGGCGTGGAGTTCCGGATGGCCCAGGTGGCGGGAAAATACGATCTCTCCAGCGATGAGGCCCGGGTGGCCTACTGTGAGGAGATCAGTGATCTCCTGGCCTCCCTGCCCAGCGCGGTGGAGCGGGAAATCTACACCACCCGCGCCGCCGAGGTCGCCAAAATCACGCCGGACGCCATGAAGTTGGAGGTACAGCGGGCTTTCAAACGCAGGACGGCACGGGAAAACCGGGCTGAGCTGCGAAAGGAGTTGAATCCCGCGGCGCAGTTGCAGCCAAAAGAGCGGTCTCTTCGGTACGAAAACATGCGCTCCGCCCGGGCGGAGCAGGGCGTTCTGCGCCTGCTGCTGATGGACGAGAGCCTCTTCCCCGATGACCCGCCGTTAAAATCGGAGCAGTTCTCCTCTCCCCTGTTAGGCCGTGTCTTCGGTCTGCTGTGGGACGCGAAAGCGGAGGGACGCACCGTGTCCCTGGCGTCACTTCCTAATGTGCTGTCCCAAGAGGAAATGAACCATATCACCGCTGTCTGCCAGCAGCCAGAGTCGGTGCAAAACGGTCGTCAAGCCTTGGCGGACTACATACGCATCATCAAAACAGAAGCTGATAAACGCGCTGGCGCGGTCACGGACCCGCTGCTGGCTGCGACAGAAAAATACAAAGATAAAAAGGGTACTGGAGGAAAGCAGTATGGCTGATAAGAAGGAATTAACTCCCAGAGAACTGAAAAAGCAGGCGGATGCACTGCTGGCCGCCGCGGACGCGGCGGAGCGTGAAAAGGCTGCCAAGCCTGCCAAAAAGGCCACTCGCAAGAAGGCCGCGGCGGATACCACTCAGGAGCCGCCCCACGTCATGACGGACGAGGAAGCCAAAAAGGCCGGCATTGTCCGTCTGGACGACAAGCAGGTATCCGCCCTGCCCGCCGCCAGCTGGCTCATTAACAATGAAAAACTGAGAGAGCTGCTGGCCAAGGGCAAGAAAAAAGGAAAGCTGGACTCCGGTGAGCTGATGGAGGCCGTGGACGATTTGAACCTGGAGAGTGAGCAGATGGACCAGCTCTATGACTCTCTAGAGGCGCTGAACATTGATATCAGCACCGACGACGATCTGCTGCCGGAGTTGCCGGACGATGAGCCCGCTGCCGAAGAGATTGCCGACGTGGAGGAAGAGGAGCTGGTGGACCCCAACTCCCTGGTCAACAACTTCTCCATTGACGACCCCGTCCGCATGTATCTGAAGGAGATTGGCAAGGTCCCCCTGCTCTCCCCTGACGAGGAGATTGATCTGGCCCAGGCCATGTCCGCCGGCAATGAGGCTTCCCGGAAGCTGGAGGAACTGAAGCGCTGCCGTGAGGCCGGTGAACCTGTGAATGTCACGCCGGAAGAGGAAGCCGCCTGGCAGAAGGATTACAAGAAGGGTGAGGCCGCCAAGCAGAAACTGGCGGAAGCCAACCTCCGTCTGGTGGTCTCCATCGCCAAGCGGTACGTGGGCCGGGGCATGCTGTTCCTGGACCTGATTCAGGAGGGCAACCTGGGCCTCATCAAAGCCGTGGAGAAGTTCGATTACACCAAGGGCTACAAGTTCTCTACCTATGCCACCTGGTGGATTCGGCAGGCCATCACCCGCGCCATCGCAGACCAGGCCCGTACCATCCGCATCCCCGTCCACATGGTGGAGACCATCAACAAGGTCATCCGGGTCAGCCGCCAGCTGCTGCAGGAACTGGGCCACGATCCCACGCCCAACGAGATTGCAGCTGAGATGAACATGCCCGTGGAGAAGGTCCGGGAGATTCTGAAGATCGCCCAGGAGCCCGTCTCCCTGGAAACCCCCATCGGTGAGGAGGAGGACTCCCATCTGGGCGACTTCATTCCCGACGAGGGCGCCAGCGAGCCCAGCGAGGCCGCGTCCTTCACGCTGCTAAAGGAGCAGTTGATGGACGTGCTGTCCACCCTGACGCCCCGTGAGGAAAAGGTGCTGAAGCTGCGCTTTGGCATCGAGGACGGCCGCACCCGCACGCTGGAGGAAGTGGGCAAGGAGTTCAACGTCACCCGTGAGCGTATCCGTCAGATCGAGGCCAAGGCCCTGCGGAAGCTGCGCCATCCCTCCAGAAGCAAGAAGTTGAAAGATTTCCTGAACTAAATAGCTCAGATGGAAATGCATGCCTGTTTCCATTTCTGAATTTTCCAATGAGAGGCCCGGATATGACGCAATCATATCCGGGCCTCTTTGCAGTGTTTTTAAAACGCCTGCGAGTTGCATCCGAAATGCAGGATTATGAGGACACCTGGCAGAAAACTGCAGCTCGTGTTCCGATGCCTGCATTTTCAATGCTCCATCTTTGCCAATGCGAAAACGCTCACTTTCCCAATCTTGACAAATTCCAGAATCTATGGTATTTTAATCGCCGCGGTTAGTTAATACTAACCGTAGTTCCAGTGAATATTGAAAACAGACAGGAGATACGTATGAACCGTAGTTTTGAATCGCTGCTTGTAGAGCAGTGCGCTCCCACACTGGCAGGTATTAAACCAGCCAGCCTTTTTCGATGCGGCAGACATTCCGCGAAAAATGTAAAGCAGGCGGTGGAGGACTGGAATCATGCTCTGATACGGCTGGGTCTGCGGGTCCGTATCCTGAAAGAGTGTCCAAATACCGGCGACTGCATGGTTTACCTCTACCGCCCCGCTTGGGTGGAATGTCTGCTTTTTGATGAAGATACTCTGCGTTTTCTAGACTGTCAGGGCTATCAGCACGGAAGTGCCGAGTTTCTGCTGGAGCAGTTGTCCAGTCGGCTCTGTTTGGAGCAGGACTATCCCCACGAGATCGGCTTATTTCTGGGCTATCCTCTGTCTGATGTCATCGGTTTTATTGAGAACAAGGGCTGGAATTACACCTGCTGCGGCTGTTGGAAGTCCTACGGTGACCCGGAAAAAGCGCAGGCATATTTTGATCTCTGCCGACAGTGTACATCCCGGTACTGTGCGCTATATGCCAGTGGTGCCCACATTCTGGAATTGGTGATTGCGGCATAAGTCCCATTTTATTTGGATCCCATTTGGACTCGCATGGATATTTCAACCGTGGCTGGAGAGGCCGTTTTTTTAACGGCAAAAGTTAGTATATGCTAACTCTCTTTTACATTTTGAGCGAAGCCCCTCCCGCCGTACGTCTGCCCGTGCAGGTGCAAGAAGCAGAGCAATCAGCTGTCCATACAGGGCTCTCAAAACCAAAAAGTGCGGCATAGTAAAACACCCCATCGTCCTCCAGTTGCCATACTGTCTGACAATGGGGTATTCTTCTCGTCGCATCCGAGGTTTTTTAATAACGCGAATATCTGCCGTTTTACAGCGCCGCCTTGACGGCTGCCAGCAAATCATCAAACTCCTCGTAAGCAGGCAGTTCCGGATGGTCCGCCTTGATCTTCTCCGTGCTCTTGAACAGGAAACCCGCCTTGCTGGCCTGGATCATACCCAGATCGTTATAGCTGTCGCCGCTGGCGATGGTCTCGTATCCAATGGACTGCAATGCCTTGACCGTGGTCAGCTTGGACTGCTCTACCCGCATTTTGTAGCCGGTGATCTCCCCGTTCTCCGCCACCTCCAGGGTGTTGCAGAAAATGGTGGGCCAGCCCAGCTTTTCCATCAGGGGCTTGGCGAACTGCTCAAAGGTGTCGCTCAGGATGATCACCTGGGTGATGGAGCGCAGCTCGTCCAGAAACGCCTTAGCACCGGGGAGCGGATCGATCTTTGCAATCGTCTCCTGGATTTCCCGGAGTCCCAGGCCGTGTTCCTTCAAAATTCCCAGGCGCCATTTCATCAGTTTGTTGTAATCCGGCTCGTCCCGGGTCGTCCGCCTCAGTTCCGGAATTCCGCTGGCCTCCGCGAATGCAATCCAAATCTCAGGCACCAAAACGCCTTCCATGTCCAGGCATACAATGTTCATCGATTCTCCCCCTTGCTACAAATTCAAAATGGATGAGTTGATTATAATACATTTCCCTGCCGCTTGCAATTCCAACCGCAAAAAGTTCCATTCATGTATGGTTTCGCCAAAAGCGGGCAGTCTAAAGACAGTCCCTGCCTGAGGGCATGAATGGAGGTTTGCTCATGGTGATTGATAAAATCGCACTGATCCTGGCCATCATCGGCGCCTTGAACTGGGGCGGTATCGGCCTGTTTGGCTTCGACACGGTGGCGTTCCTGTGCGGCGGCCAGATGGCCGTGCTCTCCCGCATTATCTATGCGCTGGTGGGTCTCGCCGGTCTGTGGTGCATTACGATGCTCTTCCGTTCCGATGAAGAGACCGGCCACGCACCGCACACCGCCTAAAACAAAGTGGGGAGCCGTCCAACAGGCGGTTCCCCACTTTGTTGTTCTTATTTTACCCGAAGCTGTTTCACCAGCGCCTCGTCCGGAATGACATTCACCGTCTGATGGGTGGGATAGATCACCATGCCGGGCCGGGCTCCGGCGGGCTTTTTCACATTTTTCACCAGCGTATAGTCCACGGGGACATTGCCGCTCTCCCGGGCCCGGGAGTAATAGGCCGCCAGCTTCGCCGCCTCCACGATGGTATCATCGTCCGGCGTCTGACCGCCGGTACAGAGGATGACATGGGAACCGTGGATCTTCTGGGTATGGAGCCACAGGTCCCGGTGGTCGGCGTCCTTCAATGTCAGCTTGTCGTTTTGCTGGTTGTTGCGGCCTACCAGGACCCGGAAACCGCTGGTGGTGCGGAACTCCCGGGGCTTCGTGGTCCGTTTCAGTTCCTTTTTGCCCTTTGTCTGCTTCCGCAGGAAGCCCGCATCCTTCAGCTCGTTCCGGATGTCGATGAAGTCCTGCTCCGTCTCCGCGTGGTCGATCTCCTCCAGAACGCTCTCCAGATACTCCAGGTCGCGGCGAGCGATCTCCATCTGCTCTCGGAGATATTTTTCCGCCGTCTTGGCCTTGGTATAGCGCTTGTAGTACTTGGCGGCATTCTGCTGAGGCGTCAGCAGCGGGTCCAGCTGAACAGTGGTTTCCGGACAACCATCCTCATAAAAATTCTCACAGACCAGCTTGCTCTGGCCGCGCTCCATCCGGTACAGGTTGGAGGTGATGAGGTCACCGCACACCCGCAGCTCGTCCCGGTTCTGGGTGGCCGCATAGTCCTTCTCCTGCAAGGCCAGCTTGCGCCGCAGCCGGTCCCGTGCCGTGGTGGCGGTGCGGATCAGGTCGGCGCCCCTCTGGCGTGCCCGTTCCTGCTGTTCCCGGGCCTCGTAAAAGGCGTCCAGCAATCTGGAAAAGCTGTCGCAGCGCTCTATCTCCATGGCCGTGCCGTACTGGGTGATAGGCACACAGGAGAATTCCGCCGGCCGCCCCTCTTTTCTCAGGCAGATCGGTGTGAAGTGGTTTTCCCGTACAGTCTCTATAAACGAAGAGATTTCCCGCCAGAAGCGGTCATTTCCTTCCCTGTCCAACTCAAAGAGATGGTGGTCCGTCTCCCCTGTTGTCCGGAACGCGATCTCCCGGGCTGTCAGGGGGGATATTCCAAAATAGCTGTCCAGCAGGAAGGCATCCAGCTGCCGCTCCGGATTGGCGGCGAACAGCTTTTCGCGGAAGCCCTCCTCTGTCTCCTCCGTCACCGGCAGACGTCCGGCGGAGGCGGGAGGTTCGTAGTAGAAGCCTGGGAGGACCTGCCTAGCGGCGGACATCTCCGCGTCCACCCGCCGCAGACAGTCGATGATGCGGCCCTCCCCATCCAGCAGGATCAGGTTGGACCTGCGGCCCATGGCCTCCAGCACCAGCGTCCGCTTTCCCGGCTGGCCGAAATCATCCGTGATATCCAGCTCCAGCCGGACCAGACGCTCCAGCGACGGCTGTGTGATATCCGCCACCCGAGCGCCCACCAGGTGCTTTCGCAGCAGCATGCAGAACATGGGCGGCTCCGCCGGATTGTCCCGGACCAGCTCTGTCAGCTGGATGCGGGGCGCGTTGGCTCCCGCGTTCAGCAGCAGCCGCCTGTTGCCTCGCAGCAGCAGGATCACCTGATCCCGTGCCGGCTGCTGAACCTTATCGATACGCAGCCCCAGCAGCTGGGGCCGCAGTTCCTGTACAATTGCCTGTAAACATACCGCATCCAAGGGCATGGCTTATTCCTCCATCATCTTACAGAACAGTTCGTTGATCCGCTCTTTCCGGCCTCTCAGATACAGCCAGCCCAGCAGCGCCTCCAGTGCCGTGGCCTCGCCGTACTGGGCCCGGCTGGCATGGGCCGGGATGGAGTGGACCTGTGCGTTGCGGCCCCGCTTGAACACGGCCAGTTCCTCCTCCGACAGCAGAGGCAGAATCTTCTGTGCCTTCTGGGACTGGGACTCCGCGCAGACCAGCCGTATGGTGGCCTGATGCAGGCCTTTGCCGGTGGCTTTACCATGGGCGCACAGCCATGTGCGGACCAGAATCTCAAATACTGCGTCCCCCATATGGGCCAGGCCGATGGAGCTGATCGCCCGCAGTTCGTCGTCGGTCAGGGCAGGTTCAAAGTAATTCACCATAGCTTCTCCTCATACATCGTTTGCGATTCGGAGAGGATTATATCACAGGATATTCAATTTGTCATCTGAAACCGAAAACCATCCGTTTTTCTCACCGCAAAGCAGCCTCGCAAAGATTGGTACTCCCAAAAAAGCGGCCCGCGTCTTTGGACGCGGGCCGCGGGTTCCATTACGAATGATCAGCAGCAGGAGTTGTTGTTGCAGCCGTTGTTGCAGCCGCCCCAATTGTTGTTGCCGCAGCAGCACCAAATGATGATCAGCAGGATGATGATCCAGCAGCAGTTGCCGCCGCCAAAGCCGTTATTGCACATATCGGAACCTCCTATGAGATGTAGACCGTTTGGAGCGGTCTCAATCCATAGTATGCTTCCGTGATGCTTTGGTTCCCTGTTTTTACAGGCGCCAGCCAGATACCTGGCTCCGGGCGGTCTCCCATTCCCGGTCCGTAAAGACGCCCTTTTCCATCAGATGCTCTCCCAGGGTGCAGCTGCCGTCAGAAAGCATGGTGTCCAGCGCATAGTAGGAGATGTATACCAGCTCCGCCCGCAGAAATGTACTCTTCTGGAGCATCTCCACCTCACCGGAAGTCAAAACTCCAGCTCCCTGTGCCCGAATCAGCGTATCGGCCAGATTTGTATTGCTGGCGGAGCTGTATCCCATGGCCCGCAAGACAAATTCCGTGTACTGGTAGGCATTGACGGCACCGGCCGGCTTGAACTGTGTGGCACTGTAGCCGTTGGTATAGCCCCTGCTGTAGGCGTAGCCAACATATTTTTCCGTCTCGGTGCCCTTGGCGATATCTGTAAACGGCGTTGTCCCGGTCCAGTCCAGTGCCTGTTCCTCTTCACCCAGAACGCGGATGAACATGATCAGCGCCTGCAGCCGGGTGGGTGCGGCCTCCAGATCAAAGCCCTCCCCGTACCCCGTAAAGGTGCCCTTGAACAAATGCAGGCCCTTCAGCGCCGCCGCCATGGCGTTATAGTCGACGGCATTGGAATCACTGAATGTGTAAATGCCCTGATAGTCCACCACCGCTGTCTTGCTGGTCACTGTGAACGCGGCCTCTGTATCCTCCGCCACCATGTAGCGGTGGTTCTTTGTCAGAGCCGCTCCGCTGGAAACCGTGGTCCCTGTGGTCACATCCACCACGGTGCCGGCAGAATACGTCACCTGCATGCCCCCGGCCAGTACCAGCACATTTGTGCCAGTAGTACCCTGCAATACATCAAACTGCTTCAGCCGGGTCTCTTTCCAGGTCGCGGCAAGGCCACCCGCACTTTCACTGGAGAGACCTGTCCCGCCCTCCAGCAGTTCCGCGTCGGCGGCATCCAGCCGTTGATCGACCTCTGTCTCTACCATGTTGGTAAATGTCCCGTTCAGGTAGGCCAGGGACACCAGCGGGTCCCCGGCATCCCCTGCCGCAAAGGCCCAGACAGCCGCAGCCATCAGAATGCTCAGCGGAACCAGGACGGCAATTTTCTTCATCATAAACAGATATGTGTCCTTTCATCAGTCCGATAGTATCCGGGCCACCGGTCAGCGGTTCGCGATTCGATAGCTGAGCGTCAGCAAGCTGTCCGCGAAGTGAATATTCTCAAACTTGACATCCGGCTGCGTGGTGGCCAACTCTATATTGGTAAAATTCCAAAATCCCTTGATGCCCAGTTCCATCAGTCTGTCTGCCGTATCCTGGGCCACAGACTGCGGAATCGTCAGCGCTACCACATCCACGTTATGCTCCCGGATGTAGATGTCCAAATCGTCCATAGAGTAAATCGGCACCCCATTTACATTGGAACCGATCACCGCCGGAGACACATCAAATGCTGCGTCCACGGTGAATCCCGTCTGGGAAAACGGAAAGTTCTGAAGCAGAGCGTGTCCCAGGTTGCCCACACCGATCATAACCAGATGATGATCATTATCCACGCCTAAGATATGGCCGATCTCAGAGCGCAACTCCTCCACATTGTATCCGTACCCCTGCTGTCCAAACTCTCCGAAGCAGCTGAAATCCTGCCGGATCTGGGACGCCGTAATGTTCATTTCCTGGCCCAGCGAATGAGAAGAGATGCGCACCACACCGCGGGCGCAAAGTTCCGTCAGTTGGCGGTAATATCGCGGCAAACGTCGGATAACGGCATCAGAAATATTCTCCTTTTTCAACATACTCACCCCTAAAATCGTTAAATTATTCTCAATTCGTAGTTTAGACTAATTCTAGCGAGTTGTCAATTTTTTTAACAATCTTTTTTGTAGAAATATTGTCACAAATTTTTTATGCATTTTTTTAGCTAAAACACTTTACAACCAGGAAAAGCTCTGCTATACTAATTTGGACATGTGAGAGAGCATGTCTTAAGCGAATGCGCCCGTGGCGCAGTTGGATAGCGCGTCAGACTCCGACGTTTCAGGCCCTATCCGCAGCGAACCGGCGCAACCCATTGAAATCAGTGGTTTTCAGCCAATGCAGAGAAAAATTTCCTTCGCCGTTGACTACTGTTTGACCACTATTTTGAAAAATAGCACTTCCCTACAAGTTCATACCGTTTTGATACGCGCCCGTGGCGCAGTTGGATAGCGCGTCAGACTCCGACTCTGAAGGCCGCTGGTTCGAATCCAGTCGGGCGTACCAACAAAAGGCACTTGCGAAAGTAAGTGCCTTTTGTTTTAATTTAGGCCAGGGAGGTTTCGCCATGGCTCTTGAGAATAAACTGGGACTCACATCCTCTGCTGACCTCGCCCGTGAAGAAGAGCGAGTCAGCAAAAAGAAAGCTGTCGAGCTTTTTGAGAAGGGCCTGCTGAATCAGCTGGAGGCCGGAACCTTCTCCTCCCTGCAAGCCATCCACAAGTACCTCTTTGAGGAGATTTACGACTTTGCCGGCGAACTCCGCACAGTTAACATCGCCAAGGGCAACTTCCGTTTTGCTCCGGTGATGTACCTGGAAGCAGCGCTTGCGAATATTGAAAAGATGCCGCAGTCCACTTTTGATGAGATCATTGAGAAGTACGTGGAGATGAACATCGCCCACCCCTTCCGTGAAGGCAACGGGCGTAGCACACGCATCTGGCTGGATCTGCTTCTGAAAGCCGAGTTGCACCAGGTGGTAGACTGGAGCCGCGTGGATAAAGAGGACTATCTGCTGGCCATGGAACGCAGTCCTATCCGGGATACAGAAATCAAGCACATCCTGCGAAATGCACTTACAGACGAAATTGACAGCCGTGAAGTTTATATGAAAGGTATCGACCACAGCTACTACTATGAGGGTTATGCGATCTTCAAGGCCGAGGAACTGTGATTGATCTAATTTTAAGTCTATGAAAACTCCCTTGTAGAACGATCATCTACAAGGGAGTTTTCTGTGGCTTTTGTACTGCAATTTCACGTTGCAACACAAGTCTATCTTTATCAGATTTCCAGTCCTTTTTGCAACACTTCGCTGGCCGCTTTCTTGTTCTTATCGAACGCATGGGTGTAAATGTCCAGCGTAGTAGATGGTTGGCTGTGGCCCAGCAGACCCGCCACCGTGGCCACGTCCGTGCCGTTGGCGATCAGCAGGCTGGCATTGGTGTGCCGCAGGGAGTGGACGTTCAGCTTCTCCGGCAGGCCGTTCTTCTTCAGGATCAGCTTCATCCGCCAGGTGAAGGAATTGGGCGTCATGGGCAGTTGGAGGCCATGGCGGCGGAACACATAATCGTCCTCTGTCAGCGTTCGGTTCTCGTAGGCCTCCGCTTCCCAGTCACATTCCTTTCGGTACTCCTTCAGCAGGCTACCCATCTCCGGTGAGAAATACACATAGCGGTCGCCCGCGGCGGTCTTGGGTTCTTTCACGATGATCTCCTCGCCCGTCACCTTCACCACGTTCCGCTGGATGTGGATGGTGTGCTCCTGGTAGTTGATGTCGCCCCATTTCAGACCGCAGCATTCGCCCCGCCGCATTCCCGTGGCGATGATGAGCTTGAAGTATGTCTCATACTTGATGCTCTCATTTTCCAGCGCCGCAATCAGTTTCTGCGTCGTTTCCTCGTCCGCAATCTTTTTCTCTTTCTTCTTTCCGGCGTAGCGGTACGTTCGCCATGCCGGGTTATGATCCAGAAAGCCGCCCTCCATGGCATCGGAGAGAATCCCGCACAGACAGGCGTGGACTCCCTCGATGGTACATTCGGAGAGCGGCTTTCCGGTATATTGGTTTGGCGTTTTTCGAAGCTCCGCATAGAATTTGCGGAAGTGCTCGGGGCGAAGCTCTGTCAGCTTGTACCGGCCCAGGTACGGGAGGAGCCGGTCGATGTCCTGCTTCTCCCGTACCACCGTGGATTGGGCCAGCTTGTTGGGGGCGATGTCCCGGAGCCAGATGTTGATGTAGGCTTCCAGCGTGATGCTCTTGTCCACGGTCTGCGGGGTGTCCTTGCACTCCCGCTCGAACAGGACGGCCTGCTCGTTCAGCCACTTCTCCAGCTGCTTCGGCGTCAGGCCCTCCGGCGGGCGGACAGTTTTCTGCCTGGGTTTCCGCCGGTTACCGTCGTAGTCGTAGCCCATGGACACCACGATCAGGTAGCTGCCATTTCTCTTTCGGATACTTGCCATATCAGTTGACCTCTCTTTCATTTGACCTCTGTACAGTTGAGGCCAGTTTTGCAAGCACAACATACCGCAAGCGCATCGGCAAAGCTACCATTTCTTTTTGTGGAGGTGGAATTTCTACGAAACCGACAATCAGGCGCTGTGCCGGACTTTGGAACAGCCGGCGGCAAGATTGAAAATACTTTCTCCGTTGGGCCGGAGCATCGTGAGCATGGTGTCAGCCGCCTGCTCCTTCTGCTCTTTCTGCGGATGGCAGTAGGTGCGTTCCAGAAAGCCGGTGTCCGCATGACCGACGATGTCGGCTACCGTCTGTTTGTCTACGCCACAGTGCAGGAGCGATGTCACAAAATAGTGCCGCAGCGTGTGGAGATGATACTCCTTTGGGAAGCCGATAGACTCATAGATTTTCCGCAGACGCTTCGTGAAGGTATCCGGGTGGATGAGCCGTCCGTGCTCATCGGTGAAGAGATAGGGGCTGAATTTGCGGTGTGCGTGCTGTGCCTCTGTTTTCTTCCGCTGATAATAGCTGCAAAAGATCCCACGCAGGTCAGAGGAAAGATAGATTTCTCGGCTTTTGCCGTTCTTAGGGGTTCCCTCCACGATGCCCTTGCCGGGGACGCTGCTGCGGGAGCGACTGACGGTGAGAAGCAGGCCGTTTTCGGTGTAGGTGAAGTCCGACCAACGCAGGGCACACAGCTCTCCACGGCGGCAGCCGATATACATGGAGAGCAGATAGAACAGTCGGTAGTGCCGAGGTTCTTTTGCCAGTGCGTCCAACAATTTCTGAACCTCTCCTATCGTCGGGATGCGTTGGATGGTGCGCTGCTGCAACGGCAGGTCGATCATCCGGGCAGGATTTTTCTCGATGATCTCGTTCCGTTTCGCGTCGGACAGCACTGCCGAGACCACGGTCAGATACTTTTGTACGGTCTTTTCCTGAATCACTTTTCCCCGGCACTTCCGCTTCCGCAGCTCCACCATCATGTTTTCCAGCGCCACAGGCCGCAGACGGTTGAGCTTGATAGCGCCGATGTAGGGATAGGTCCGTTCCAGCATCCGGCGGTAGCTGGCCAGAGTGCTGGGCGCGTATTTCGACTGCCGGTCCAGCCATCGGAGAGCATACTCCTCAAATTTAATTTCTCCGTCCTCGCAGTAGCCGCTCTTGACGGTGCGCTCGAACTCCTCCGCTTCGTGGGCCACATACTGCTCAATGCCCCTGCCGCCCACGCTCTGCGGGACGGTAATGGTTTTGGCCCTGCTGATTTTCCTGCCGTCAGGACGGTATCCGTTGCTGACGGTGATTTTATATTTTCTGGTGTTGATTTTCTTAATGCTTGCCATCGTTATCCTCCCATGGTCTGCTGCCAGAGTTCCTGCTCGGCACAATATTCGTTGCACGATTCCTGTTCCATGATCTCCTGCTCCTCCCGTGTGAGCGCCACCGCAATGCCGGCCACGATGCCCATAGCGGCACCGAAGTTTTCGGCTTCCTCCTGAGCCAGGATGCGCCTCCGTTTTTCTTCGGGGTCTTCGTCATCGTCCATCAGCCCAGCCAATGCCGCAAGACCATACACACCAGAACGGAGAGGGCTACTGAGGCCACCGCGGTGAAGATGAGGAGTTTCCAGAGCATTATCTCGAACCGTTCCATCATCTCCTGCCATTCTTCGCGGCTGTCGGAGAGCATCGTGGAGGCTCTGGAAAAACTCTGCTCTCTCACGCTCCCATCCTGTTGCAAGGTCCTGTTGACTTCCCGCATCGTCTGGTTGCTGATCTCCCGGAGCTGCTCCAACTGATATTCCCGCATCTGCTCCACCTGCTGGCGTGTCGCCAGCTGTCTGATCTGGCGGTACAGCTCCGGTTGGAACTTGACTGCCTGCTCCAGCAGTTCCTTCTCTGCCAGACGCCATTCCTCCGGGATCGCGTAGACCACCGGCTGATATGGGACCTGCTCCCGTGTCTCCACGGCCTGTCCATTGGCCTGGATCAACTTGTCCAGAAATGTATTGTTCGGTGTATCGTTCTCGAATTTCGAATTCATGTTCAAAATTTCCTTTCTCGTATTTCGGATGATGCAGACGGTTTCCCCTGCACTTTTTTCCGTTGGGACAGATGAACGTGATCTGCGCCCGCGTATCGGTCCATATCATTTTGTAGCCCTTGCGCTCCATAAGAGTGACGAAGTCCTCCCTGCTCCGGCTCTTTTTCATGGACTCCCCGATGTGGTACATCAACTGGAACTTCCAACTCTCGCCCTTCTGTGCCGCACGCCATTCCCGTGCGGACAGCTTGGAGCCGCCGCCCTCGTAGGGCTTCAGCACGCCCATGCCGTGGGCCATGCACACCTGGTCGCTTACCATGCGCAGTTCCTTCAGCGTGTTGGGCGACTGGCGCAGCTTCAGCCCAGTCTCGAAGCTGACAGAGTTGAGTACGAAATGCGAATGGACGTGGTCGGTATCGCAGTGGGTGGCCACCAGGACTTCCGTCCCCGGCCACGCGCGGGCGGCAAACTCCAGTGCGATTTCATGCGCCTGACTCGGCGTGATGTTTTCCTTTGGAGAGAAGGACTGCACATACTGATAAAAATTTGTGCCGTCCATTTTTTGAAATGCCGCCTTAGTCGCCTCGAACTCCACAATGGAATCCACGCCGTTGCAGTTGACGCCGCTGACAAGATGGCGCTGAGAGAACTCGTCCCAGGTCTTGTCATCCCGCATACAGTATTTCATGACCGCCCGCATGGCACTGATGTGCTGTTTGGATTCTCTGATATAAGTCACGGTCGCCGTGGAGCATCACCCCTTTCCAATGCGGCGGAGCTCCTCGTAGATGGCTCTTTGCATATCGAGGACCTCTTGAAAGTTGTAGGACTGAAACGCTCCCGCATTGATCTTCATGGTGATTTGATTCAGGTTGTTGCCGATGCGTTTGAGCTCGGCGATCAGCGGCCGGGTGTCCTCCGCCACATGGATCTCCGTCTGCGTGGACGCTGCCAGAATATAATCCGTCAGGCTCATGCGTGACTTTTCAGCACGGCGTATGATCTTACTTCTTTCCTTGGGTGTAAGCCGGACGGTGAGTGTTTGATTTCTTTTTCGTTTTTCTCCCATACTGACCTCCGTTTCTTGTGATATGGCAGTGGGTCCGGGCTGCTGCCCGGTTTTCCCCCTGTTTGGGGGTGCGGCAGGCGGATAGCCAGACGCTCTGCTTGCCCCTCCTAAAGGAGGGAAAATTCCCCCCGCCAGGGCTTTTTCAGGATTTCGGCCAAAAGCGGCCCTTGACGGCCTTCTGACTGGCCTGCGGGAGTTTACCCGGCTTTCCCGGAAAAGCCCCGCAAACCGCCAACAAACCGCCTTCAACGGCTTAACCGTCCCGTGACAGCTGTGACGGCTGTGACAGGAAATTTGCCACTGGTGCTGTCTCGTTTTTGCCGTCATTCCCGTCACTGCCGTCACAGTCAAAGCAGAGGATGTTCAGCGTGCGGGAATCCCTGGTGCGGCGGGCTGCAACGTGGATTCCGTTTTGCTCCAGCTCTCCCACGTACTTCACCAGCTTCTTGGAGAGGACGCTGGGCAGGATGTTTTTTCCCGTCTGTGCTTCCAACAGTTCACTCAGTTCTGTGGCCGTTCCCTCAAAGCTGCGCAGCCCTTTCAGGAATGCAGAGAGGACTGATACCTCCGGGTCGGCGGCCGGAGCGTCCTCCTTTACCGGCTCGGTCAGAACCCAGGTGTGGGACTCTTTTTGAAATCGGAGCGGCAGCTCCCGGTACTCGATGTCCCGGCCCGTGCAGTACAGCGTGGCCTCGCCGCTGCCCCGCTTGCGCTCCTTCAGAACAAAGCTGGAGTCCGTGGCTCCGCTGATGCCTGTGGTACCAGAGATCATGTTCAGCGGGTCCTCGTCGTTCATCTTCCGCAGGTGGTGGATGAGCAGGATGGCAATGCCGTATTCATCTGCCAGCCGTTTCAACGCCGTGATGTCCCGGTAGTCGCTGGCGTATGGGTTGGCGTTCTCTCCGGGCTGCCGTACCTTTTGCAGCGTGTCGATGACTACCAGCGCTGTCCCCGGATGCTCCGTCAGGAAGCCCTTGAGCTGATCCTCCAATCCGCCGCCAATGCTTCCGGCAAGGGTTGCGAAGTGCAGCGTGTCCGGTGCGTCCTCTGTGATCTGGAACAGCCGGTTCTGGATGCGGGTGAGACTGTCCTCCAGGCAGAGGTACAGGACCGTTCCCTTGGTCACTACGAAGTCCCACACGGATTCTCCCTTCGCGACGCAGAGGCAAAGCCACAGCGCCAGCCAGGACTTACCGATTTTGGGAGCGCCCGCCAGGATGTGCAGCCCCTCCGGGAGCAAACGGTCTACCACGAATTTCGTAGGCGGCAGAACTGTTGTCATCAATGTTTCCGCGTCAATGGTTTTCATGTTGCTGACCATACTTTTCATTCCCTTCTTCTCTTGATAAAAAACCGATCTCACAAACTGTGGGAGCAGTATCCATGTTGCGTCTTCAGTTCAGCAGTTCCAAAAATTCATCCATGGATCTCACAATCCCCGCATCCCGCATCATCCGGTAGCGGAGCAGATCACAGCTGGTGCGAAAGCTGACCTCCGCGAACTCCAGCATCTTGTCCATGGCGATGAGCTGCTCTTTTGTTTTCAACCTCGTGTTGCATTTTGGATGGAGTACATAGGCCCTGACCACATTGGCATCTGGCATATCTGTTTTCAGAAAGTCCTCCATCTCACGAACAACATAATCGCAGCTTTCCTCATTGGCCTCTTGAATGAACTGCATCAGCACCATATCAAAAAATTGTGTCATCATTTTATTGACCTCTTTTCTTTATTTTTAGGGGTTCATACAGCTGCCTCCCTCGGCTGTATCTCCTTGTGGAAACTGCCCCTCTAACCTTAAGGACACTCGGAAATCACTTGTAAACCGAAAAATATAAAAAACTACGGAGCCCTGTCATACGACAGAGCTCCGCAGCTTTTGATGGAGTTTTTTCAGCCGCTTGGATACCGCCATTCTGGATATCCCAAAAACTTCTCCGACCTGTTCTTCAGTCTTATAGCATTTATACCGAAGGTCGATCAATTTCTGTTCCTGGTCATCCAGTTGTTTAACGGCATTACGCAGTTTTTCAAGCCGGAGGTTCTTGATACAGGCATCTTCCACGGGACGTCGAATCGGAACAGCACAATCAGACACCGTTTCAAACTCACTTTTACTCAGATGTCTCCGATCCTGCCTTTTTTCCGCCTGGTCCCGCTTCCGTTCCTCTTCAAGGTAGTCTGCGACCTCCCTTGACACTAATACTGGCTCCTCATTATAGATAACGACAATGTCGTTCATTCATGTCCTTTCCGCTTTACGCGGGAAGGAACACACCTGCGCTGCCGGCACAGCGTCAAGACTGTGGACGCCCATGGAAAGTTCCCGTCGTACAGGTGGGTTTTGAATGCCCTACGCGGTCCATGAATGTCCGAGGCCACACTCTGGTGTGGACCTCACCGGAAAGCTACAGAATTTGGCTTTCGCCTAAAATCATTATAGTACATCCGTTTGATTTTTCAATCATTGTTAGTCAGTGTTCAAGAAATGTTTACAGATAACAGATGTCATCATTCAGATAAAGACCAACGGACACCCTCTTCGGCTTCATCACCGAGAAGATGTCCGTCGTAGTGTTCAAGGCCGTATGCAAGATTCAGGCCCAGTTTCAGCCCGCAGAGGAAGCTGTCCATGGACTGCACGTCCACAAGGTGGTCATAGTCATCCACCATTTTCAGCAGCAATTTGTGTTCTGACTTTCCCAGCCGCTCCGTCAACTGGTGGTGGCAGGAGCTGATTTCCGATTGAAGTTCAGCCTGCTCCAGCGGAGTGTATAGGCTGTGGTAGAGCGTTTCCAGCAGTTTGTTCATGTGCCTCGCCTCCTTGTAGCAAGACAACATATCACAGGATTATCAGAAAAGCTAGGCTTCCGCTGCGCCATAGTCCGCATTTTTAGAGCTGATATGTTTGAATGTTGCCAACAGCGTCACCCACTTTCTGCAAGACTTCAAACTTTAGGGCAGCAAGGTCGGAAACCGCCGCCCGTACCTCCCCGGCAAGCTGCGGGTAGGGGCTGTGCCACTCGTTCAGCGTCCGGGCTATCTGGTTTAAGTTGCCGCCGATCCTGCCGTATTCGGCGGTCAGCTTCCCGACAGCGGCAAGCAACTCGTCATTGACGGGGGAAACGGTTATGATGGGGCGTATGGCTGCCCCGGTTATGGCTTGCCGGATAAACTCGGCTTGGCTCATGTTGTAAGCAGAAAGCCTTTCCGCAAACTCGGCGTATTCTTCCTCGGTCATGCGTGTCTTGACTACCCGGCTGCGGTGCGG
>CAMBAJ010000042.1 GCA_945864305.1 uncultured Clostridia bacterium | reverse complement strand
TCCAAGTGGCAGAGGAAGTCAAAGACTGTGCAACTTCCATCGTGAATATTCTCTCTTCCATCTATGACAAGCACTCGATACCGACAGAAGATGCCCGCGGGAACAATGTGGAAGCTAAAATAGACCCAGAAAAGCTGAAAAAGAAGGAGTTTCTGGAGCTTTGGGAGCGAATCAACCACAAATCCTTCTATACGGTTCACTTTGACAAGCAGGAGTTGATTGACAACTCAATTCGGGAAATCGACACTAAGTTGGACGTCACCCGGATTACTGTAAAAACCGAGTACGGCGAACAGACTGCCCATATGGAATCCAGAGAACAGTTGGAACAGGGAGATGGATTCCGCAAGACCCGCTCCAATCAGGAAAATGCAAAGCATGCGCCGCTTGGCAGTGTCCGGTATGATTTAGTTGGAAAACTGGTTGAAGAAACCGGCTTGACCCGTGCTACTATTGCCACCATTCTGCAAGGCATTTCTCCGCAGAAATTCTCCATGTTCCGTTTGAACCCGGAGGAATTTATTCTCAAATCCGCTAAACTGATAAACAATCAAAAGGCTACCCAGATCATCGAGCATATCACTTATAACAAGTTGGACTCTGCCTATGATACCGGCATCTTTACCAGTGCAAACCTCCGTGGTAAACTGGGTATGAATGCAATGGAAGCAAATCGGAGCTTGTACAGTCACATCATCTATGATTCCGACAATGAAAAGAGATTTGCCAGTGAACTGGACATCAACGATAAGGTTGCCGTCTATACAAAGCTTCCGAGCAGTTTCTTCATTTCCACGCCTGTTGGGAAATATAATCCAGACTGGGCAATTGCCTTTAACGAGGGCTCTGTGAAGCATATTTACTTTATTGCAGAAACGAAGGGCAACACTGACAGTCTGGAGCTAAGAGGTGTAGAACTGGCAAAAATTGAGTGCGCAAAGGCTCATTTTGCGGCCATCAGCAACGAGAGTGTAACTTATGATGTTGTGGACAGCTTTGAAAAACTGATGAATCTGGTCTCTTGATATTTGACTGCATTGTTTTCAGAAGGAGTGAAGGCTCTATGTCAACAATCAGGTGTCCGAACTGTGGAAGCCCTGCCACTGTTATGGGAAGCCAATGGCAGTGCGGCTGGTGCGGAAATTTTGGTTCTGTTGAAAGGAAACCAGTCATAATAACGCTGCAGCTGAAAGCCACATTTGACGGCTCGGATCAGGCAGAATCCTCCCGGGAGGATTCTGCGGTAATGGACCGCCTTGTGAAGGAATTTCCAGAAGCGTTTTGCGATTGGCCAGAAGAAAAACGGACGGATGGCTATATCGAAGACCTTCTCCAGGACACCTACCCCGATCAACCGGAGCTGGCGATCCGTATGTGGAGAATCGTTCTGGATGACGCTGGGGAGGAATTGCAGGCATCGGGTACGGCTGAGTTTCTGCTTGACGAGTATATGGAATCGGTCTGGAAAGAGGGCCTTGATTTTTCGGAAAGCCTGAAACCGATTCTGGATGAGCTGTACGACCCCCGTTTTGAGCAGCAGGTTTTTCAAAGCGCATATATCGGGGAACCCCATGAAGCAATTCTATTTGCCTGCAAGGAACTGCACCGGAATGCACAGGCGGAGGAACTGTTCGCTCTGATAGAGCCATATTTGCAGAGGGGAACAGCGTATGATAAAACGCTCCGCCAAATTATGGAGGAACTTCGAAAAGCATCGGCTCCATCAGAAAAAGACATTTATTATTAGAGTTACGCCCTAGAATCGATTTGAACCCTGAGAGGTATAAGTACCCTCGTAACGGATTGCACGCGATTCTAGGGCGTAATTTAATGATTAGATATCGTATTCCAATAGGAAAGCACGATGTTAGATGGATATAAGCGGCTACAAGATTATTCGTAAAGGTATACCTTGGCGAACGCCTATAAATCCCCCTCTATTGCTATTCGCGAAATATAAAATTTATTTTACGAATATGTTCGTAAATATATTGACTTTTGCGAACGCATATAGTAGAATGCGAACAGATAAACAAGGGGGTCGTGATTATGGAAAGCCGTACTTACTATTATGCAAGAGTTAGCAGCAAGGAGCAAAATCTTGACCGCCAGATTGCCGCTTTCAAGGCTTTAGGGGCGCAGGAGAGGGAGATTATCACCGACAAGGAATCTGGCAAGGACTTAGACAGAACAGGCTATCAGGCCCTTAAAAATGCAATACTGCGGCATGGTGATACGCTGGTTATTAAATCTCTGGACAGACTGAGCAGAAATAAAGCAGATATCAAGAATGAACTGCAATTTTTTAAAGATAATGGAATCCGCCTAAAAGTCATTGACCTCCCTACAACCATGATGGAATTGCCAGAGGGACAGGACTGGGTCTTTGAGATGGTCAACAACATCTTAATTGAGGTTTTGGGGACCATTGCCGAACAAGAGAGAGCCAATATCAGGCAGCGTCAGGCCGAAGGTATCGAAGCCGCAAAGGCTAACGGTAAGAAGCTAGGCCGTCCCGCACTCACTTTCCCCACAAACTGGAATGAGGCTTATACCTCTTGGAAAGCGGGAGAAATCACCGCAAAGACTGCCATGGAGCAGACAGGAACGAAGAGAACCAGCTTTTATAAACTGGTGGGTATGATGGAAAACAAGGATTGAGGAAGGAGCGGTTATTGTGTTGGCTATCATAGTGGCTGTATTTGCTATCTTTATAATCGTAAGGCTATTCAAAGCAGATAAACAGCAAGGCAAGCCGAAACAAAGTGGTGATACTATCCCCAAGACAAGCACAACAATTCGTTGCCCCAATTGTGGCAGTCCTGCAAAACTTAATGGCAAACAGTGGGAATATGGCTGGTGTGGTGATTATGGGCGTTTACGTTAATTGTGCTTACATAATGCTTTCAGAAGGATAGCGTTTGAAGTAGAGGTTGACAAACAAAAAACATAGATTATAATAAAATCAATAACCCAATAAATGTAAGAGCGTGTAACTATAAACAAAGCAATCAATCAGGAACCGACATGAGTTAAAATCATTGCGCTACAATGGATTCTGAATATTGGTTTTCCACCAACAGCGAATTCATCGCCATGATCGCCGACCGCCTGGTACTGGAGCGGAAGAACGGCCGGGGACTGACGGTGTAAAAACGGGATACAAAAGAAAGGAGAGACCGGACAGGTCTCTCCTTTTTTCTATGTCATGCGCCGCACAGCTTTTCGGCGGCGATGGATGCCATTTCATCCGTCATGCTCCAGTCCCAGTCAAACTTTACTTCCACAATGCGGTCCGGCCAGCAGACCAAGAACTGATTGACGGGGTCTCCGGAATAGTACCGCTGATAGACCTCGTCCGCGCCCCAGGCGGGGGCGTCGATCAGGCGGTATTCGTCCCAGCATTCCTGAGGAAGCTGGTCGTTATCCCGCGCCACCCAGGAGATGAAGTCGTTTTTGCACAGGTCGTACAGGAACCCGGTCTTTACAGTGACGATCTCATAGTGCAGGTCCGGCTGGTCCAGAGCGTCCATCCGGGGGCGTTGGGTATATTCCCCATGGGTCAGCAGGAAGGAGCTGTCCACCTGGGCCTCGGTGGACCAGCGGTCGTAGTCCACCGCCACCAGATCCTCAATCCGCAAGGGAATGTCATCCTGGTAGATCTTCCAAGTCATGCCTCTGTATTCGTAGGTCTCCACCGGCGGGTGGTCCTCCAGCCAGCCGGAGCCGGAAGCGCGGAAAATCAGAGCAACCATGCCCGCCATGCCGCCCACGGTCAGGGCGATGATGATGCCAAGGGTGACGGCGATATTTATCCAGCGGGGGGCGCGCAGGTGCTTCATGGCGTCCCTGGCGGCATTGGCCAGCAGGAGCATCAGGACTATGCAGAGGAGCATCCCCACCATCAGCAGAAGCATCCCCCGGGACTGCCGGAAGGCGGACAGCAGCATTCCCAGCAGGATGACGCCGGACCAGGCCAGCAGCAGGAAACCCAGCCACCGGATGCTCCGCAGCTCCGGCAGGGGGGAGCCGGCCTCTGCGGCCGCCTTGGCCCGCCGCTGCCAGCGGAAGTACCGCACCAGTTCCGCGATGATCACCGCGTCCAAAGGCAGCCAGTTCCAGACAGCGATGAGCGAGAAGCCGTTGGAGAGAGTATCCACCGGGTTCGTCCAGACCTGCCAGAGCTGTAAGCCAATCTGATACAGGGACAGAAGCAGAAGCAGGCAGTAGCTGGTGAGAAAGCTCTTTCTCATGCACCGGCGGATGTTGGTAAACTCCACCATGGAGTCCGTCTCGATGGGGACGGCGTTCTCGTCCTCATGGTAGAAAATCTGCATCTGCGCGGTGTCCGCCGCCAATTGCCACCCCGCTGCGGCGCAGTAGTCCCGGTAGGTCTCCAGCCCCTCGGAGGGGCCGGGGTCGAACTGAGAGGCGGCGGGGAAGTAGGTGACGGCGAACCGCAGCTTCCGCGGCTCCGCCCGCCGGTAGCGCCAGCACCAGCCGCTGAGTTTATCCAGCATCCAGCCCTGGGCGGCCATGTCCGCCAGATGGGCGGCGATGCCGGAGCGGTCATAGTAGCTGTACAGGGGTATCAGCTCCCGTTTTGTGTGTTTCACGTCTACATCCCTCCTTTGCCCGTCTGAGCCTCATAGTCCGCCGTCAGGGTCCGCAGGCGGCAGTATTCGTCCTCCAGAGCCTTCTGTCCCGCCTCGGTGATGAGATAGCTCCGCTTCCGGCCCTCCACGCGGGTCTCCGCGATATACCCCGCCTGGACAAAGCTCTCCAGCAGGTTGTACAGCGTGCCGGGACCCACGCTGACACGTCCCTGGGTGATCCTCTGGACCTGAGCCATGATGTCCGTGCCGCATTGCTCCGTCCGCAGGCACAGCAGAATGTAAAACATCTGCTCTGTCAAGGTCTGAAATTTTTCGCGGGCCATGGCGTCACATCCTCGCTAATATCGAATATCGTTATCTGCCCTTTACTATAATATCGAATATCGACAATGTCAAGGAATATTTCTGGAACAGCCGAGAAAAAACGCACAGCGCTCCGATCGGAGCGCTGTGCGCAGATATCAGAGACCCTCACTGCTTTTCCAGAGCGGCGGCGTACAGGTCGTTTTTGGAGAGGCCCGTGTGCTCCGCCACCTCTTTGGCGGCGTCCTTCAGTCGCAGGCCCTGCTCTTTCAGCGCCAGCACCTGGGCTACGCCGTCCTCCAGGGTGACTGTCGCCTCCTGCCGGGGCGCGGCACCGGCCACCACCAGCACATATTCCCCCTTGGGGGCGTTTTCCGTGTAGTAGGCCACCGCTTCCCCAATGGTCATCCGCATGGTCTCCTCGTGGAGCTTGGTCAGCTCCCGGCACAGGGCCATCTGGCGGTCCGGACCAAAGGCAGCGCTGAGGTCGTTCAGAGTAGTCCGCAGCTTGTGGGGAGCCTCGTGGAAGATCATGGTCCGCCCCTCGTTTTTCAGGGAGTCCAGATGCTCCCGCCGGCTCTTTTTATTGACGGTCAGAAAGCCCTCAAAGGTGAACCGGCCGGTGGGAAGGCCGCTGACGGCCAGGGCGTTCACCGCCGCGCAGCAGCCGGGGATAGACAGAATCTCCACGCCGTTCTCCGCGCACAGCCGCACCAGGTCCTCGCCGGGGTCGGAAATGGCGGGCGTGCCGGCGTCCGTCACCAGAGCGCAGGACTCGCCTGCCAGCAGGCGCTTGAGAATAGCCTGCCCGGCGGAGACATGATTGTGCTCGTGGTAGCTGATCAGGGGCTTTTTGATCTCAAAATGGTTCAGCAGCTTGACGGACACCCGGGTGTCCTCCGCCGCGATGAAGTCCACGGTCTCCAGCGTCTCCACCGCTCGGGGAGAGAAGTCTCCCAGATTGCCGATGGGGGTGGCGACCAGATAAAGCGTGCCGCTCATAGCGCATCCTCCTGTTGTCTGAAGTAAATGGCGTCCACCTCCGGGGTGGGTGCGCCGGTTTCGGTCTGCAAAATCAAGGGAGATTCCACGGCCAGTCCGGGCTTTCCGCCCCGACGGCCCTCCAGCAGCAGAAGGGAGGGGGCCGCTCCGGCGGTCTTGCAGACGAAGCGGAGCCGCTTGGGCTCCATGGCTGTCTGGCGCAGGGCGCACAGCAGGTCCGTCAACCGCTCCGGCTTGTGGACCAGGCAAAAGCTGCCGCCCCAGCGGAGCAGGTAGGCCGCCGCTTGACAGATGTCCTCCAAGGTGCAGGCCACCTCGGACCGGGCGGCGCGGCGGGGCGTGTCCTGGGCCAGAGCGCCGCTGGCGGGCGGATAATAGGGCGGATTGCAGACCACCAGATCAAACCCGCCGGTGGGAAATCGGGAGCGAATGTCCCGCAGGTCGCATTGGCAGACCGTCAGGCGGTCCGTCAGACCGTTTTCCGCAGCGGCTTTTTCCGCCAGCCGGGCGGCTTCCTCCTGAATCTCCACGCCGCAGACCTGGAGCTCCGGCTGTCTTTGCAGCAGAAGCAGCCCCACCAGCCCTGTGCCGCAGCCCAGGTCACAGACCCGAAGTCCGGGCTTCAGCCGGGGCAGGGAGGACAGGAGGAACGTATCTGTGCCGGGACGGAACAGGGCGTCATCATAGACAAAGCGGTATCCGCCGGGCTTTAAGGATTCCCAGTGCTCCATCTGACGCCTCCACGAAAAAGATGGAACTATTATAATGGAAAAGTGAACAGAGCGCAAGATGGGGCTGTCGGTTGTGGAGGTTCTCCCGGAAACACAAAAGTCCCGCAGGCACAGCCTGCGGGACTTTTATGTATCCCTTTGATTATTCCTCGGGGACGATGGCGCCGTTGGGGCAGGTGTCGCTGCAAGAACCGCAGTCCAGGCAAGCGGCAGAATCGATGACGTACTGGTCATCACCCTGGCTGATAGCACCGGCGGGGCAAACGTCCGCGCAGGAGCCACAGCTCACGCAAGCAGAAGTAATCTTGTAAGCCATGGGAAGCACCTCCATAAGATTTATGATTCTCATTGTACCATACAATTTCAAAAAAGCAAGCATATCCCGTTAAAAACTTAGCACAGATTATCCCGGGGACTTCAAAATCCTGTTCACAATTTGTTTTCAAAAAGGTCAAAGAAAGTCAAAAATCAACTCTTGACTTTTGAACGGGCGGTGGTATACTAACATCAGAACGAAAGTCAAAGAAAGTCAAAGTCAAAGTTGGATGAAGGCTTTTGGGGAAAGGAATGGTAACATGGGTATCACAGATTTGATTGCCAGCTTCCTGCAGGACAGCTTGGAGGAGAGCGAGAACGGCGTGCTGGAGGTCCAGCGAAATGATCTTGCCCAGCGGTTCAACTGCGTGCCTAGCCAGATCAACTATGTGATGTCCACCCGTTTTTCTCCGGAGCGGGGCTACATCGTGGAGAGCCGGCGGGGCGGCAACGGATATATCCGGATCACCCGGGTCCAGGTGGACCGGCAGACGCTCCTGATGCATGTCATCAACTCTCTGGGAGATCAGGTCGATCTCTCTTCGGCACGGGCCATCCTCAGCAATCTGGTGCAGGCCGGGGCGCTGGAGGAGAACACCGGCCGGTCCCTTTTGGCCGCCGTGGGCGACAAGGCTCTGGGAGCCGTGCCGCGAGAGGTCCGGGACACGGTGCGGGCGGATATCATGAAGCAGGTGTTGATTTTGCAGGTCTAGCAGATAAAAGTTTCGCCGGCCTTTTCAAAGGCCGCCTCCGGCTCCCCCGCCGGAACCCGGCGGTTCCGGTGGAGAGAGAAAGAGCAAACGGAGCGATGTGAGAAATGGCCGTCAGGCCGTTTCGAGTGCAGCGGAGTTTGCTATGACGAGGGCGGAGCCCTGTTGGGTTCGGGCAAAGCCCGACCGTATCTGATTCAGTTCATAAAAATTTTTTTCTATATATTGGAGGGTATGATTTATGAAATGCGAAAATTGTGGCAAGAATGACGTTACCTTTATTTATCAGAGCAACATCAACGGCAAGGTGGAGGAAAAGCACCTGTGCAGCGAGTGCGCCGAGAAGCTGGGCTACACCCAGCGGGTGGCGGCTCACAGCCAGAGAATGATGCAGAATTTCTTTGGAAACAGCATGTTCGGCAACAGCTTCTTTGACGATTTCTTCTCTCCCATGCCCACCCTGATGGGCCGGATGAACCGCTTGCTGGAGAACCCCTTCGACGACTTCTTTACCAGCATGCCCGCCCTGGGCGCGGCACCTGCTCAGCAGGAAAACCAGAAGCAGGATGATCTGGTGGGACAGGAGGACCAGAACTGGTTCTCCTACCAGCGGAAGCTGAACGCCCTGCGGATGGAGATGAAGAAGGCCGTCCATGAGGAGAACTTCGAGCGCGCCGCCCAGCTGCGGGATGAGATTCACCAGCTGGAGGCGGAACACAAGGAGAGCAAGTAACGTGCTCTCCAATCTCAGACAGAAGGAAGGTAAACGACCATGAATGAAAATAAATTCACGCCCAGGGCCGAGGAGGCCCTGCGGCTTTCTCAGGAGGCGGCCGGTGAGCTGGGCCACGGCTACGTAGGCACGGAGCACCTGCTGCTGGGCCTGATCCGCGAGGAAGAGGGCCTGGCCCACACCGTGCTGACAGAGGCGGGCCTGACGGACGATATGATCGTGGAGATCATTAAGCGGAGCGTGGGCGTGGGCCTGCCCGGCAGCAATCCCGCTCAGGGCCTGACGCCTCGTGCCAAACGGGTGGTGGAGATCGCCATGGAGGACTCCATGCGCGGCGGCTACAACTACGTGGGCACGGAGCACCTGCTGGCGGGCATTCTGCGGGAGGGCAACAACATGGCCGTCCGCATCCTGCGCACCGCCGGTGTGGACGCCCGGCACCTGTACACCGCCCTGATGCAGAAGCTGAACGAAACGCCCCGGGGCAAGGCCGCCGAGGCCAAGGCGGCCAGCACGGCGGCCCGGGAGGACAACAGCGGCAAGAACAAGACCCTGAAGGAATTCACCAGAGACCTGACGGCCGACGCCCGGGCTGGTAAGCTGGACCCTGTGATCGGGCGTGATGAGGAAATCCAGCGGGTGATCCAGATCCTGTCTCGCCGCACCAAAAACAACCCCTGCCTGATTGGCGAACCCGGCGTGGGCAAGACCGCCATCGCCGAGGGTCTGGCCCGGAAGATCGTCATGGGCGACGTGCCCGATGACCTGCTGGACAAGAAAATTCTGTCCCTGGACCTCTCCGGCATGGTGGCCGGCACCAAGTACCGGGGCGAATTTGAGGAGCGCATCAAGAAGGCGCTGGAAGAGGTCAAGAAGTCCGGCGACGTGATCCTCTTCATCGACGAGCTGCACACCATTGTGGGAGCCGGCTCCGCCGAGGGCGCCGTGGACGCTGCCAACATCATCAAGCCCGCCCTGGGCCGGGGCGAGATTCGCGTCATCGGCGCGACGACTCTGAACGAGTACCGGAAGTATATCGAGAAGGACGCCGCTCTGGAGCGCCGGTTCCAGCCGGTGACGGTGGGCGAACCCAGCCAGGAGGCATCTCTGGAGATTTTGAAGGGCCTGCGGGAGAAGTACGAGCAGCACCACAAGCTGACCATCACCGACGAGGCGCTGGAGGCTGCTGTGTCCCTGTCCGCCCGGTATATCAACGACCGCTTCCTGCCGGACAAGGCCATCGACCTGATGGACGAGGCCGCGTCCCGGGTCCGCATGGAGACGGAGGAGATCTCCCCCGAGCTGAAGAGCCTGGAGGAGAAGATTGCCGCCCTGACCAAGGATAAGGAGGCCGCCATCGCCAAACAGGACTACGAAACTGCCGCCAAGCTGCGGGATATCGAGAAGAACTATCAGGACCAGATCGACATGGAGCGGGATAAGCGCCGTAAGAACACACAGCAGCACCGTCCCGTGACCGCCGAGGATATCGCCGTCGTGGTGTCCGGCTGGACCGGAATCCCCGTCACCCGGCTGACGGAGGACGAAGGGCAGCGTCTGCTGCACATGGAGGACACCCTCCATCAGCGGGTGGTGGGCCAGGACGAGGCTGTCCAGGCCGTGGCCCGGGCCATCCGCCGGGGCCGTGTGGGTCTGAAGGACCCCAAGCGGCCCATCGGCTCCTTTCTGTTCCTGGGCCCCACCGGCGTGGGCAAGACCGAGCTGTGCAAGTCCCTGGCGGAGGCCATGTTCGGCGACGAGAACGCCATGATCCGCATCGACATGTCCGAGTACATGGAGCGGCACACGGTGTCCCGCCTGATCGGCTCTCCCCCGGGCTATGTGGGCCACGACGAGGGCGGCCAGCTGACCGAGAAGGTCCGCCGTAAGCCCTATTCCGTGGTGCTGTTCGATGAGATTGAAAAGGCCCACGAGGACGTGTGGAACGTGCTGCTGCAAATCTTGGACGACGGCCGTATCACGGACTCCCAGGGCCGCACCGTGGACTTCAAGAACACGGTCATCGTCATGACCAGCAACATCGGCGCCAAGGCCCTGACCGCCGCCGGCGCCAAGCTGGGCTTCAACACCGAGGAGCACCGGGACCCCGATGCGGAACAGGCCTTCGCGCGGGCGAAGGAGACCGTCATGGCGGAGCTGCGCCAGACCTTCCGACCCGAGTTCCTGAATCGCATCGACGACATCATCGTGTTCCGGGCCTTGACCCAGGCCGACATTCAGGAGGTGGCCCGCCGGATGCTGCGGACCGTGTCCGCCCGGATGGAGACCATGGGCATCCACCTGGACGCCAGCGACGAGGCGGTTGCCGAACTGGCCAAGGAGGGCTTCGATCCCAAGTACGGCGCCCGTCCCCTGCGCCGGGCCATCCAGAGCAAGGTGGAGGACGCCGTGGCGGAGAAGATGCTGGACGGCACGCTGCAAAACGGCGACACCGCCAGACTCACCGTGGAGAACGACCAGCTTTGCGTGACCAAATAATCCATGGACAGCAAGACCGCCGGAGGACGAAAGCCCTCCGGCGGTCATTTGCCTGTATATAAGGCCGCTGGGGCTGCGGCATGGCGCCCGTCTCTCTGCACTTCTGCACGAAAAAAGCCGTGAATCTTGCGGGGCCAGGATAACATGTTTCGGGAACCTGGTAAATTCCCGGAATTGTACGGGCTGGCTTGATTTATTCACATTTATCCTGTATCATAAACACAACTGTTAATTTGAAATTTAACAAATATAAAGATTACAGAAGGGAGCATGATCCATGCCGTTTGTATTCAACTTCGGACAGGGCTTCAACCCCGGAAACGCCGGAGGCGGCTTCCAGGGGGATGGCACCGGCGGCTTCACTCCGCCCACCCGGCCCAAGCGCACCCGCAAGCCCCGGAAGGCCATCGGCAACGCCTTTACCCGGACGCTCATCAACCTGGCGGTGACGCTGGTGTTCGCTCTGGCGTATTTTTACGTGGAGCTGCCGGCCATCAACTTCCACGCCGAGGAGTTCTATGTATTCCTCTTCCTCTGCTGCGCCGTGTACTGCGTCTGCGCGGTGATGACCTCCGGCTTCCAGGGGGATGGCATCAAGGGCTATGTCCAGTTTGTGAAGAAGCAGTGCACGGTCCCGTTCCTGGCATTGATCGTCCTGATTGCGGCCATCGCCGTGGGCGCCATCAGCTCCTGGGTGGTGCTGCGGGCGGGGGCTTACAGCGAGCTGCTGCCTATCCAGAGCGGTGACTTCACCGCTGAGGTGGAGGAAATCTCTTATGACCAGATTCCCATGCTGGACGCAGACTCCGCCGCCCGCCTGGGCAGCCGGAAGTTGGGCGAGCTCAGCGATATGGTGTCCCAGTTTGAAATTCTGCCCAATTACACCCAGATCAACTACCAGGGCCGCCCGGTCCGGGTGACATCTCTGGCCTACGGAGACCTGGTCAAGTGGTTCACCAACCGCTCCAACGGCCTGCCCGCCTATCTCATTATCGACATGGTGACCCAGGAGGCCGAGGTGGTCCGCCTGGGAGAGGGCATGAAGTACACCACGGCGGAGCACTTCGGCCGGAACCTGTACCGCCATCTCCGCTTTAACTACCCCACCATGATGTTCGAGGAGCCTGTCTTTGAGATCGACGAGGACGGTATCCCCTACTGGGTGTGCTCCCGCATCGTCAAGACCATCGGCCTGTTCGGCGGTACGGATATCCAGGGCGCCGTGCTGGTGAACGCCATCACCGGTGAGAGCACCTACTACAAGGAGGTCCCCAGCTGGGTGGACCGGGTCTACTCCTCCGATATCATCATGGAGCAGTATGACTATTATGGCATGTACCACAACGGCTTCCTGAACTCCATCTTCGGCCAGAAGGACGTGACGCTGACCACCGACGGCTATAACTATATCGCCATTGATGACGACGTGTATATGTACACCGGGGTCACCTCCGTCACCAGCGACCAGTCCAACATCGGCTTCATCCTCACCAACCAGCGGACCAAGGAGACCCACTTCTATCCCTGCGCCGGCGCCACGGAGACCTCTGCCATGGAGTCCGCCCAGAGCCAGGTCCAGCAGATGCGATATGACGCCACCTTCCCGCTGCTGCTGAACATCGCCGACCAGCCCACCTATTTCATGGCCCTGAAGGGCGCGGACGGCCTGGTGAAGATGTACGCCATGGTCAACGTGCAGCAGTACTCCATTGTCTCCACCGGTCAGACAGTGGCGGACTGCGAGAGCAGCTACCGCCAGACCCTGGCCCACGCGGGCCTGATCGGCGCGGGCGACGTGGAGGTGGACAACGGCTCCCGCCGCATCCAGAGCGGCACCATCGCGGAGATCCGCACCGCGGTCATCGACGGAGACACCCACTTCTACGTCCGCATGCAGAACAGCCTGGGCTATCTGGACTTCAACGCGGCGGAGGTGCCCAGAGCGGTGCTGCTGGACAAGGGTGACAAGATCACGTACAGCTACACGCTGGAGTCCGCGGAGTTCCCGGAAAACGGCATTGTGCCCGCCAAGGACTTCTGGTTCGAGGGCGAGGAGGTCCCGGAAGTGACCACCGCCGGAGAGGCACCGACGGAGACTTATTAAACCGCACATTTTGCGAAGCAAGGAGGCTTCCCGGAGACGGGAGGCCTCCTCTTTTGGAAAAACAGCCGTTGACATCCCTTTTTCCGGCGCATATACTGACACTAATCTGAGAGAAAAGACAAATCCCGCTATGATCTCCAATCAACACAGGAGTGTGAATCCCATGGAACTGACCTTGAACCAGGCCGTGATGAACGTGCAGATGTCCGGCATTCGCCGGTTTACCGCGCTGGCCCGGAGCACCCCCGGCGCGTGCACCCTGACCATCGGCGAGCCGGACCAGAACACCCCGGAGGGGGTGAAGGAGGCAGCCAAGGCGGCTTTGGACGCCAACGACACCCACTATCCTCCCAATAACGGCTACCCCTATCTGCTGGAGGCCATCTCGAAATTTGAGGAGCGGGCCCACGGCCTCCCCTATGCGCCGGATGAGATCATTGTGACCATCGGCGCCACGGAGGCGCTGTACATCAGCCTGTCCACGATTCTGAATCCGGGGGACGAGGTCATCATCCCCACGCCGGCGTTCAGCCTGTACGAGTCCATCACCCAGCTGTGCCGGGGCGTGGCGGTGCACCTGCCTACGGAGAAAAACCGCTTCCAGATCGACCCCGAGGCGCTGCGTACGGCTATCACCCCCAAAACCAAGGCCATCGTGCTGACCTCCCCCAACAACCCCACCGGCTGCATCTATACGAAGGAGACTCTGGACGCCATCCACGATGTCCTGCGGGACAAGCCCATCTTTGTGCTGTGCGATGACGTGTACCGCCAGCTGGTCTACACGGAAGGGCATCACAGCTTTGCCGAGTACCAGGATATGCGGGACCGCATCATCGTCATCCAGAGCTTTTCCAAGCCCTACGCCATGACCGGATGGCGCGTGGGCTACTGCATGGCGGACGCCCCCATCCGGAGCCGGATGCAGGTTTTCCACCAGTATACCGTGGTCTCCGCACCGGCTTTTCTCCAACCTGCCTGCGCGGCGGCGCTGGAGACGGACACGGCGCCGATGGTGGAGCTGTTCCGGGGGCGCCGGGACTACGTGTACAAGCGCCTGACGGACATGGGCCTGGAGGTCCAGGAGCCCGAGGGGGCCTTTTACATGTTCATCAACATCGAAAAGTACGGCATGGACTCCGTCACCTTCTGCGAGAAGATGCTAAAAGAGGGCCTGGTGGGCCTGATCCCGGGCATCTATTTTGGCACCGAGGGGTATATGCGGCTGAGTTACTGCTACTCCGACGAGGACCTGAAACGGGGTCTGGACCGCATCGAGAAGTTCATTGGGACGTTGTGAATTCCATAAAAAATGCGCTGTGTTTTGCACAGCGCATTTTTATGGGTCTACAGGGTCCGGTCCACGGAAAACAGCCAGACGAAAAGACGGCCTACGGCCCAGAGCTCCAAAAGAACGATGCCGAACAGGAGTCATACCGTAAAGATTTTACCGGAGGAGCCGAAAGGGACCCGGTCGATTAAAAAAATATCACGGAGGACCGCCCTTCAGTTTTCCCCGCCATTCGGCCAATATGACCGGCAGGAGTACCATAGCTATCAGCAGAAGGAGCGTGAAAAAAGAATACTACCTTTGGATATTCGCCAGGTCGTGGTGGTGAGGAACGGGCCGGTGTCCCGCCCTTGAACCGGATTCCTTACGCCAGCATCAACAGTTTTTTCAGAAATTCCACGCCTTCCGGCAGAATTGCTTCGTCATCAAAGCAGAACTCTGGCGCGTGAAGCTCCGCCGTGTTCCCAACGCCCAGGAAAAAGAACACGCCGGGGACGGCTCTCTGGTAGAAGGAGAAGTCCTCCGCCGCCAAGGCCGGGGTGTCCAGTGGGCCGGGGGCATCGCTCCCCAGAGCAGCGCGGATGGTCTCATACAGCTCCTCGTGATTCCACACGGCGGGATAGCCCTCGTTGAGATAGACCTCCACGCCGCAGCCGGTCTCGCCCGCGATCTCCCGGCCGATGGCCTCCAGTTGTTCCTTGCAGAAATGATAGGTCTCCTCCCGGTAAGTCCGCAGGCTTCCCTCCAGCACGGTCTTGCCGCTGACGGCGTTGCGGACGGTGCCAGAGACCATCTTTCCGAAGCGGAAGGCCCGGGGTTCCTCAGGCGGCAGGGCGTCGATCATGGCGTAGGCCCGACGGAGATACTCTACCCCCGCCGTCATGGCGTCCAGGCCTTCACTGGCCCGGGAGAGATGGACGCTTTTTCCTGTGACCGTCACTGTGACCTCGTTGGCACGGGCCATCAGGGGACCGGGGCGGGTGAACATCTGCCCGGCGGGAAGCCCCGGCCACAGGTGCAGGCCGAAGACCCGGGTGACGCGATAGGCCTCCAGAATGCCGCTCTCGCACAGCCCCCTGGCGCCGCCGGTGGTCTCCTCCGCCGGCTGGAACAGGAACAGCACATTCCGGGGCAGTTCCGGGATATGGCCGGACACATATTCGGCCAGGGCCAGCGCCATGGCGGTGTGGCCGTCATGGCCGCAGGCGTGCATCTTTCCGGAATGAACGGAGGCATAGGGCAGTCCGGTGGCCTCTGTCACCGGCAGGGCGTCCATATCCGCCCGGAAGGCCACGGTCTCCGGCTTTCCGGCGTCGAAAAAGGCACAGACGCTACCGGGAATGGGGAAGAAAATATCGCAGCCCAGCGGCTCCAGAACAGAACGGACGTAGGCCGTGGTCTCCGGCAGCTGGTTATCCAGCTCCGGAATGCGGTGCAGGGCACGGCGGTGATCGATGACAGACATCAACATGCCTCCTTCAAGGGCAATTTATGTCCACAATATAGCACGTCTCAGAGTCCGGGAACAGGGGACACGTGCTTTTTTGTCGGATTTGCCAAGAGAATCTTTCCCAAAACAGCCGATTTTTTCAAATTCTCTCTTGAAACAGGAGATAGAAGATGATATGATAGCGAAAAATGAGATAGAGGCGCGGACGCGATGGACCCACGGGAGCCGGCAGGCTGAGAATGTGGGAAGGGCAAATCCGCCGAACTTTCCGCCCGGGCACGGACGGAGAGTGGGGCCGCAGGGAATACCTGCGGGACTGTCCGCGGGAGACCGCGGGGGCGCTATCCGCTAACAGAGATGCCGCGTCGGTGAGACGCGTACGTACTGTCGGTAGGAGCGTGTCTCTACCGACTTTTTTCTTTCATTCAGAGAAAAATAAAAGTATGGAGGACACAGAGTATGAAGTTCGAAAACATCAAGGGTTCCATCGTCGCTATGATCACCCCGTTCCACGAGGACGGCAGCGTCAATTTTGAGGTCCTGACCGAGCTGCTGGAGCGGCAGATCGCCGAGGGCACCGACGGCATCCTGACGCTGGGCACCACCGGCGAGTATCCCACCATGAGCCATGAGGAGGACGCCTCTGTGGTGGAGCACACCATCAAGGTGGTCAACGGCCGGGTCCCCGTCATCGTGGGCAGCGGCTCCAACTGCACATCCACGCAGCTGGAGAAGAGCGTCCTGTATCAGGACATGGGCGCCGACGCCCTGCTGCTGATCTCCCCCTATTACAACAAGGCCAACCCCGAGGGCATGTACCGCCACTTCGCGGAGACCGCCGATGCAGTCCATATCCCCTGCCTGCTGTACAACGTTCCCGGCCGCACCGGCTGCTCTATCTCCGTTCCCGTGGTGGAAAAGTTGGCCAAGCACCCCAACATTGTCGGCATCAAGGAAGCCAGCGGCGACATGTCCTACGCCATGAAGATCGCCCACTGCATCGGACCCGACTTCGCCCTGTACTCCGGCAATGACGATATCACCATCCCCCTGATGAGCATCGGCGGCAGCGGCGTCATCTCCGTCTACGCCAACGTCATGCCCGGTATGTGCCATCAGATCGTGGCGGACTACCTGGGCGGCAATCAGGCCCAGGCTGTTGCCAACCACCTGAAGTATCTGAAGCTGATGAACGATCTGTTCATCGAGGTGAACCCCATCCCCGTCAAGAGCGCCATGAACATGATGGGTCTGAACGTGGGTCCCATGCGCCTGCCCCTGTGTGAGATGAGCGAGGAGCACCAGGCGGTCTTGCGGGCCAGCCTGCAGGAGGCTGGTCTGCTGTGAGATTTTTACTGATTGGCCGGGGCAAAATGGGCAGACTGATCGAAGAGACTGCCCGTGCCGCCGGCGATGAGATCGTGGCTTCCTTCGGCCATGACGATCTGGAGCGGCTGGCAAAGCTGGGGAAGGTGGCCGACGTGGTCATCGACTTCTCCCGCCCCGAGGCACTGGCGGAGGTCTGCTCCTATGTTCGCCGGACCGGCACACCGCTGCTCTCCGGCACCACGGGCCTGAGCGCGGCCCAGAAGGCAGCTCTGGAATCCCTGGGGACCGCTGCTCCGGTGCTGTGGAGCGCCAATTTCTCCCTGGGCGTGGCGGTGTTCGTCCGGGCCCTGCAGGCGGTCTCCGACGTGCTGAAGCCGGACTTCGACATCGAGATCACCGAGACCCACCACAACCAGAAGGCCGACGCGCCCAGCGGCACCGCCAAGCTACTGCTGGAGGCCATCGACCCCAATCATGCCCTGACGCCGGTCTACGGCCGGGAGGGGAACTGCGGCAAGCGGAGCAAGGACGAGATCGGCATGCACGCCCTCCGGGGCGGCACCGTGGCCGGCACCCACACTGTCCACTTCTTCGGCCCCGACGAGGAGTTCGAGATCACCCACCGGGCCGCCAGCCGTCAGATATTCGTCAACGGCGCCCTGCACATGGCCCGGCTGCTGCCGGGAAAGCCCAACGGGGTCTATGACCTGCAAAAAATCTTATTTGGAGAGTAATGTATGAACGCCCAGGAAATTATCGACTATATCGCAAATTCTGAGAAAAAGACCCCTGTCAAACTGTATGTCAACACCACGGGCCCCGTGGACTTCGGCTCCGCCAAGGTATTCGGTGGCGGAAACAGCTTTACCGTTTTCGGCGACTGGGGCGAGTTGGCTCCCATTCTGGAGGCCAACGCCGACAAGATCGCCGACTATGTGGTGGAGAACGACCGCCGGAACTCCGGCGTTCCGCTGCTGGATATGAAGAACATCAAGGCCCGTATCGAACCCGGCGCCATCATCCGGGAGAAGGTGGAGATCGGGGAAGGAGCCGTCATCATGATGGGCGCCATCATCAACATCGGCGCCGTCGTGGGCAAGGGCACCATGATCGATATGGGCACGGTTCTGGGCGGCCGCGCCATGGTGGGTGACCACTGCCATATCGGCGCCGGCACGGTGCTGGCCGGTGTGGTGGAGCCCGCCTCCGCCACGCCTGTCATCGTGGAGGACGGCGTGCTCATCGGAGCCAACGCCGTGGTCATCGAGGGCGTCCACATCGGCAAGAACGCCGTGGTGGCCGCCGGCTCCGTGGTCATTGAGGACGTGCCTGAGAACGCCGTTGTTGCCGGCAGCCCCGCCCGCGTCGTCAAAATGAAGGATGAAAAGACGGAAAGCAAGACGGCTCTGGTAGACGCTTTACGGAAGCTGTAAACGTCAGAAACGGATAAGCGGAAAGATAGACTGCCTGCTGCGAAAACGCGGCAGGCAGTCCTTTTCGTCAGAGCGCCAAAATTTAGGTCAAAAATTTGGCGGGCGGGAGAGACCATTTTGGTTGCGGCACAGCAACTATCTGTGGTATTTTAGTTCTATCAAAATGAACAAACGCACAGGGGGAAAGCAAGATGCTGCTATTGGATTTCATCAATGTAGGCAATGGCGATTCCACTTTGATCCGGGAGATGGAGAACGGCAGGCAGAAATTCGCCCTGCTGGTGGACTGCGGACACGACAATCTGATCCGGGACGACCACCCCACGGAGCTGGACCCCCGGTCTCAGCGGATATACGCCGGTGATTTTCTGAAAAAGCAGGGCGTCACCCACCTGGACATGGTGATCCTGACCCACTTCCACCGGGACCACATCGGGGGCCTTGGGCGGGTGTTGGAGGCAGTAACGGTAGACAAACTCATTGCCACCTATATTCCCCCGGCGGACAGCCAAGACCTGGAGCCGGATAAAGACATGGAGTTCCCCAAGGCAGCCCGGAATCTGCTGCGGTGCGTGAATATCTACGCCGCGGCGCTGCGGGAGCATCCCGGCCGGGTCAAAGAGCTGGTGGAGTTGCCCGGCGACAAGCTGGAGGTTTACCACCCGACGGCGGACCTGTCTCTGGAGATCGTCTGCGGGGAACCTGCGCTGTATCCCCGGCAAAAGGAGGTGTACGACGCCGCTTTCCGGGGCGAGCGGGACCGCTACGCCCTGATGCACTGGGGCAAGTGCATGAATGTGTCCAGCCTGCGCCAGCGGCTGCATTACCACGGGAAAGACATCGTCTTGGGCGGAGACGCCTATGCCGTGGTGTGGGACAATGACACCCTGGCCCCCTGCGATATCCTGAAAGTACCCCACCACGCCTGCCTGTCCTCCACCACCCGGAAGATGGTGGATATGATGCGGCCGAAGACGGCGGTGGTCAGTGTCGCCGCCCGGCGGCCCGACGAACGGCCCCACCCCGCGATCATCTCTCTGCTGCGGGAGTATACGGATGATGTCCAGTTTACGGACGCGGTGGACATTCCCGGCCTGGTGGAGCCGGAGTTCCACGAGTCGGTGCATATGGAAATTGAGTGAATATAAAAAATTGCCCGGCCACTTGGCCGGGCAATTTTTTATGGACTTTCTTACTTGTACATCTCGGGCTTTTCCATGGTCTCCACCTTCAGGAACTGAGAGGTGCCGCGGGAGGCGTTCAGAGCATCGCCGGCGACGCAGGCCACATAGCCGTCCCAGGCGGAGGGGCCGGTCAGCTTGCCGTTGTGGATGGACTCCACCCACTTGCAGAACTCGATGTCGTAGGCCTCGATGAAGCGCTCCTTCCAGTCGGTCATGATGGGCATGGACTCGGCGGGCTGCACGGAATCCCAGCCGGCGGGGCGGGAGCGGCGGACCACAGCGTAGGGATCGGGCAGCTTGACGGTGCCGTTCTCGCAGACCACCTCGCACTGGATGTCATAGCCGTAGCCGTCGGCCACCTGGACTTCCACGTCGATGAAGCAGCCCTTCTTGGTGCGCATCAGCATGACCTGGGGGTTGTCATAGCCCTTGTTGGAGTTGGCGGACTGACGGACCTTGACGCACTGGACGTCCTCGTACTCGTCGTCCAGCAGCCAGCGGCAGATGTCCAGCTCGTGGATGGCCACGTTGGTGACGCCGTTTTCGGTCTTGAAGCCCGGGCCCTGGGCCACATTGCGGTGGCAGGCCTTGATGACCAGGGGAGCGCCCAGCTCGCCGGAGTCGATGATGCGCTTCATCTCGGCGTAGCCGCGGTCATAGTGGCGCATGAAGCCCACCTGGACCAGGCGCTTGCCGATCTCGACCTCGCGGTTGATGATCTCCTCGCAGTCCTTGGCGTTCTGGCTGAGGGGCTTCTCGCAGAAGCACCACTTCTCCTCGGCCAGGGTCTTCATGACGTAGTCATGATGGGTGGGATCGATGGAGGTGATGACAACAGCCTCAACCTCGGGGTCCTTGATCATGCCGTCGCAGTCGTTGCCGAAGGAGCGGATGCCGTATTTGGCGGCGGTATCGTCAGCGGCAGCGGCCACATAGTCGGAGACGGCCACGACGGTGGCGCCGGGCACGGTCTCGATGATGCGGCGGCAGTGATCCTTGCCGATAGCGCCGCAGCCGATGATACCAATTTTCAGAACCTTATCCATGTTGATTACCTTCCTTTACCTCATTATATATAATGGTAGGATTTTTAATTTCGAAGGGGCCGACGATCCCGGCCCCCGCTGGGATCAATATTTGCGGGCGTCCTTCACGTGCTCCAGGTGAGAAGCATAGGCGTCCAGGTTCTCCTGGCGCTCGGACACCTCGGTGTCGCCCACGCGCCACCAGGAGCCATAACCGTCGGTCATGGTCTTGGGCAGGACCTTGATGTCGAACAGAACGGGCCGATTCTTGACCTTCTTGGCGTCCTCGAAAGCGGCCACCAGCTCTTCCATGGTGCGGATGGAGTAGGTCTTGCAGCCGTAGCCCTCGGCCACCTTGGCGTAGTCGATGTCCAGGAAGTCACCGAACAGGCCGTCCTTGTTGCGGTAGCGCAGCTCGGTGCACAGGGTCTTGTTGCCGTGGCCTACCTGCAGGTTGTTGATGCAGCCGAAGGAGGCATTGTCGAACAGGCAGATGTTGA
>CAMBAJ010000041.1 GCA_945864305.1 uncultured Clostridia bacterium | reverse complement strand
CATACCGCCTTTTCTTGTTATCCAGCCCTCCGGCTGTATCGGTTGAGCAAAAGTCCGCGTGGGATTGATGTGGTATCTTTAACTTTGGGAAACTCCGGTCTCCCACTTGGAGACCGCCTGACGGCTGACCCCCAGGGCCTCCGCCACAAATTCCTGGGTCATTTTGCACCGGATACGGTGGGTCTTCAGAACTTCTCCCAGGGAACGGCGGGTCTCGGCCCTCTCTTTGCGCATGTCCTCCGAGCGGATGTATTTCCGCAGGGCCTTGACGGCCAGCACCGCCACATAGATCACTCCGCCCCAAATTGCCAGACACAGCAGCAGGCCGACTGCCATCACAATCATCGTACTCATATTATCCATTGTCGTTACCTCCTGTCGTTTTACAGTCCTATCTTAGCAAACAGAGCCGGTTGCAGCCACCACCTATTCCGCAACTTCCGGTTGCTGTCCGGATGTCGGCTGTCTTTGCTCGGCGGAATATCAAAAGTCCCATGGCCGCGGAGCGCGGCCATGGGGCAGATTTCAATGGTTTGGACACGCTGCCCGCTGTGAGACGCAGTCAGTCCGCCGTCAACACATCACTCAGGTCCAGAGGCTTGCCGTCGTGCCACAGCCGTTCCAAGGAGTAGAACTCCCGGGCCTCGGCGGAGAACACGTGGACCACCACGCAGCCGTAGTCCAGCAGGACCCAGGTGCCGTCCCGGTAGCCCTCCCGGCGCAGGGGGTCCTCGCCGGCCTGCTCCTTCATGGCTTTTTCCACAGAGCCGCACAGGGCGTTGATCTGCGTATTGGAAGTGCCGGTGGCGATGACGAAAAAGTCCGCCAGGGTGGTCTGATCCGTCACCTCAATGGCAGCGATCTCCTTCCCCTTCTTTTCATCCAGGGCCTTTGCCGCGATGATAGCCAGTTCTTTCGGTGTCATATGGTCATTCCTTTCTTTGATGGGTTCAGGCCGCAGGAGGCGGCTCGATCATGGAAAAGCCGGAGTCTTCCGGCACGGTCGTATCAGCAGGTGCCGCTGGCTCCTCCGGGGTGTCTGTCTGCGGTTCCGATCCTTCGGACGGTGTCTCCGGCTGAGGCTCCTCCGCTGGCAGCGTGGTTTCGCCGCTCTCCGGTGGAGTCACAGTCCCCGCAGTACCTCCATCGGGGGAACCCGCGCTCTCCCCGCCTTCCGAACCTATGGTATTGCCGTTTTCATCGATCACAGGGTCTTCCACAATGGGCTCATCCACCGGCTCCGTCGTTACAGGTGTAGAGGGCTTCACCGGCGGAACCGCCGCCTTACTGTCCTCCACACGGCCGGTGGTGGAGCGGAGACTGCCGTCGGAATTGACGGACATGATGTCCAGGTCGCTAAGGGTGAACGTCTCCACGAAGGGGCTGAGCTTGTTGTTCACGATATCCAGCAGCTCGCTGGCGATGGGAACCACGTAGGACAGGTTCTGATGATAGGAACGGCTCCAGGCGGACGCCCCCTTGTAGGGCATGGTGACAAATTCCACATTGTCCACGCTCAGGCCGCCCAGGATCGCCTTCCGTGCGAACCACAGAATGTTCTGGAAGCTCATGTCCGTCTCCACACTCTCCTGAAACACCTTGGCGATCTTTCCGATGTTTTTGATAGTCAGCATCTGCTTGATGACGGCTTTCAGGAAGTCCTGCTGGATTTCCATACGTCCAGCATCACCGACGCCGCTGCTGCCATTGTTCTTCCGCCAGCGAATGACCTGCATGGCGTCGTCTCCGTTCAACAGCCGGTAGCCCTTGGCCTGGTTGATGACCAGGTCCTGATAGGGGTCATTATAATGCATATCGTAGGGCACGTCAAAATATACGCCGCCGATGGCGTCCACCAGCTTGCCCACGGCCTCCCACTCGACAACGACCTGGTAATCCGGCTCAAAGCCCACCAGCTGGGAGATCTCCTTATATACCGCCTGGATGCCCTTTTCTCCGCCGCCGTAGGTATTATAGACGGAATTGATCTTTTTCACGTCCCAGGAGACGTTCACCATGGTGTCCCGGGGAATGGACATGACCGTGGCCTTCTGGTTCGTCACATCGTAGGATGCCAGCAGCATGGTGTCCGTATTCCCGCCGCCTCCGGTGTCCCGGCCCAGGATCAGGACCGTGTAAAAATCCTCGCTCTTCCGCTCACCGTCCGCCCTGGGGCGAACGCCCTCGCCGTAGTCGATCTCCTCCGCCGCCTCACTGCCGTCACCGTCCAGGCCGCCTGTCTGCTTGCCCCCGATATCCGGGCGGACGAACAGACTCTGACAGGCCGCCACCACAGCCAGCGCAATGGCCAGGATCACTACGACCGCCAATAGGATCTTTTGCTGCCGCGTCAGGCGGCTTTTTTTCGGCTTTTTCTCCAGCCGGCTCCCACCCTCGTGTTTGTGTTCTTTCTGGTTGTCCACAATCTCTCTATCCTTTCAACGCGTCCCTCGCCTCAATCGTGGCGTGGTGCACAGGGTTTCCCATGGATGTCATTTCCTCGATAGTCATCTCCAGGCCCATCAGCAGGCCCCTGTCCAAATCTTCATAACACACTTTCCGCAGTTTGTCCACCCCGGGGAAATCCCGGGAAGGCTCGATATAGTCCGCCAGATAGATGATCTTCTCCAGCTTCGTCATGCCGGCGTGGCCCGTGGTGTGATACCAGATGGCCGAATAGATATCATCGTCCACGCCGAACACGTCCCGGGCAATGGCGGCGCCGGTCTTGGAGTGGAGCAGTTTCAGTGCTTTCTGCTCCAGTTCATCCAGCTGGATGCCGTATCGTCGGCACAGCGCCAGCTGCTCCTCCATGTCCAGCTTCTTGGTGCAGTCGTGGAGCAGCGCCGCCCGACGGGCCTTTTCCACGTCGGCGCCGTACCGCTCCGCCAGACGAATGGCCTCCTGCTCCGTCCCCAGCACATGGGGAATGCGCTTGTGCTTCAGGTAGCTCAGCGCCACCGGCCGCAGCTGGCTGAGGGAGAGATGCTTCAAATCCGCGCCGGTGTTGTACAACCCCTCCCGTAGGATGTAGCCGTACACCGCCGGGGCCAGCAGGCTCGCGCCCTCGCCCTTTGCCAGCTTCTCTCGCAGTTCCGTGGAGCTAACATCGATGACACCGGGGATGGTCAGGGTGAAGAGCCGCGCCTGGGGATATGTTTGATAAAGGTACTCCCGCTGGGCGGAGAACAGTTCCTCAGTGTCCTCCTCCGTCCGGCCGAAGGCGGCGATACCGGCCAGTGAGAGAATTTTCCCCGGTTCGTGCCAGGCCTGCAGGGTCAGGAACATGTCGGTCCCCATCAGCAGCCACAGCTCATCCTCCGGATGCTGGGCCTTCAGCTGTGCCAGCGTGTCGGCGGTAAAGCTCTTTCCCTGGCGGTACACCTCGATATCCAGGGTCCTGACCCGGTCGCCCAGGCCCAACTGCTCCCCCGCCAAGCGGGTCATCTCCAGCCGCTGCTCCGGTGTGGGGCTGCCGGCGGGCAGTTCCTTATGGGGCGGCATTCCCGCCGGGACCAGCAGCAGCTGGTCCAGGTTCAGCAGTTCAAACACCGCCCGGGCAGCCGTCAAATGGCCCAGGTGGGGCGGGTTGAAGGTGCCGCCGTAAATTCCGATTTTCATAGTGCTTCCTTCTTTTTTAACGCAGTTCTGCAAAGCGGAGATATCTCTGATTCAAAACACACGGGTTCTCCGCCTGATTTTCACAGAGACCGCTTTTTCGTAGGCTTCACCAGCTGGATGCGCTTGTCCTTGGGCTTGCTGTGGCTCTCCCGGTACAGCACGAATTTGGTGCCGATGACCTGGACCACTTCGGCACGGGTGGCCTTCGCCAGTTCCTCCGCCGCCATGCGGGCGTCGTAGTCGATGTTGTTGTCCAGGACCCGGCCCTTGATGAGCTCCCGGGCCTCCAGGGCGTCGTCGGCCTGCTTGACCAGGTTCTCGCCGATGCCGTCTTTTCCAATCTGGAGGATGGTGTCGATGCTGTTGGCCAGGCCTCGCAGTTGGGCCCGCTGTTTGCTTGTCAGTTCCATGTGATTCTCCTAAATATTTTATTAGACGTTTATTTTCCCCAATAAGTTTCAAGTTTTGCGGAAAATTCCTTCAGCGCCTGGCCCCGGTGGGAGATAGCGCTCTTCTCCTCCGCCGTCAGCTGTCCGAAGGTCTTGGCCAGAGGCGGGTAGAAAAAGACGGGGTCATAGCCGAAGCCGCCCTCCCCCATAGGCGCGAAGGCGATGGTCCCCTGGACCTGTCCCTCGGCGGTCAGGGTGTCGCCGTTGGGGAAGGCGCAGGCGATGGAGCAGGTGAAATGGGCCGCCCGGGTGGCCTGGCCCCGCATGCTGTTCAGCAGCAGGGTATACCGCCCCTTGTCGTCCAGGCCCTCGCCGCCGTAGCGGGCGGAGTACACGCCGGGGCCGCCGTTCAGGGCGTCCACGCAGAGGCCGGAGTCGTCGGCGATGGCGGGCAGACCCGCCGCAGCGCAGATGGTCTTGGCTTTCAGCATGGCGTTCTCGGCAAAGGTGGTGCCGGTCTCCTCCACGTCCACGGTGATCCCCAGCTCCTTCGGGCTGACCACCTCCACACCGAACCGGCTCAAAATGGAAGACATCTCTTTCAGCTTTCCCGGATTGTGGGTGGCAAGTACAAATTTCTGGCTCATCAGAACGTTCCTCCCAGAACTTCTTTTTGGATGGTGCGCAACTCCCGGTTTCCCTTGGCGCACAGGCGCACCAGCTCCTGCTGCTCCTCCAGGGTGAAGGCCCGGCCCTCGCCGGTACCCTGGAGCTCGATGATCTCCCCCCGCTCGTTCATAATGCAGTTCAGGTCTACCTGGGCACGGCTGTCCTCACTGTACTGCAGGTCCAGCAGGGCGGTGTCCTCCACGATGCCGGCGGAGACACCGGTAACATAGTGGCGGATGGGGCTGGAGGCCAGCACGCCGTCGGCCACCAGCTTCCGGCAGGCCAGGGCCAGGGCAATGAAGCCGCCGGTGACAGAGGCCGTCCGGGTGCCGCCGTCGCCCTGGAGCACGTCGCAGTCGATGGTGATGGTGTGCTCGCCCAGCTTCGTCATATCCACGGCGGCCCGCAGGGAGCGGCCCACCAGTCTCTGAATTTCCGCGCTGCGGGGAGATAGCTTCAATTTGGCCACATCCCGCTTGCTCCGCTCTCGGTTGGCCCGGGGCAGCATGGAGTATTCGGCAGTGACCCAGCCCTCGCCCTCGGCCACATGGGGCGGAACACGGTTCTCCACGCTGGCGCAGCAGAGGACCTTGGTGTCGCCGCACTCGATGAGGCAGCTGCCCTCCGCGAATTTCACGAAATCGGTGGTGATTTTAATGGGGCGCAGTTCGTCAAACGCCCGTCCGTCTTGTCTGGTCATGGTATGCTCCTCTTTTTAATTTCCCCTCAATGCGGGCTGGATGGCCGCAATGGCGCGGTCGTAGTCGTCTTTATGGACGTAGATCGTATAGGTCAGGGCATAGTCCTGCATAGCTGGCGGCACTACGCCCCGGGCACGGCGGTCCGCCGCAGCGCCCAGGCCGCGAGTCCTGGTATCGCTGGGAATCCCCGCGGCGGAGAGGGCCTCCCGAATCCTGAAAAATTTCTGCTGGGAGGGAATGGTAATCAGTTCTCTCCGATTAAAAATCGTAATCATGGGAAAGTCCCCTTTCCGTGCATTGCAATTAAATGATAGCCTCCACGTAGCTTCTGGCGTCGAAGGGGCGCAGGTCGTCGATCCCCTCGCCCACACCGGCGAACTTCACTGGCACGCCCAGCTCTTTGGCAATGGCGATGACGATGCCGCCCTTGGCGGTGCCGTCCAGCTTGGTGAGGACGATGCCGGTGAGGCCGGCGGTCTCCTTGAACTGCCGGGCCTGGATGAGGCCGTTCTGGCCGGTGGTGGCGTCCAGCACCAGCAGCGTCTCCCGGGCACAGCCGGGGCACTCCCGGTCGATGATCTTGGAGAGCTTTGCCAGCTCCGCCATTAGATTGGCCTTGTTGTGGAGGCGGCCGGCAGTGTCGCACAGCACCACGTCCACGTTCCGGGCCTTGGCGGCCTGGAGGGCGTCGAACAGCACCGCGCCGGGGTCGGCGCCCTCATGCTGGCGGACCAGCTCGCAGCCTGCCCGCTGGGCCCAGATCTGGAGTTGGTCGGCGGCGGCGGCCCGGAAGGTGTCCGCCGCGCAGAACAGAACCCGCTTGCCCTCGCTTTTCAGCTGATTGCCCAGCTTGCCGATGGACGTGGTCTTGCCCACGCCGTTGACGCCGATGAACAGCACCACGCTGGGCTGGGTGGAGATGTCCAGGGCGGTGTCGCCCACGTCCATCATCTCCACCAGAACGTCCCGGAGGGCGGCCTTGACCTCCTCCTGGTCGCGGAGCTTCTCCTTGCGGACACGCTGGCGCAACTGTTCCACCGCCTCCAGAGCGGTGTCCATGCCCAGGTCCGCCAGAATGAGTGTTTCCTCCAGTTCCTCGAAGAACGCCTCGTCCGCCTCGGAAAAGCCGGAGAACAGGTTGGTGGTGATTTTTTTCAGTTTGTCAAAAAAGCCCATAGTTTCCTCCTAAAATAAGGAATTTGAACGGGGAGTCTTGTCCCAGTCATATGCTCTGCCGCAGCGCTTACAGTGACTTCCGGGAGAACGCCCCAGCGGGGCGCCGCACTCCGGGCAGCGACACATGCCATAATAAACCAGCAGTCCCACAGCCAGCGGTACAAGGCCGATGACCATCAACATTTCCCTGCCGGAGTAACCGATAACTGCCAGCAAAGCCCCCAGCACCATCAGCGCGATACTGAGGGTCAGCCATTTTTTCAGGCTCATGAGCAGTCCCCCTTACTTGATTTTCAGTTCCTTCGCCATGTCGTTCAGATTGATGGTCAGTATCTTACTGACGCCCTGCTCCTGCATGGTGACGCCGTACAGCACGTCGGCCTCCTCCATGGTGCCCCGGCGGTGAGTGATGACGATGAACTGGGTCTTTCCCGCCAGCGTCCGCATGTAGCGAGCCACCCGGATGACGTTGGGCTCGTCCAGGGCAGCCTCGATCTCGTCCATGACACAGAAGGGCGTGGGGTGAACCTTCAAAATGGCGAAGTACAATGCGATGGCCACGAAGGCCTTCTCGCCGCCGGAAAGGAGGGAGATTGTCTTTAAGGTCTTTCCGGGCGGCTGGGCCTTGATCTCGATGCCGCATCCCAGAATGTCGCTCTCGTCCTCCAGCTCCAGCTTGGCCTGGCCCCCGCCGAAGAGGTCCGTGAACGTGGTCTGGAAGCTCTCGTTGATGAGCTTGAACTGCTCGGAGAAAATAGCAGTCATCTGGTTGGTGATCTCCTCGATGATGCCGCTGAGCTCCTCTTTAGCCTTTTCCACATCGTCGCGTTGGTCCGTCAGATAGGTGTAGCGGCCGTTGACCCGGTCAAACTCCTCGATAGCGCCGATGTTGATGGCCCCCAGGGCGGAGATGTCCCGCTTCAGCTCTCCGATGCGGCGGGTGGCCTTGGGGATGCTCTCCAGCTCAATGCGCTGAGCCTGAGCGTCCGTGTGGCTGAGCTCGTAGGTCTCCCACAGCCGGTCCAGGATCTGCTTTTCCTCCATGGCGGAGGTGGCAATCTTGTTCTCCAGCTTTGCCGCCGCCATCTGCAGGTTCTGGAAGTTCTCGTTCAGTTCCTTGCTGGCGCGGTTTTTGGCGGTGCGCTCCGCCTCCAGGGCGATCTTCTCCTCGTTCAGCGCCGTCAGGCGGTCCCGGAAGGTCTGGCCTTGGGCGGAGAGTTTTTCCAGTTCCGTTTTCCGCCGGGCGATCTCTCCGTTGGCCTCGTCGATGTTCCGCTGGTAGGTCCGGACCGTCTCCTCCTTCTGGTCCCGGTCCCCGGCCAGGCTCTCCGCCAGCTGCCGCAGGTCGGCAGCCCGGCGGACAGTGGACTCCCGCTCGGCAGTCAGAGCAGCCAGGTCGGACTTCTTTCCGCTGATCTCCTCCGTCAGGGCGCCGGACTGGGCCAGCAGCTCTGACTGGCCAGAGAGGGCCTCTTCGGCCTTCGCCCGGAGGCTCTCCGCCAGGCGCTCCTGCTCGGCGATCTGTTTTTCCGCCTCCGCGGCCCGCTGCTGGTTGTCTTTCAGATGGCCGGTCAAACTCTCCCACTCGCCCTCCAGATTTTCCAGGTTCTCCCGCAGGGAGCGCAGCAGGATGTCAAAGTGGTTCTTCGTGCCCTCCAGCCGCAGGACCTCGTCCTCGGCTTGGCGGCGCTGGCTCTCCGCCGTCTCCAGTTCGTACTGGGCGGCGGCCAGCTCCCGGTTTGCCGCTTCCTCCGCGGCCTGGGCGGCAGTCAGCTTCTCGTGCATGGTACTGGCACGGCCATTCAGCTTTTCCAGCTCCGCGGCGCGGCTCAGCACACCGGCGGACCGGCTGGTGGAGCCGCCGGTCATGGAGCCGCCCCGGTTGATAATTTGGCCGTCCAGCGTCACAATGCGGAAGGCATTGCGGTACTTCCGGGCCATGGCGATGCCGCAGTCCATGTCCTCCACGATGACCGTCCGGCCCAGGAGGTTCTGGAAGATATTCGTATAGCGGGCGTCGAACTTCACCAGGCGGGAGGCGATGCCCACGAAACCGAACTCGTTTTCCACGCCGGGCTGGCGCAGCTCGTCGCCCCGGATGGCGGTCAGCGGCAGGAAAGTGGCGCGGCCGCCGTCCCGCTGCTTCAGGAAGTTGATAGCCGCCTTGGCGTCCTCTTCCCGGTCCACAACGATGTTCTGCAATCCCGCGCCCAGGGCGATCTCAATGGCCAGAGACACCTGCTGGCCGGTCTTCATCAGGTTCGCCACCGGGCCGTGGATGCCCCGGAGACTGCCTTTCGCCTGCATGACCGTCTTGACAGCCTTGGAGAAGCCCTCGTACTCCTTCTCCATCTCCGTCAGCAGGCGGATGCGGTTGTCCAATGCGCCCACGTCCATGGTCAGCTGGACCCGGTTCTCCGACGCGGCGGCGGCCTTCTTCTTCCGCTCTTCCATCCGCAGGCTGTGGCCCGCGATGATGTTGGACACCGCCTCCGCCTCGTCCCGGGCGTCCTCCAGGGCGCGGCGGTTGGCCTTGGCCTCCTTCCCGGATTCCGCCAGTTGGGCCTCGGCGGCGGCTTTTTCCTGTTCAACGGCGGTTTTCCGCTCCTCGATCTGTCCGTTTTCAGCGGCGATGGCGGCGGCTTCCGCCCGCGCGTCCGCCGCGGAGGCCACGGCCATGGCCTCCTGGCCCCGCAGGGCTTCCGCCTGGGACTGGGCGCCGCCGGCCTGGGCCGCGGCCTCCCGGGCCTGCTCCAGCAATCCATCCAGCGCGTGATTCAGCGCCTCGATCTCTCCGTCGATCTCCGCGATGCGGCGCTCCTGCTCCTCCGCCTGCTTCTCCAGGCCTCCGGCGCGGCTATCCGTCTCCTCCAGTTCCGTCCGGGCCCGGTCGATGTTCTCCTGGTTGTGGGTGATCGTGCTCTCCAGCACGGCGATGGCGGACTCTTGCTCCTTCACCCGGCCGTCCAGCTCGGCGGCCTCGGCGCGGATGTGCTCAGCCTCCACGTCCTTCTCCTGCATCCGGAGGCCGTACTGCTCATCCTCGGCGTACAGGGCGTCGATCTGGGCCTTGGCCTCGTCCCGGGCGGCCTCAGCGGCGGCACAGTCCGCTTTCAGCTTCTGGACGCTGGCTTTCAGGGCATCCAGATTCTCCAGCCACACGGAGATCTCCAACAGGCGCAGCTCGTCCCGCAGGACCAGAAACTTTTTTGCCTTCTCCGCCTGGTCCCGCAGGGGTTCCACCTGCAATTCCAGTTCGGATATCTTGTCGTTGATGCGGACCAGGTTCTCCTCGGTCCGCTCCAGCTTCCGCTCGGACTCCTCTTTCCGGTGGCGGAACTTGGAGATGCCGGCAGCCTCCTCGAATATCTCCCGGCGCTCGCCGCTCTTGGCGGACAAAATCTCGTCGATCTTGCCTTGGCCGATGATGGAGTAGCCCTCCCGGCCCATGCCGGTGTCCATGAACAGCTCCGTCACGTCCTTCAATCGGACGGACTGCCGGTTGATGTAGTATTCGCTCTCGCCGCTGCGGTAATATCGGCGGGTGACGGAGACCTCCGCCTCCTCCATGGTGGGGAAGATGTGCTCCGTGTTGTCGATCACCAGCGTCACCTGGGCAAAGCCTACCTGGGCCCGCTTCGCCGTGCCGCCGAAGATGACGTCCTCCATCTTCGCGCCTCGGAGGCTCTTACTGCTCTGCTCACCCATGACCCAGCGGATGGCGTCGGAAATATTGGACTTGCCGGAGCCGTTGGGGCCCACGATGGCGGTGATATCCTCACCGAAGTTCAGGACCGTCTTATCGGGGAAGGACTTGAATCCCTGTATCTCCAATGCTTTTAAGTACACAGTTCCACCTCTGTCATTTTCACATACTATAACTAGAATAGATTAGCAGAAAAGCGTTTGGTTTTCAAGTAGAACCATCTGCTATTTTGCCACTCTTTTCAGCTCTCCGCCGTGATACTCAAAACAGATCTCGCTTTTTATGGGCAGTCATGCTATTCTATGGAAAGAATAGCGATATGGAAAGGATGTCACCTGTGCGAACGAAACAGATGCGGCTGGTGGTCACGTTTTATACGACCGCCGGCGCCATTGCCGCCGAACAACTCTGCCGGAAGGCCGGTCTGGAGGGAAGACTAATCTCCGTCCCCCGCTGCCTCACCTCCGACTGCGGCATTGCCTGGTCGGCACCGCCGGATACCCGGGCGGTGCTGGAGCAGCGGTTCCGGGAGGCCGGCATTGAAGCCGCGGGATTTCATGAGCTTTTGGTATAGACATTTTTCTTTTGCGCATCGTTGTTCTTTTTAAAAAATAGTGATAGGAGTGTTTGGATGAGAGAAAACAACTGGTTCCGCGAGCACGGTCTGATCTTGCTGACCGGCGTCGTGGTCGGTATCGCGGCTCTGGTGCTGACCACCTCCGGCAACCCCAGGAACATGGGCTTCTGCATCGCCTGCTTTGAGCGGGACATTGCCGGCGCGCTGGGACTGCACAGCGCCGACAAGGTCCAGTACATCCGCCCGGAGATCATCGGCATCGTTCTGGGCGCCCTGCTGGCGGCCGTCGGCGCCAAGGAATTCCGGGCCAAGGCCGGTTCCTCCCCCGCCTGCCGCTTCATCCTGGGCATGTTCGTCATGATCGGCGCGCTGGTCTTTTTGGGCTGCCCGCTGCGCATGGTCATCCGCCTGGGCGGCGGTGATCTGACCGCCGTGGCCGGTCTGGTGGGCTTTGTGGCCGGTATTCTGGTGGGCATCGTCTTTCTGCGGAAGGGCTTTTCCCTGGGGCGGGCCTATCCGGTCCGCCAGGGCGAGGGTCTGATGCTGCCCGGCCTTATGGTGGTCCTGCTGGTTTTGCTGCTGGTATTCCCCGGCAAGCTGCGCTTCTCCGAGGCCGGTCCCGGCTCCATGCACGCGTTCTGGGCCATCTCTCTGGCGGCCGGTCTGATTGTGGGCGCGCTGGCCCAGCGGAGCCGCCTGTGCATGGCCGGCGGCATCCGGGACGCCGTGATGCTCCGTGATTTCCGGCTGCTGTCCGGTTTTCTGGCCATCTGGGTCACTGTCACCATCGGCAACCTGATCCTCGGAAACTACAATCTCTGCGCCGTGTCCCAGCCCATCGCCCACAGCCAGTATCTCTGGTCCGCCCTGGGTATGGCGCTGGCGGGCTGGGGCTCTGTTCTGCTGGGCGGCTGTCCTCTGCGGCAGCTGATTCTGGCCGGTGAGGGCAACGGCGATTCCGCCGTGACGGTGCTGGGCATGATCATCGGCGCCGCCGTATCTCACAACTTTGGTCTGGCCGGTGCGGCCGACAGCGTGGTGGACGGCGTCTACAAGGTAGGCGGCATCGGCACCGCCGGTATGGCGGCCGTCATCTTCGGCTTCGTGGTACTGCTGGTTATCACTGTGACTCATCTTCCCGGAAAGGAGCATGCATCATGATCGATACGAGAGGTCTCTCCTGCCCCATGCCCGTCATCATGGTGCAGAACGTGGTCCGCAAGGACGTCCCCGCCACGCTGGAGGTCCTGTCGGACGCCCAGGTGTCCGTGGAAAACATCACCCGGTTCGCCCACACCCAAGGCTATCAGGTGACCGTCACGCCGGAGGGCGATGACTTCAAGCTGACTTTGACAAAATAAGAAATGGCAGGGCCGTCCCGGTGCGGGGCGGCCCTGCTGTCTTACTCCCAGAACAGTTCGTCCAGAGTCTTGTTCAGCGTTTTGCAGATGGCGATGCAGAGCTTGATGGTAGGGTTGTAGTCCCCCTTTTCGATGGCGTTGATGGTCTGACGGGAGACGCCCACCGCGTCCGCCAGCTGCTGCTGGCTCATGTCCAGCGCCGCCCGGGCGGATTTTAAACGCAGGTTCTTCATTCCCCGGCCTCCCGCCTGCCCAGCAGGTAATTCACCACGTAAATTACCAGGATGACCAATACCATGGCGCCGCAAATGCCATTCACCGCGGCGAAGGTCAGGATGCCGTTCTCCACTACCTGGCCGTTTTTCCAATTCATGACGCCGATGAACAAATTCAGCGATCCGACGACAGTAAGCATCGTCATGACGGTCCGGGGCTTTTCTTTCAGGCTCAGATAGGCATCCTTCACGATGCAGACGGACGCAAACACCATCAGCGCCGCGGCGATACACAGCATAGCGCCGACGAGAACATCGCACCAACGGCCCAGGACCATGTCGGAAAAGCCATACAGCAGCAGGCATGTCAGCAGGGTCCAGAACCCATACTTGTATGCTTGCCCCCGGGCCCGCTCCTGCCGCTCGTCAAAGGTCAGATCCATAACCTTCAGCTTAAACAGCAGTGCCACGATGCCAACACCCACCAGGATGCCCACGACAATGCCCACGATGTATCCCAGAGAATGTTCCATATGTACTTCCTCCTGTTTTCTCTTATTGTGAGGTCAGTGTAATTCCTTCTGGTCTATTTGTCAAGTATATTTTACTTTTTGTCATAAAAATTTTCCGGCAGCACATTACTGTGCCGCCGGTTTTCCCTTTTTCTCCCGAATCTGCCGGTACAGGCACTGGAGGCCGTCGGACAAGCCGCCCACCTGGTCGATGATGCCCAGACGGACCGCCTCCTCGCCGTAAATCACGCTGCCCACGTCGGCGGCCATATCGTCCTTTTTCAGCATCAGGGCCTGAAAGTCCTCGGCGCTGATCTGGCTGTGGCCGGAGACGAAGGCCACGATGCGGTCCTGGAGCCGCTGGAAGTAGTTGTAGGTCTGGGGCGCGGCAATGACGGTGCCGCTCATGCGGACCGGATGGATGGTCATGGCGGCGGAGGGCACGGCGAAGCTCCGCTTTGCCGCCACCGCCAGAGGCACCCCGATGGAATGGCTGCCCCCCAGGACGATAGACACGGTGGGTTTCGTCATGCTGGCGATCAGCTCCGCGATGGCGAGACCCGCCTCCACGTCGCCGCCGACCGTATTCAGCAGAAACAGGATGCCGTCCACCTCCTCGCTCTCCTCCAGCTTGGCCAGGAGCGGCAGCACATGCTCGTATTTCGTGGTTTTTGTTGTATTGGACGCCACCATGTGGCCCTCAATCTGTCCGATGATGCTCAGGCTGTACACCGTGCCCAGGGGCGTGCGGGTCAGGGCGGAGGAAAAGTCCAGAATGTTCTGGACGGTCTCCTTATTTTCGTCATTCTCCTGGCTGGGCTCGGTGGGCTTGGTATTTTCAGTCATAATATCCCTCCCTTTCCCCTGTATTGTCCGCATTTTTATGAAAACTACACGCCGGCCAGCCTTTCTTTTTTTTCGTGTCCATGGTATACTATTTCAATACTTTTCACATATCGGGAGGACTCGAACCGTGGAACATACAAAGCAGCGTATTGTCGTGAAGGTAGGCACCTCCACCCTGACCCATGACTCCGGCAGTCTGGACCTGCGGAGCATGGAGCATCTGGTCCGCACACTGGCCGATCTCAGCGGCATGGGACATGAGATCATTCTGGTGACCTCCGGTGCCATCGCCGTGGGCACCGCCAAACTGGGGCTTCCTGAGCGGCCAAAGGAGCTGCGGATGAAGCAGGCGGCCGCCGCCGTGGGCCAGTGCCGGATGATGCACATTTACGACAAGCTGTTCTCCGAATACAATCGCTCCATGGCCCAGATCCTGCTGACCGGTGACGACGTGGACGATCCGGAGCGGGCAGAGCATCTGTCCAACACCTTCTCCGCCCTGCTGGAGATGGGGGTCATTCCGGTGGTGAATGAAAACGACTCTGTGTCCTCCGCCGAGATTGAGACGGGCCGCCACAAGGTCCTGGGCGACAACGACACCCTGTCCGCCATCGTGGCGAAGCTGTGCCGGGCGGACCTGCTGGTGCTGCTGTCCGACATCGACGGTCTGTATGACGCGGACCCCAAGACCCATCCCGACGCGAAGCTGCTCCATCGGGTAGAGGTGCTGACGCCCGAAATCATGGAGATGGCCGGCGGCGCCGGTAGCTGGCGGGGCACCGGAGGCATGGCCACCAAGCTCTCCGCCGCCCGGGTCGCCATGGGGGCCGGGTGCGACATGGTCATCACCAACGGGGAGCGGATGGAGGACCTCTACGGCATCGTGGAGGGGCAGGACATCGGCACCCGGTTTTTGGCATCCAAATAAAAGGAGGTCCTTTTTATGACAGCATTGCAGCAGCAGGGCGCGGCGGCAAAGGCCGCCACCTATGTTCTGGCAACCGCCGGGACAGCAAAGAAAAACGCTGCCCTGGCCGCCATCGCGGAGATTCTGACGGCGCGGCAGGACGAATGGCTGGCCGCCAACGCCGAGGATGTGGCCGCCGCCAAAGAGGCGGGGATGCGTCCCGCCATGCTGGACCGGCTGACTTTGACACCGGAGCGCGTCGCCGGCATTGTGGACGGCGTGCGGCAGGTGGCCGCTCTGCCGGACCCCATCGGTCAGGTCACAAAGATGGAAACCCGGCCCAACGGGCTCATTATTGGCCGCCGCCGGGTACCTCTGGGCGTCATCGCCATCATCTTTGAGGCACGGCCCAATGTCACCGTGGACGCGGCGGCGCTGTGTCTGAAATCCGGTAATGTGTGCATCCTCCGGGGCGGCAAGGAGGCCATCCGTTCCAACCGCTGTGTCACCGCGCTGATGCGGGAGGCGCTGGTATCCGCCGGACTGCCGGAGGACTGTATCTCTCTGGTCCAGGACACCAGCCACGAGACCGCCAATGAGCTGATGCATCTGGACGGCTATGTGGACGTCCTCATTCCCCGGGGCGGTGCCGGACTGATCCGGGCCGTAGCCAAGGAGGCCAGCGTGCCGGTCATCCGCACCGGCGAGGGCGTGTGCCACATCTATGTGGACGACGAGGCGGACTTGGATATGGCTGCGAACGTGCTGTTCAACGCCAAGTGCTCCCGCCCCTCGGTGTGCAACGCCGTGGAGTGCGTGCTGATACAGGAGGACATCGCCGGGGACTTCTGGCCCAAGGCCCTGCCTCTGCTGGACGAGAAGGGCGTGGAGCTGCGGGCCGACGAGCAGGCCCTGGCTCTGCTGGGCACCCGCGCCCTCCCTGCCGCCGAGAGCGACTGGGACGCGGAATACGATGACTACATCCTGGCCGTCCGGACGGTAAAGGACATGGACGAGGCCATCCGCTTCATCAACCAGCACGGCACCGGCCACTCCGAAAGCATCATCACCAAAAACTACTTCAAGGCCCAGCACTTCCTGGACCAGGTGGACGCGGCTGCGGTGTATGTCAACGCCTCCACCCGGTTCACCGACGGCGGCGAGTTCGGCCTCGGCGCCGAGATCGGCATCTCCACCCAGAAGATGCACGCCCGGGGTCCCATGGGACTGGAGGAGCTGACCTCCTGCAAGTACGTCATCTACGGCGAGGGACAAGTGCGATAAGAACAGAAGGAGAGGACACAAATGGTATTTGAAACGATCGCTCTCAGCGTCATCACGGTACTCCTGCTGCTCCTGACCCTGACCCGGAAGCCCGGGCACATCAAACTGCTGCTGGCCTTGTTGTCGGCGGCGGCCTCCATCGCGTCCATGGTGTTCTTCATCCTGATGCAACGTGCCAGCGGCAATTCGGATGCCGGGCAGGAGCTGCTGCAGCTCTACGCCCCCTGCGGTATCTACGTTCTGGTAGCGCTGTTCAGTTTGGCCGTGGCGGCCCTCAGCCGCCGGAAGCTGCAAAAGGACAAGGCCGCCAAGGCAGCAGCAAAGGCTGAAAAAGCGGCCTCCAAAGTGGAAAAGTCCGCCGGGCTACCGGACAGCAAGGAGAATTGATATTATTTTCACACAGAGAGGATGTGCAATGATATGGCAATTCTAGGTTTTATCGGCACCGGCAACATGGGCGGTGCGCTGGCCCGGGCAGCGTGCAAGAGCCTTCCGGGCAGCCAGGTACTGCTCTCCAACCGGACGCCGGAAAAGGCGCGGGTCCTGGCGGAAGAGCTGGGCTGTCAGGCAGTGGACAACGCCGCCGTCGCGGAGCGGGCAGACCTGATCTTTTTGGGCGTGAAGCCCCAGTACATGGCCGGGCTCCTGTCGGAGATTGGCCCTGTTTTGGAGCAGCGGGAGAAGCGCTTCATCCTGGTGTCCATGGCGGCAGGGCTGACCATTCCCCGTATCCGGGAGCTGGCTGGGAAGGACTACCCGGTCATCCGGATCATGCCCAACACCCCCGCCGCCATCGGCGAGGGCATGGTGTTCTATGATTGCAGCGAAAATGTCACCAAGGAGGATGAACAGGTCTTTCTGGCGTCTCTGGCCGGGGCCGGCAGGCTGGCTCCGCTGGCGGACCATCTGATGGACGCCGGCAGCGCCGTGGCGGGCTGCGGCCCCGCTTTCGCGGACCTGTTTCTGGAGGCTCTGGCGGATGGCGGCGTGGCCTGCGGTCTGCCCAGAGCCTTGGCGATGGAGAGTGCCGCCCAGATGATGATTGGCACGGCGAAGCTGATGCTGGAGACCGGCAAGCACCCCGGCCAGCTGAAGGACGAGGTCTGCTCCCCCGGCGGTGCCACCATCCAGGGCATCCGTGCTCTGGAGGAAGCCGGGTTCCGGGGCGCCGTCATGGACGCCGTCATCGCCGCCTGGGAGAAGAGTGCGGAAATGAAATAACAAAATGGGCGCATAGCAGGAGTTCTGCCGTGCGCCTATTTTCTTTACAAATCTCTGTTTTCCGTGGTATACTGCTGTCATGACAAGAGAACAAATACCGCGGAGCAGCCGGAGTTCCCCTCTGTCCCGCCGTGGGTGTGATTTGATATGAAGGAGGTCTTGCCATGCGCGCGGAAGAACGCCGTCAGGCAATCGAAGATATTTTGCGGAAATCCGCCCAGCCCATCAGCGCCGGAACGCTGGCCGCCCGTTTTTCCGTCAGCCGGCAGATCATCGTGGGCGATATCGCCCTGCTGCGGGCCGCGGGGGCGGATATCTCCGCCACGCCCCGGGGCTATGTCATCCAGCATTCCCCCGAGGGCCTGGTGCGGCAGGTCGCTGTACAGCATGACGCCGCCGGTATGGAGGCGGAGCTGAACGCCGTGGTGGACTACGGCTGCACGGTTCTGGATGTCATTGTGGAGCACCCCATCTACGGCCAGCTGACGGGCCCGCTCCAGTTGTCCAGCCGGTATGACGTGGCTCAGTTTATCGCCCGCTGCGCTCAGTCGGACGCCCGTCCGCTGTCCGACCTGACCGGAGGCATCCACCTTCACACCCTCTCCTGCCCCAGCGAGGCCGCCTTCGTCCGCGTCCAAAACGCCCTGCGGGAGCTGGGTGTTCTGCTGGAGGGCTGACCGCGCCGAAACTTCCTGTTGACAACTCCTGTCTTTCCGTGTATAGTGTGGTACACAGGTGTCAAGACACCTGTGTACCACTTTTACATTACATAGGAAACAGGTGTTACCCATGGAAAAAGTCAAGGCATTCCTGAAACGCAAAAATATCGTCATCTCCGCCAAGCGGTACGGCATCGACGCTCTGGGCGCCATGGCTCAGGGCCTGTTCTGCTCTCTGCTGATCGGCACGATTCTGAACACCATCGGCCAGCAGTTCCACATCGGCTTCCTCACCGCCAAAATCATTGAGATCAACGGCGTGGGCTATACCATCGGCGGCATGGCCTCCTTCATGAGCGGCGCGGCCATGGCCGTTGCCATCGGATACGCTCTCCAGGCGCCGCCGCTGGTGCTGTTCTCCCTGGCTACCGTGGGCTACGCCTGCAATGCCCTGGGCAAGGCCGGCGGCCCTCTGGCGGTGCTGTTCGTTGCCATCATCGCCGCTGAGTGCGGCAAGGCCATCAGCAAGGAAACCAAAGTCGATATTCTGGTGACGCCCATCGTCACCACCCTCATCGGCATCGGCGCCGCATGGGTCATCGCGCCGCCCATCGGCACCGTGGCCAGCGCCTTCGGTCAGCTCATCATGCGGGCCACTGAGCTGCAGCCCTTCCTGATGGGCATTCTGGTGTCCGTGCTGGTGGGTGTGGCGCTGACGCTGCCCATCTCCTCCGCCGCCATCTGCTCCGTCCTGGGCCTGACGGGTCTGGCCGGCGGCGCCGCTGTGGCGGGCTGCTGTGCCCAGATGGTGGGCTTCGCCGTCATGAGCTTTAAGGAGAACGGCTGGGGCGGCCTGGTCAGCCAGGGCCTGGGCACCTCCATGCTGCAAATGCCCAACATCGTGAAGAATCCCCGGGTCTGGATCGCGCCCACCGTGGCCTCCGCCATCACCGGCCCCATCGCCACCTGCGTCTTCAAGCTACAGATGAACGGCGCCGCCATCAACTCCGGCATGGGCACCTGCGGCCTGTGCGGCCAGCTGGGCGTATGGACCGGCTGGGTGGCCCCCAGTGAGGTGGCTATTGCCAACGGCGCCTCCGCCATCACGCCCACCGCTTTCGACTGGGTGGGCCTCGTCCTAATCTCCTTTGTCCTCCCCGCCATCCTGGCCCCGGCTATCAACCAAGTGTGCCGGAAGCTGGGCTGGGTGAAGGACGGCGATCTGACCCTGTCCTGATTCCACAATACGATACAAAACAGCGAGCCGCGGCGCGGCTCGCTGTTTTTGCGCAAATTTCAGACCAAATCTCCCTCGGAGTGGTCCCGCAGAGAGAGGTCCCGGAAGATAGCGGCCTCGACAGACTCGTACTCCCCGGGATTTTTGAACCGCCGCAACTTCTTGTTCAGCCGGTCCGCATTCTCAAACAGATGGATGAGGTAAAACCAGACCTCCCGCATCCGCTGGGCGGCGGTGCCCACCTGGCCGTAAAACGCCTGATAGGCCCGGTACAGGTCCTGGGTAAAGGCCTGCAATTCCTCTTTCGTTGCGGCGGGACCGCCGCGGAGCTTCCGCAGCAGCGCCGGATCCGCCACGGCGCCACGGCCGATCATCACGGCCTCAACAGAGGGAAATCGCTGTGAAAGCGCCTCCACTTCCGCCGCCGTCCGCAGATCGCCGTTATAGCACACCGGATTCCTGCTCTCCGCCAGAGCCTGGGCAAAGGCGTCCAGGTGGACGGGCCCCCGGTACTTCTCCTTCTGCACTCGGGCGTGGATGGTCAGGCAGGCGATGGGATAGCGGTTGTAGATTTCCAGCAGACGGGCGAATTCCTCCGGCTCCTGGATGCCCAGCCGGGTCTTGACAGAAACGGGCATCCGGACCTTGGAGAACACCTGGTCAAAAAAGCGATCCAGCTCCTCGGGCTTCGCCAGAAAGCCCGCCCCCTTGCCCTTGGCGGTGACGGTGCCGGAGGGACAGCCCAGGTTCAGATTGACCTCCGTGTACCCCATGTCCGCCACCACCTCCGCCGCCCAGAGGAAATCTTTGGCCCGGCAGGTCATCACCTGGGGCACCAGGGGGAGCCCGCCGTTGTTAGCGGGGTCGATCTCCCGCCGGTCCCGGTCGGTCAGAATGTGCTGGTCCGTGGGGGAGAAAAAGGGGATAAAATACCGGTCCGCTCCGCCAAAATGAGCAGCCCATACACGGCGGAACACCACCTTGGTGATGCCGTCCAGCGGTGCGAAATCATAGCGCTGTATCATTTCAGTTTCTCTTCCCACTCCGCCTGGCGAAAGCCCGTCAGCACGAAGTCCTCACCCACCAGGATGGGCCGCTTCACCAGCATGCCGTCGGTGGACAGCAGCGCCATCTGCTCGTCCTCGGACATGGTGGGTAGCTTGTCCTTCAGGTTCAGCGCCTTGTACTGCAAGCCGCTGGTATTGAAGAACTTTTTCAGGGGCAGGCCGCTGGCCTTCCACCAGGTCCGCAACTCGTCCTCTGTGGGGTTTTCCAGCTTGATATCCCGGAACTGATAGGAAATGCCCTGTGCGTCCAGCCAGACCCTCGCCTTCTGGCAGGTGGTGCACTTTGGATAGCAGAGAAATAACATATGAAATCCTCCCTGTGTTATGTAAATAAGTTCAGCTGTTCTCCCGCCTGCTTGTCCTCGAAAGCAGAGAGATAAGCCATCGCTTCTTCGGAATCACAGATGACGCCGTGGGCCTGACACTCCTCCCGGAAAATGGCCGTGAGGCGAGCGGCGTTGGGGCTGGGGCAGTCATACCGGTCGCCGAAAGTCCGGATATACTGCTCCTTCATACCGGGGAAATGGTGGTCCAGTTGAGCGTAAAAATACTGCCAGTCCCCATCCCGCAGAGTGACGCCCATGCCGAAGTTGATGATGACCTCCACCCCGGCGTCAAAGCAGTAGCCCAGCAGACCCCGGAGGTTCTCCTCCGTGTCATTGAGAAAGGGCAGGATGGGGCACAGCCACACGCCGGTGTGGATGCCGTGCTCACGCATCGTCTTCAGCATCTCAAACCGCGCTCTGGTGGTGCAGACGTTGGGCTCCACAATGCGGCACAGGCTTTCGTCAAAGGTGGTGAAGGTGGTGCAGACCACGGCTTTTGTCTTTTCGTTGATGCGCTCCAGCAGGTCCATATCCCGCAGGATCAGGTCCGACTTGGTGAGCACCGACACGCCGAAGCCGTGGCGGTCGATGATTTCCAGACAGCGCCGGGTCAGGCGGGTCTCCCGCTCCAGGGGCAGGTAGGGGTCGCACATGGAGCCGGTGCCGATCATGCACCGCCGGCGTTTCCGGCGCAGGGCGTTCTCCAGCAGTTCCGGCGCGTTCCGCTTCACCGCCACATCCTCAAAGGCGTGGTCCATCTGGTAGCAGGTACTGCGGGAGTCGCAGTAAATGCACCCGTGAGTGCAGCCCCGGTAGACGTTCATGCCGTTGCGGGCCGAGAGAATGGTCTTTGCCTCGATCTCATGCATGGCGTTCCCTCCCCGGTCAGATATGGTCAGTATAGCAAAAAGGTCCGGCGGGGACAAGCCCTGTCGATGGAAAAGCCCCGGGTCAGTGTCCAATGTCATTAAGTTAATCTAAAAACACAGCCGTTGAGGGACGGAGAATTGACTT
>CAMBAJ010000040.1 GCA_945864305.1 uncultured Clostridia bacterium | reverse complement strand
TCGTGGGCGCGGCCTGCGAGGCCGGCGAACTGTTCCGGGCCGTGGCGGACCACAAGGACTGGGACGAGCTGAAGCGCATCGCGGATTATTACGACTATCTGGAAATTCAGCCCCTGTGCAACAACATGTTCATGCTCCGCAACGGCGACGTACAGTCCGAGGAGGAGCTACGGGAGCTGAACCGAACCATCGTCCGCCTGGGCGACGAGCTGGGCAAGCCCGTCTGTGCCACCGGTGACGTCCACTTCCAGGAGCCAGAGGACGAGGTGTACCGCCATATCCTGCTGGCCTCGAAAAAGTTCCCGGACGCTAACGCGCCCCTGCCCATCTACTTCAAGACCACCGACGAGATGCTGAAGGAATTCAGCTATCTGGGGGAGGAGAAGGCCTACGAGGTTGTGGTCAGCAACACCCGTCTGGTGGCGGACCAGATCGAGACCTTTGAGCTGCTGCCCAGTGAGCTGTTCCCGCCCCGCCTGGAGAACTCCGAGGAGGATTTGAACCGCCTGGTCTGGGAGAAGGTCCACCGGCTCTACGGCGAGGACCCGCCCAAGCTCATTGTGGACCGCCTGAACGTGGAATTGGGCGGCATTCTGGGCAAGTACGACGTGGTGTACATGTCCGCCCAGAAGCTGGTGCAGCGGTCCCTGGAAAACGGCTATCTGGTGGGCTCCCGGGGATCCGTGGGTTCCTCGCTGGTGGCCTATATGTCCGGCATCACGGAGGTCAACTCCCTGCCGCCTCACTACCGCTGCCCCAAGTGCAAAAACAGCGAGTTCATTCTGGATGGCAGCTACGGCTGCGGCGCCGACATGCCGGACAAGGTGTGCCCTGTCTGCGGCACCAAGTACATCAAGGACGGCTTCGACATCCCCTTTGAGACCTTCCTGGGCTACGGCGGCGGCAAGGTGCCGGATATCGACCTGAACTTCTCCGGCGAGTACCAGGCCAAGGCCCACCGCCACGCCATCGAGATGTTCGGCGAGACCCAGGTGTTCCGGGCGGGTACCATCGGCACTCTGGCGGAAAAGACCGCCTACGGCTTTGTGAAGAAGTACCTGGAGGAGAATGGCATCACGGCGGGGCGGGCGGAGGAGAACCGCCTCACACTGGGCTGCGTAGGCGTCCGGCGCACCACGGGCCAGCACCCCGGGGGCCTGGTGGTCGTCCCCGATGACAAGGACATGGAGGATTTCTGCCCCGTCCAGCACCCGGCGGACGCCGACGACTCCGACACCATCACCACCCATTTTGAATACCACTCCATGGAGGCCAACATCCTGAAGCTGGACATGCTGGGACACGATGACCCCACCATGGTCCGCATGATGCAGGACCTCACCGGCGTGGACCCCCACGACATCCCTCTGGACGACCCGGATACCATGTCCATCTTCACCTCCAGCAAGGTGCTGGGCTATGAGAACGACGAGATTCTGGGCCCCACCGGAGCTGTAGCCATCCCGGAGTTTAACACCCGGTTCACCCGGCAGATGCTGATCGATACCCAGCCAAAGGACTTCAACACCCTGGTGCGGCTGTCCGGCTTCTCCCACGGTACCGACGTATGGATGGGCAATGCCCGAGAGTTGATCGTCAGCGGCACGGCCAGCGTTCTGGAGACCGTGGGCTGTCGTGACGACATCATGTTGTACCTGATCTCCAAGGGCCTGGACCCGAAGATGAGCTTCAAAATCATGGAGAAAGTCCGAAAGGGCAAGGTGAAGAAGGGCGGCTTCGACGAGGGCTGGGTGGAGGCCATGCGGGAGCACGAGGTGCCGGAGTGGTATATCGAGTCTCTGGCGAAGATCGGCTATCTGTTCCCCAAGGCCCACGCCGTGGCCTACGTCATGATGGCCTTCCGCATCGCGTGGTACAAGGTCCACGAGCCGCTGGCCTTCTACGCCACCTTCTTCTCCGTCCGGGCCAAGGCCTTTGACGCGGAGTACTGCTGCGCCGGCAAGGATGCGGTGAAGCGGAAGATCCGGGAGATTGAGAACAACAAGGACGCCACCGCCGTGGAACAGAACCTGATGACCACGCTGGAGGTGTGCTACGAGTTCTACCTCCGGGGCTTCCACTTTGACACCATCGATATCTACAAGTCCGACGCCACGAAGTTCCTCGTGACAGACAAGGGACTGCTGCCGCCTTTCGTCACTGTCCACGGCTTGGGCGAGGCGGCGGCCATCGACACGGTGGAGAAGCGGAAAGGGAAGACCTTTGTCTCCATTGAGGAGTTCTCCATGTGCTGCAACAAGCTGTCCAAGACCCACATCGAACAGCTGAAAAAGCTGGGGGCCTTCGCAGGTATGGCGGACACGAGCCAGATCACCTTGTTCTGATGACCTGATCTTGTAAATTGTGGTATTTGCGACTGACCGGACGCTCTGTTTCAGGTAAAATTAAATCAATAAAATATATTGATATATTTTAAAAGGGAGGAACCAACAATGCTGAACGCAAAAGTCAAGGAGCTGCTGAATCAGCAGGTCAATAAGGAATTCTACTCCGCCTATCTGTATCTGGATTTTTCCAATTACTATGAGACCCGCGGTCTGGATGGCTTTGCCAACTGGTACAAGATACAGGCCCAGGAGGAGCGGGATCACGCTCTGCTGTTCTACCAGTATCTGCACAACAACAACGAGACCGTCACCCTGGATGCCATCGCCAAGCCTGACAAGGTCTTCAACTGCGACATGGACCCCCTGAAGGCCGGTCTGGAGCACGAGATGTACGTGACCTCTCTCATCAACGATATCTACGCCGCCGCTTATGAGGTGAAGGACTTCCGCACCATGCAGTTCCTGGACTGGTTCGTCAAGGAGCAGGGCGAAGAGGAGACGAACGCCAACGACCTGATCTCCAAGATGGAGCTGTTCGGCTCCGATCCCAAGGGCTTGTACATGCTCAACAGCGAGCTGAATGGCCGGGTGTACTCTGCACCCTCTCTGGTACTGTAAAAAGCATATAAAAAGGACACCGCCGGCGGCGGTGTCCTTTTTTGCTTGGATTTATTAGTCCAGCTTGGCGTTGCACTTGGCCAGGAACTTGTCGTTTTTGATGATGGCCCGGGTGTGGGTGCCGGAGCCGATGGGGCCCTTTTCGTCCCAAGCCTTCACGGTGAAGCCCACCATCTTGCCATTTTCGGAGACGGCGGTGATCTCGGCCTCCGTCCAGACGTTCATGCCGATGGGGGTGGGAGCGTCATGGCTGATCTCCAGATGAGTGCCTACGCTGCCTTGGCCCTCTTCCAGGAAGTTTTGAAGACAGGTCATAGCGGCATTTTCCATCATGGCGGCCATGAAGGGAGTGCCGAACACCGGCAGGGCGCCGGACCCCACGGCGGCAGCGGTGAGTTCTTCCGTGACAGTCTGCTCCAGCTGGCACTTGGTTCCAATCAAAATCATGGGGGTTCCTCCTTAATGCAGTAAGAGATTTCTCTTTCAGTGTACACGAAAAACGCGGAATTGCAAGAAAAACCGGCGCCATTGCTGACGCCGGTTTTTATATGCCAGAGTGGTCAGATGCCCAGCTTCGTCCAGAGATCGTTGTACAGCGTCAGCGTCTCAGCAGGCAGGTTCTCATACAGCGTACAGCGGTCCAGCACATCGTCGGGAGCGGCCATGATCTCATACAGACTCTCGTCCAGGGGCTCGCCGTAAGTCTCCTCATAATAGGCGGGGTACTGTTCCAGCGCCTCAGCGTTAGGGGAGGCGTACCAGATATAGTCCATGTTGGCCAGGCAGGCATCCGTGCCGGCGATGAAGTTGATCCACTCCTCAGCCTCCTCCTTGTGCTGGGCGTTTTTCAGCACGCACATGGCGTCCACGAACCAGTTGGAACCCTCCTCGGGAACAACATAGGCCAGATCCCCATTGTTCTCCAGCATAGTCAGGTAATCGCCGGCGTAGTACATGGCGATGGCGGCATTCCCACCTTCCATCTTCTGGAAGACCTCGTCCATGACAAAGGCCTGATAGACGCCGTTATTCTTGGCGGTGGACAGCAACTCGTAGGCCTCCTGAATCTGAGCCTCGTCGGTGGTGTTGATGTTATAGCCCAGGTCCAGAAGAGCGGCGGCTAGGGCGTCCCGGGAGTTGCGGATCATCAGGACCTGTCCGGCGTACTTCTCGTCGAACATGACGTCCCAGCTGGTGATCTCCTCGTCCACCATGGTGGTGTTGTAAATAATGCCCAGGGTGCCCCAGGTGTAGGGGACCGTGTACTTGTTGTCAGGGTCGTAGCTCAGGCCCTTGTACTGGTCATCGATCAGGGCGTAGTTGGGGATATTGTCGTAGTTCAGTTCCGCCAGCATGTCCTCCGCGATCAGACGGCCGATCATATAGTCAGAGGGGACGATGACATCGTAGTCGCCGGCGCCGGTTTTCAGCAGGGAGTAGAGGGCTTCAGTGCTCTCGGCGGTCTGGTAGTTGACCTTGATGCCTGTCTCATCCTCGAATTGATAAATCAGATCCTCGTCGATGTATTCACCCCAGCTGCACACGTTGACGACCCGCTCTTCTTTACTGCTGCTTCCACCGCAGCCGGTCAGGGTCATGGCGGCCACCATCATCATGGCAAGGGCCAAGGCAAGTGTCTTTTTCAATTGATCATTCCTCCAGTGTTTTCAAGATTCTATTTCAGGGGCCAGAAGCCGTGAAACCGCTTAAACGAGCCGCTTCTCCCGCAGCCGCTCCTGCCGGGCCTCCCGGATGTTGACGATGGCCAGCAAAATCAGCACCGTCACGAACAGCAGGGTGGAGATGGCGTTGATCTCCGGCGTCACCCGCTTCTTGGTCATGCCGTAGATGGTCATGGCCAGGGTGGAGGCGGAGGAGCCAGCGGTGAAGTAGCTGATGACGAAGTCATCAATACTCATGGTGAAGGCCGTCAGAGCGCCGGAGACGATGCCGGGCTTGATCTCCGGCAGGATGACCTTCCAGAAGGCCTGCATCCACGTGCAGCCCAGGTCCATGGCCGCGTCCACCAGGTTTTTGTCCATCTGCCGCAGCTTGGGACCCACGGACAGGATGACGTAGGGGATGTTGAAGGTGATGTGGGCGATCAGCAGGGTGCCGAAGCCCATGGTCAGCCGGGTGGGCAGCCGGAAGAGCCCCAGGGAGTTGAACCAGGCCGCGAAGGTGCCCCAGCCGTTGAAGAAGGCCACGAACAGCAGGCACAGGCTGACGCCGGTGACGATGTCCGCGTTCATCATGGGGATGTTGTTGACGGTCATCAGAGGCTCCCGGACCTTCCGGCGCATGGCGTAGAAGCCGATGGCGGCGAAGGTGCCGGCCACCGTGGCGATGGCGGTGGACAGCAGGGACACCAGCAGGGTGGTGTACACGCTCTGGATGATGAGACGGTCACGGAGCAGCTTCTGATACCAGTCCAGGGAGAAGCCCTTCCAGACGGTGTTGCTGTTGCCGGCGTTGAAGGAGAAGATGATGAGCAGGAAGATGGGGGCGTACAGAAAGACGAACACCAGCACCATGAACAGGCGGTTCAGAAAAGAGTTGTTCTTGTTCACATCATCACCGCCTGTTCCTCGCCCTCACCGAAGCGGTTCATGACCGCCATGCAGATGACGACGATGATCATCATGACCAGGGAGATGGCCGCACCCAGATAGGGGTTGTAGGCGCCGCCCAGGAATTGCTGCTCGATCAGATCGCCCAGCAGCAGCTCCGTGCCGCCGCCCAGCATCTTGCTGATGGCGAAGGTGGACACGGAGGGCACGAATACCATGGTGATGCCGGAGAGCACGCCGGGCAGGGAGAGGGGCAGGATGACCCGCCGGAACACATTGAAGGTGTTGGCGCCTAGGTCCCGGGCCGCCTCCAGCAGGGAGGGGTCCAGCTTGATGATGACCGAGTAGATGGGCAGGATCATGAAGGGCAGGTAGTTGTACACCATGCCCAGCACCACCGCACCCTGGGTGTTCATCATGCGGAAAAACTGAAGGTCCGTGCCGAAGAGATTGTTGTACAGGGCGATCAGCCCGATCTTCTGAAAGAGCTGGTTCAAAAGGCCGTTGTTCTCCAGAATGGACATCCAGGAGTAGGTCCGCAGCAGGAAGTTCATCCACATGGGCAGCATGATGAGCACCATGGCGACGCGCTGGAACCGGGGGCCCTCCTTGCTCATGATATAGGCCAGCGGATAGCCGATGAGCAGGCAGATGAGCGTGGCGATGAGGGCCAACTTGAAGGAGCGGGTGAACACCACCGCGTAGGTGCCCATCTTGGCGAAGTTGGCTAGGGTAAAGCCGCCGTCTGCGGCGGAGAAGGCGTAGATGACCACCATGATGATGGGGGCCACTACGAACAGCGCCATCCAGATCACATAGGGGATGGTGAGACGGGAGAGCTTATTCTTCATCCCCGCTCTCCTCCTCATCCGGCGCCAGGCTGGCGTCGTCCAGTTCGTCGTATTCCTCGGAGAAGGAGGAGTAGTCGCCGAACATGCCGGAGTACTTGCTCTTTTTCATGACGTGGATGCCGTCGGGATCGATCTTGATGCCGATGCGGGCACCGACAGGAGAGTGGTCCGTGGTTTGGATCAGCCACTTGAAGCCCCTGAAGTCCACGATGATGTCGTACTGCATGCCCTTGAAGGTCACGTTGGTGACGGTGCCCACCAGCTGGCCCTGCTCCACGGGGACGATATCGATGTCCTCGGGCCGGATGACCACGTCCACGGGCTCGTTCTCGTCAAAGCCGCCGTCCAGGCAGGGGAACTGCCGGCCGTACATCTGGACCAGCTTGTCCCGGACCATGATGCCGTCAATGATGTTGGACTCGCCGATGAAGTCCGCCACGAAGGCGTTCTTCGGCTCGTTGTAGATGTCCTCGGGGGTGCCGATCTGCTGGATGGAGCCCTTGTCCATAACCACGATGGTGTCGGACATGGTCAGGGCCTCTTCCTGGTCGTGGGTCACGTAGATGAAGGTGATGCCCACCTGCTGCTGGATGCGCTTGAGCTCGATCTGCATATCCTTGCGAAGCTTCAGGTCCAGGGCACCCAGAGGCTCGTCCAGAAGCAGCACCTTGGGCCGGTTCACCAGAGCCCGGGCGATGGCCACCCGCTGCTGCTGGCCGCCGGAGAGGGCGTCGGGCTTGCGGTGCTCAAAGCCCTTCAGGCTGATGACCTCCAGCATCTCCATGACCCGCTGGTGAATCTCCTCCTCGGGGATTTTCACCTTTTTCCTGCCGGTGGGGTCGCTGGGGTCGGGACGCTTCTGCATCCGCAGGCCGAAGGCGATGTTCTCGTATACATTCAGGTGCGGGAACAGGGCGTATTTCTGGAAAACGGTATTGATCTGCCGCTGATAGGGCGGAACGTCATTAATCCTCACACCGTCGAACAGGACGTCTCCGGACGTGGGTGTCGCGAAGCCGCCAATGATCCGCAGCGTGGTGGTCTTACCGCACCCGCTGGGTCCGAGCAATGTGAGGAATTCCTTGTCATTGATATAAAGATTGATGTCATTCAATACAGGTTCATCGTCGTACACCATGCAGAGATTCCGCAGGCGAATCAACTCTTTGGACATGTATCCTCCCCCATTTCAATCGTATTTTTGTCTGTAAAAGCGCGCCTCTTTTCTCTGTTGAGGGGGAACCTTTCTCGTCGAAATTCAGCATTTTAAAATGATATCGGAAGTGTCAAAAAAAGTCAAGGGAATTACCTATATTTATCCCGCAATTTTCAGGCATTTTTCCCGTCCGCGAAATATTTGCTCCGGAAGGGGACATCCTCCACAGTGAAGGTCCTGCCCCGCAGGTAGTTCAGCATCCCCGCGTCGGTGGGAAGCTCGAAGTGCAGCCTGTAGGAATACAGGGCCTGGCGGGTTTCATGATAGCGCTTGTTCACGGCGCCGTTTCCGTACTTGCCGTCCCCCAGCAGGGGGCAGCCGATCTCCGCCATGGAGACCCGGATTTGGTGGGTCCGGCCGGTCAGAAGGCGGCACTCCACCAGGGATAATTCTCCCCGGTTTTCCAGGGTTTTATAAAAAGTGACGGCGGTCTTGCCGCCGGGGACGGGGCGGCGGTAGAAGGCTACCTGCTTTTTGGCCTCGTCCTTCAGCAAAAAGCCCTCGACCTTTCCCTCCGCGGGCCGGGGATGGCCTACGGTGACGCAGAGGTAGGACTTCTCCAGCTCGTGGCTTTTGATCTTCTCGTTGATGATGCGCAGCGTCTCGGCGTTTTTGGCGGCGATGACGATGCCGCCGGTGTTCCGGTCGATGCGGTTGCACAGGGCCGGGGCGAAGGCGTTCTCCCACTTGGGGTTCCACTCCTTCTTCTGGTACAGGTACGCCTGGATGTGGTTGATGAGGGTGTTGACCTTCTCCGTCTCGTCGGCGTGGACCACCAGGCCGGGGCGCTTGTCCACCAGCAGCAGGTTCTCATCCTCGTAGACGATGTTCAGCTGGGGCTTGAACACCGTCAGAAAGAGATTTTCCTCATTGGGCTTGTCAAAGAACTCATCATTGATATATAATTGTAAGACATCGCCGGCGCAGAGGCGGGCGTCCCGCTTGGAGCCCTTGCCGTTGACCTTGATGCGCTTGAGGCGGATGTATTTTTGCAGCAGGGCAGGGGGCAGCAGGGGTAGGTTCTTGGACACAAAGCGGTCCAGGCGCTGTCCGGCGTCGTTTTTTCCAATGGTGAATTCCCGCATGATGGGCCTCCTGTGGCAGAAATGATCGTTGTCGATATCATACCCGTTTGCCGGGAGATTGTAAAGCCCGGGCGAAATTTTTTCATTGGTGAGGAGACACGGAACATGAAGGACAGTCCCAAAAAGAAGCGGAGTGGAAAAGTGAATTATGTCTGGGTCCTGGCGGGCGGATATCTGGTGTATCTGGCGACCCAGCTGTTCGGAAATGTGATCTCCGGCAAGTCCGACACGCCGGCCATCGGCATCGCCGGCGGCGTGGTGTTCGTGGTCATTGGCTGCGGCCTGCTCATCCGGGAATGGCGGGCCTACCAGTACGGAAGGGTCCACATTGACGACCCGGAGACCTGGAATGACGACCCGGTGGAAGTGCAGGAGATCACGGAGGACGCGGAAAAGCCAGAAGAAGGTGAGGAGCACCATGCGTGAAGAACTGCTGAAGGCCGTCCAGACGGGCAGGACCTGGCTGGACCGGTTCACCCGCCGGGAGTACACGAAGGCCTTTAAAGCCTATACGGAGCAGTTCGGGCCCGTCTACATGGCCGCTGTCCGGGAGACAAACGGAGACGAAACGGCTCTTCGGGCCTTGGCGGACAGCCTGTTGGACGGTCTGGAGAACGGCTGGAAGCGTCAGCGCATCTGGAATCGCTCCGCCGTGAAGGTGAACGAGAAGCAGATGATGGTGGACTACCTGTCACCCATGCTGCTGGGCCTGGCGGAGCCGGATTGCCCCCGGTTCGCCCATCTCCTGCGGGACCGGTGGGAGGAACGCTGGCCCAGGGACCCCTATTATCTGGCCACCTATTCCGAAATTCAGAACGGCTTCCGGAATGTGATCCTGGGGCTGGATATGGCGAACAAACATCTGGACAAGGACATGGACTCCTGAAACGGAGGCGCTCTGGAATCCACCCCGGAAAAAAACTGGCGGAAATTTGAAAAAATTGTTTGACAACCGAGGGACCATCCCTTATAATACTAATCGTGTCATTGCGAGGTAGCTTATGCTTTTTGATGTAAAACCCATCCTGCATACCCCCGGAAAGCGGTTGGAATTCCAGTTTGAACTGGACCTTTCCGATATGGAGTTCTCCGGTCGGTATCCGGTGAGCCGCCCTGTGGTGGTCACTGGCGAGGTGCGCAACACTGCCGATGTCCTGGAGTTGGAACTGACCGCCCGGACTACACTGGACGCTGTGTGCGACCGTTGCGGCAAGGAGTTCGCGCAGGTGAAGGAGATTCCGTACAGTTGTATGCTGGCGGAGGAGCTTCAAAACGAAGACAATGACGAGATCGTTCTGCTGGAGGACGGCAAGGTAGATGTGGGTGATTTGGCCCGTACCGCGTTTATCCTCGGCATGGACACCAAAACCCTGTGTTCGGAAGATTGCAAAGGACTGTGTCCCCGGTGCGGCGCCGACCTGAACCTCGGCCCCTGCTCCTGTAAAAAGGAAGTGGACCCGCGGCTCGCAGCCCTGGCCAAGCTTTTGGAGAACAAATAAAGTACAAATAAGGACGGGCCACACTCCCGGGCCTTTGAATGATCAAGGAGGTGTCACAATGGCAGTACCTAAGGGAAAAGTATCCAAAGCAAGACGCGACAAGCGCCGTAGCTCCACTTGGAAGCTGGCGGTTCCCGGTCTCGTCGCATGCCCGAAATGCGGTGCGCTGCACCTGCCTCACAGAATGTGCCAGGAGTGCGGTTACTACAACGGCCGCGAGGTCAAGGTTGTCAAGTCCGTCGTCGCGAAATAAGGATTTGCATGCATGCTTTAGGAGGGAAGAACAGGTTTCTTCCCTCCTTACTTTTTGCCTTGCTATCCCGCCGTCTGGCGGGTATAATATCATTGATTTTATATAGAGAGAAAGGATGTGAGAGCCGATGAAACCCATCGTTGCCATTGTGGGCCGCCCGAATGTGGGCAAGTCCATGCTGTTTAACAAGCTGATCGGCAGACGGCTTTCGATCGTGGAGGATACCCCGGGCGTCACCCGGGACCGGATTTACGGAGAGACAGACTGGAATGGCCGGAAGTTCACCCTCATCGACACCGGCGGCATCGAGCCCCGGACTGACAACCAGATTCTGGAGTTCATGCGGGATCAGGCTCAGATCGCCATTGAAAACGCCACCGTTATCGTGTTTCTGACGGACATTAAGACGGGCCTCACCGCCTCGGATCACGAGGTGGCCAGCATGTTGCTGCGAAGCGGCAAGCCCATTGTTCTGGCGGTGAACAAAATGGACTCCACCGGCGCACCGGACCCGGATTTCTATGAGTTTTACAACCTGGGTCTGGGTGACCCCATTGCCGTCTCCGCCGTCCACGGCCACGGTACCGGCGATCTGCTGGACGCCTGTGTACAGTATTTTCCTCCCGAGGACGAGGAGGAAGAGGAGGACGACGCCATCAAGGTGGCGGTTATCGGCAAGCCCAATGCGGGCAAATCCTCTCTGGTAAATAAAATCCTGGGGGAGAACCGGGTCATCGTCTCCGACGTGGCGGGAACCACCCGGGACGCCATCGACTCCCGGTTTGAAAACGACAAGGGCAAGTTCGTGTTCATCGACACCGCCGGTATCCGCAAGAAGTCCAAGGTGGAGGAGGACATCGAGAAGTACAGCGTCCTCCGGGCCACCATGGCCATCGAGCGCAGCGACGTGTGCCTCATCATGATCGACGCCACTGAGGGCGTCACGGAGCAGGACACCAAGGTGGCGGGCATGGCTCACGAGGCCGGCAAGGCCAGCATCATCGTCATCAACAAATGGGACCTCGTCGAAAAGGACGACAAGACTATGGACAAGATGCGGGAGAAGGTCCGCCAGGACCTGGCCTTCATGACCTACGCCCCGATTCTGTTCATCTCCGCCAAGACCGGCCAGCGGGTGGATAAGCTGTTCGACATGATCGACTACGTCTCCAACCAGGCCAGCGTCCGCATTACCACCGGTATGCTGAACAACGTCCTGGCGGACGCCCAGACACGGGTCCAGCCGCCCACGGACAAGGGCCGCCGTCTGAAAATTTACTATATGACCCAGGTGGGTATCCGGCCGCCTCATTTCGTCATCTTCTGCAACGACGCACGGCTGTTCCACTTCTCCTATCAGCGGTATCTGGAAAACTGCATCCGTAATACCTTTGGCCTGGAGGGTACGCCTATTATCCTGTCCATCCGGCAGAAGGGTGACAAGGAGGAGTAAGCAATGTTCATGACGATTTCGGTGTGGCCTCTTTTGGGGATGTTGCTGCTTGTGACTGTGGCCAGCTATCTTCTGGGCTGCTTCAACGGGGCGGTCATCGTCTCCAAGTATATCCTGCGGGACGATGTGCGCAGCCACGGCAGCGGCAATGCGGGCCTAACCAATTTCTACCGCACTTTCGGTGGCCCGCTGACCGCCGTAGTGATTCTGTGCGACGTGTTGAAAGCGGTCATTGCCGTTCTGATTGGCGCATGGATATTCGGAATGATGGGAAATGCGCTTCTGGGCAAGTACTGGGCCGCTCTGTTCTGCTTGCTGGGCCATATGTTCCCCTGCATGTTCCACTTCAAGGGCGGCAAGGGCATCCTCTCCGGCGGCACCATCGCTCTCATGATCGACTGGCGCATCGCCCTGGTGGTTTGGGGCGGGTTTCTGATCCTGACTATCCTGACCCGGTATGTGTCCCTGGGCTCTCTCTGGGCTGGGGCCAGCTTTCCGTTCATTTCCTGGTACTGCTATCCCGACCCGGTCATCGTTGTGCTGGCCTTTGCCTGCGGCGGCCTGGTGGTGTGGCAGCACCGGGGAAATATCCAGCGGTTACTTCACGGCAATGAAAACAAATTCAGCCTGCATCGTAAAACGGAGGGAAAATCATGAAAGCAGTCGTGTTAGGCAGCGGCGGCTGGGGCACGGCCCTGAGCCAGGTCCTCTGTGACAACGGACATGAGACGTACCTTTGGTCCCACAACCCCGCCAAGGCGGAGGAGATGGCGAAGACGCGGGAGAACCCCCTGCTGAAAGGGGTCATCCTGCCGGAGAGCCTGCACATCACCAGCGACCTGAGCTGTCTGGAGGGTGCGGACCTGGTGGTCAGTGCCAGCCCGTCCTTCGCGGTGCGAGAGACAGGGCGGAAGATGGCCCCATACCTGCGGCCGGAAACCATTTTGACTTCGGTCTCCAAGGGCATCGAGCGGGACACCAACCTCCGCATGAGCGAGGTTTTGCAGGAGGAGACCCATCATATCTGTAAAGTAGTAGCCCTTTCCGGCCCTTCCCACGCAGAGGAAGTGGGCATTCGAATGCCCACCGGCTGCGTGTCCGCCTGCCCGGACCGGACGGCGGCCCGCTTTGTGCAGGACGCCTTCATGAACGACTACTTCCGCATCTACACCAGCTATGACATCATCGGCGTGGAACTGGCGGCGGCATTGAAAAACGTGGTGGCCCTGAGCTGCGGCATCTGCACGGGCCTGGGGTTCCAGGACAATACCAGGGCCCTGCTGATGACCCGGGCCATGGCGGAGATCACCCGTTTGGGCGAGCGGATGGGCGGCACCCGACGCACCTTCGGCGGCCTTGCCGGCATGGGGGACCTCATTGTCACCTGTACCTCCATGCACTCCCGGAATAACCGGGCGGGCATCCTCATCGGCCAGGGCAGAACGCCCCAGCAGGCCATGGAGGAGGTCGGCGCCGTTGTCGAGGGCTACTACGCCGCTGAGAGCATCCACCAGCTGGCGGAGCGGGAGGGCGTGGATATGCCCATCTGCCGCTGCGCCTATGAGGTGCTGTACCACGGCAAGCAGGTCCGGGATGTGGTGACGGAACTGATGACCCGCGCCAAGAAGGACGAACTGCTGGAGACCACCTGGCTGTAAGGCTGTTTTCCATATCAGATCAAAAATGAGAGCGGGGAAGCCCGCTCTCATTTTTTTGAATATCAGCTTTCCGGTGCACAGGATAAAAAGAAATCCCGGACCGAAGTCCGGGATTTTGTTTGTACAATCAGACCGCTCTGGTGACCTTACCGGAACGCATACACCGGGTACAAACATACACATGGCGGGGGGAACCGTCGACGATCGCCTTCACACGCTTCACATTGGGCTTCCAGGGACGATTGGAACGCCGATGGGAGTGGGAAACCTGAATACCGAAGGTCACGCCCTTGTCGCAAAACTCGCACTTTGCCATCCGTTGCACCTCCTTGCTGTTGCGTACTTCCATGCCATCATTCACAGGCACAGGTGATATGATACCAGAATTATTTTGAAAATGCAAGAAGAAATTTGAAAAAATTTCAACTTTTTTGAAAGAGCCTTGAGACCGTGAAAGTGTTGCGGAATCAGGGAATTTCATATATAATAAAAACACATTTCTGTCAATGACTTTTTTGACCGCTCAGCCGGGCGTTCGCACGGCGGGGCAGAATGGGCGCGGGGATTCTCCCACGCCGGAAAAAAGGGGGAAACGCCATGCGTGAAAACGGCCTGAAAATCACGGAATTCGTGAAATTATTTAATTTGGAAGTCCTGAATAAAGGCAGCGATTATGAAACGGCTGTCCTGACTATCACGGATGTCAACCGTCCGGGTCTCCAGTTTCATGATTTCTACGACTACTTCGACCCGCGCCGCCTACAGGTCATCGGCAAGGCGGAGGCGACCTATCTGAAAGGCCTGACGGAGGAACAGCGCCGCAAGTGCTTCGACGATCTGTTTCTGTACGATATCCCGGCGCTGGTGATCTCCCGGGGCCTGGACTGCTTCCCGGAGTGCCAGGAGAGCGCGGTGGAGCACGAGAAGACCCTGCTGCGAACCCAGGAGACTACGGTGGAATTCACCAGCCACACCATTGAATATCTGAACCGGTATCTGGCCCCCTGCATCACCCGCCACGGTGTGCTGCTGGACATCTACGGCGAGGGCGTCATGATCACCGGCGACTCCGGCGTGGGCAAGAGTGAGGCGGCCATCGAGCTCATCATGCGGGGCCACCGTCTGGTAGCGGACGACGCGGTGGAGCTGCGCCGTATCTCCAACCAGCTCATCGGCACGGCACCGGAGGTCATCCGGCACTATATCGAGCTGCGGGGCATTGGCGTCATCGATGTGCGGCAGCTGTTTGGCATGCGGGCTATCAAGGTGGAGTCCCAACTGGACCTGGTTGTCCACTTCGAGCAGTGGGACAACACGAAGTTCTATGACCGGCTGGGCATTGAGGACCACTTTACGGAGATTTTGGACATCCAGGTGCCCATCGTGACCATCCCGGTGCGGCCCGGCCGGAACCTGGCCAGCATCGTGGAGGTGGCCGCCATGAACAACCGCCACCGGAAGTTCGGCTACAACGCGGCCCAGGAGCTGGCCCGGCGGGTGGACCTGCGGGCGGATGGCGGCGATCACATTTGAGGAAACGGGGGAATATACCTTGTATATTGGAATCGACGTGGGCGGCACGAATCTGAAAGCCGGCCTGGTGGACGAAAGCGGAACCATCCTGGCGGTGGAGCGGACGCCTCTGGACTTCCAGGGGCCGGAGCACTTCGCGGAGGTTCTGGCATCTCTTGCGAAGGCGGTCATGGCCGCCGACGGCGTGACGGCGAAGGACGTGGAATATGTGGGCGCCGGGATTCCCGGTGCCGTGCGGGGCGGGGATATTCTGTACACCGCCAACATCCCCATGAAAAACGTGCCGCTGGAGAAGCTCTTCCGGCAGCACCTGGACCTGCCCGTTCTGCTGGGTAATGACGCGGACTGCGCCGCCGTGGGTGAGTGGACCTGCGGCGTGGGCAAGGGGACCCGGCACTTTCTGGTCGTCACCCTGGGCACCGGCGTGGGCGGCGGCATGATCCTGAACGGCAAGCTGTACAGCGGCTGCGGCGCCGGCGGCGAGGTAGGCCACATCCTGGTGGAGAAGGACGGCGTACCCTGCAACTGCGGCCGCCGGGGCTGCTGGGAGGCCTACGCCTCCGCCACCGGCCTGATCCGGATGACGAAGGAGGCCATGGAGGTCCACCCGGACAGCCTGCTCCACGCCGTTGCGGCCCAAAACGGCGCCGTGGACGGACGGACGCCCTTCCAGGCGGCGGAGCAGGGGGACGAGACCGCTCTGGCGGTGTGCCGGACCTATGCGGAATATTTGGCTGCCGGCCTGACGGACCTGGTGAACATCCTGCACCCGGAGGCCGTGGCCCTGGGCGGCGGCGTGGCCGCCGCACCGGAGCAGCTTCTGCTGGAGCCGGTACGGGAGATCGTGGCCCGGGAGTGCTATGCCCGCCACGTGGACCAGGTGCCCCGCATTCTGAGGGCGGAGATGGGAAACGACGCCGGCATCATCGGCGCGGCTCTGCTGGGCCGGGCGATCTGACTTTTTTCAGGAGGCCTTTCCATGGAATGGGAGAAACAGTTTGACAAACAGACGGCGGAGTATCTGCCGGATTTAAAAATCGTGCGGGACGAACCCATGAGCCGCCATACCTCCTTCCACATCGGCGGCCCGGCCAGACGAATGGCCTTTCCCGCCAGCGGCGAGCAGCTGGTGCTGCTGATGAACTTCGCGGAACAGTGCGGCGCCCGGCCGCTGGTCATCGGCAACGGAACCAATCTTCTGATCCCCGATGAGGGGTTGGACCGGCTGGTGATCGATACCTCCGCCGGCATGAACCGGCTGGAGGTCGCCGAAGATTCCTGCGTCATCATGGCGGAGGCCGGCGTTTCGCTGGCGCGGCTGGCGGACTTTGCCTGCAAAAACGGCCTGACGGGCCTGGAATTCGCCCACGGCATCCCCGGCACCGTGGGCGGCGCCGTGTGCATGAACGCCGGCGCCTACGACGGGGAGATGAAGCAGGTCGTGGAATCCGTGACCGTTCTCTTTCCCGAGGAGGGCGTCAGGACCCTCACCGGGGCGGAGATGGACTTCGGCTACCGCCACAGCCTGCTGTCGGACCGGCCGGAGGCGGTGGTGCTGTCCGCCGTGTTCCGCCTGACGCCGGGAGACCGGGAGACCATCCGGGAGAAGATGCGGGACCTGATGGCCCGCCGGAAAGCCAGCCAGCCGCTGGAGTGGCCCAGCGCCGGCAGCACCTTCAAGCGGCCCACAGGCTATTTCGCTGGGACACTGATCGACCAGTGCGGATTGAAGGGCCTGACGGTGGGCGGCGCCCAGGTCAGCGAAAAGCATGCGGGCTTCGTCATCAACACCGGCGGCGCCACCTGCGCGGATGTGAAGGAACTCATCCGGCAGGTCCAGGAGCGGGTCCTGGCGGAAAAGGGCGTCCGGCTGGAGACGGAAGTGAAGATCATCGGATGAAAGGCGCTGCATCATGGAAATTTTAATTATTTCGGGCCTGTCCGGCGCGGGAAAGAGCAAGGCGGCCTCTTTCCTGGAGGACATGGGCTTTTATATTGTGGACAATATGCCCGCCGCCATGATTTTGAAGTTCGCGGAGTTCTGCGCCGGCGGCAACGGCCGCTATGACCGGGTGGCCCTGGTCTACGATGTGCGGACGGCGGACTCCTTTAACGAGCTGTTCGACGTGCTGGATAAGCTGAAGGCCATGGACGGCGTCTGCCGGATGCTGTTTCTGGAGGCGGCGCCGGACGTCATCATCAAGCGCTACAAGGAGACCCGCCGGCGCCATCCCCTGCGGGACCAGGCGGACTCACTGGAGGCGGCGGTCCGGACGGAGCGGGAGGTCATGGAGCCGGTGAAGGAGCGGGCGGATTTCGTCATCGACACCTCCCGGCTGTCCACGGCCCAGCTCCGGGGCGAGCTGCTGCGGCTGTTCGGAGAGCCGGGGGAAAAAGGGGGCATGACGGTCAGCGTCACCTCCTTCGGCTTCAAATACGGCCTGCCCATGGACGCGGACCTGGTGTTTGACGTGCGCTTCATGCCCAATCCCTTTTATATAGAGGAGCTGCGCCACCAGACGGGGCTGGACCAGCCGGTGGCGGACTACGTGTTTTCCTTCCAGCAGACGAAGGACTATTTGAAGCGTTTGGAGGACCTGCTGGCCTTCTCCCTGCCGCTGTACGCGGAGGAGGGCAAGACCAGTCTGGTCATCGCCGTGGGCTGCACCGGCGGCCATCACCGCTCCGTGGCAGTGACCCACGCGCTGACGGAGTTTATCCGCCAGCAGGGCTACCAGGTGACGGAGAACCACCGGGATATGAGCCGCGGCGGCTGAGGGAAAGGAGTCCCATGGAGAGACAGCGTACATCCTACCGGGTCCCCCGGGCCCACGGGCCGAAGGTCGCCGTCATCGGCGGCGGACACGGCCTTTCCACCATGCTCCGGGGCCTGAAAAAATACACGGAAAACATCTCCGCCATCGTCACGGTGGCGGACGACGGCGGCGGCTCCGGCATGCTGCGTCAGGACCTGGGGATGCCGCCTCCCGGCGACATCCGCAACTGCATGGAGGCCCTGGCCAATACGGAGCCGCTGATGAGCGAGCTGATGCACTACCGCTTTACCGAGGGAAGCCTTGCGGGCCAGAGCTTCGGCAATCTGTTCCTGGCGGCGCTGAACGGCATCTCGCCGTCCTTTGACGCGGCGGTCCGCCGCATGAGCGAGGTCCTGGCCATCACGGGCCGGGTCCTGCCCGTGACCACGGCGGACGTACAGCTGGAGGCGGAGTTTGAGAACGGCGCCACTGTGGTGGGAGAGTCCAAAATCTTCTACTGCAAGAAAAAAGAGGACTGCCGCATCAAGCGCGTGCGGCTGCTCCCCGAGTACCCCAAGGCCCTGCCGGAGGCAGTGGCGGCCATCCGGGAGGCGGATATGATCGTCCTGGGGCCGGGCAGCCTGTACACCAGCATCATCCCCAATCTGCTGGTGGACGGCATCGTGGAGGCCATCCAGGCTTCCGACGCCCTGAAGGTCTATGTCTGCAACGTCATGACCCAGGAGGGGGAGACGGAGGGATACACCGTCTCCGACCATATCGCGGCCCTGTTCCACCACTCGGCCCAGGGCCTGTTTGACCTGTGCCTGGCAAATTCCTCCCCAATCCCCAAGGGCGTTGCCGCCCGGTACGCGGAGGAGGGGGCTGAGCCCCTGTTGGCGGATGTCAAGCTCTGTAATGAGCTGGGGGTGGAGGTCATCAGCCGTCCCATCGCCACTGTGGAGAACGGCTACGTCCGCCACCATCCGGAGCACTTGGCCCGGGAGCTGATTTTGCTCCACGCGGAGCGCAGCGTCCGCATCGCGGGAGGCAGCTTCGACTACCGGGACGACACCTACCGGGTGGAAAAGAAAAAATAAGGCGATACGAGAGATAGGAGTGCCTGATGTCCTTTTCCTTCGATACAAAAAATGAATTATGCAAGCTGCCGGTGCAAAAGCTGTGCTGCGCCCGGGCGGAGGCCTACGGTATCCTGCTGTACTGCAACACCTTCAGCTCCACGGAGGTCCGCATCATCACGGAGAACCCCAACTTCGCGGCCCGGCTTCCCAAGCTGTTTCACAGGGCCTTTGGTCTCCGGTTCGACCGGCAGCCGGAGCCGGAGGTCCCGGGGAAGATGGTATTCCAGATCACGGACCGGAAGAAGCTGGACCACATTATCAACCTGCTGGGCTATGATCCACGGCAGAATCTGGTGCTGCACATCAACTTCGCCATGCTGGAGGAGGAGTGCTGCCGGGCCTCGTTCCTGCGGGGCATCTTCTTTGCCGGCGGCAGTCTCACTGACCCTCAGAAACGGTATCACCTGGAGCTGACCACCTCCCATCTGCAGGCCAGCCGGGAGCTGGACGTGCTGCTGCGGGAGTGCGGCTATCCGCCCAAGAGCGTGGCGCGGAACAGCAGCTTTGTGACCTATTTCAAGCAGAGCGACCAGATCGAGGACTTTCTGACTCTCATCGGCGCGCCGGTGGCGGCCATGAAGATCATGTCCGCCAAGCTGGAGAAGGACCTGCGCAACAGCGTGAACCGCCGCCTCAACTGCGACAGCGCCAATCTGGACAAGGCGGTCCTGGCGGCTCAGGAGCAGTTGGAGGCCATCCGGAAACTTCAGACGGCGGGCCTTCTGGAACAGCTACCGGACAAACTGCAGCAGACTGCGGCATTGCGTCTGGAAAACCCGGAGCTGACCCTCAGTGAGCTGGCGGAGGAGTTCGACCCGCCGGTGACCAAGTCCTGCCTGAACCACCGGCTGCGGAAAATATCCGAGCTGGCAAAGGACCTGTAAAGGAAAATATCTTGTCTGATTTTCACTGCAAGTGACTTACAAAAGCAATTATAGAATTTACATAAGGAGAGCAAAAACCATGATTTCCAATCGCTGTGAACTTGCAAATACCTACCATAAAAAGGGATTCAACTGCTGCCAGAGCGTGCTGGCGGCGTTTTCCGACCTGACTGGTCTCTCCGAGCAGGCCAGCTTCGACATCGGCGGCGGCTTCGGCGGCGGCGCGGGCACGGGGGAGCTGTGCGGCGCCGTCTCCGGCGCGGTGATGGTCCTTGGCCTCATGACCCCGGCCGATGCCGGTGACCCCATCGGCAGCAAGAAGCGGACCGTATTGCTGTCCAAGGAGCTGCAAAAGCGGTTTTCCGAGAAGTTCGGCGCTCTGCGGTGCCAGGACCTGCTGAAGAATAAATTCGCCCCTGATGACACCACTCCGGTCGCTAAGGCCATGGGCCTGACCGGCCACTGTGACATCATGATCGTCACCGCCGTGGAAATCGTGGAGGAGATGCTGGCGGAGCGGAGCTGACCGGCAGAATTTTCAGGAAGTAGAGGAGTAGACCATGTCCTTCGTCCATCTGCATGTCCATACAGAATACAGCCTGCTGGACGGTGCCTGCCGCATCCGGGACCTGCCGAAGGTGGTCAGGTCCATGGGGCAGGACGCCTGCGCCATTACGGACCACGGCGTCATGTACGGCGTCATCGACTTCTACCGGGCCTGCAAGGCCGAGGGGGTCAAGCCTATCATTGGCTGCGAGGTGTACGTGACCCCAAAGGGCCGCTCGCGGTTCGACAAGGTCCACGAATTTGACGCCGAGAGCCGCCATCTAGTGCTGCTGTGCGAGAATGAGGAGGGCTACCGCAACCTCTCCTACATGGTTTCCATGGCCTGGACGGAGGGCTTTTACATCAAGCCCCGCATCGACCTGACCCTGCTGAAAGAGCACAGCAAGGGCCTTATCGCCCTGTCCGCGTGTCTGGCGGGTGAGATTCCCCGGATGCTGCGGAACGGGGAGTACGAGAACGCCAAAAACTACGCCCTGCAAATGCAGGACATCTTCGGCCCAGACCACTTCTACCTGGAGCTTCAGGACCATGGCATCCGGGACCAGGCCGTCGTGAACCAGAGCCTTCTGCGCATCCACCAGGAGACGGGCATCCCCATGGTGTGCACCAATGACGCGCACTACCTGAAAAAGGAGGACGCCGAGGCCCACGACGTGCTGCTGTGCATCCAGACCGGCAAGACCATCGACGACGAGAACCGGATGCGCTACGAGCCCCGGAACTTTTATCTCCGCAGCGAGGCGGAGATGGCGGATCTGTTTGAGGGCTATGAGGGGGCCGTGGAGAACACGGAGAAGATCGCCGGGATGTGCGATCTGGAATTTACGTTTGGCAAGTACCACCTGCCGGAATTCCAGCTGCCGCCGGGCTACGACAGCTTCTCCTATCTGAAAAAGCTCTGCGACGAGGGCTATAAGGAGCGCTATGGCGAGGACGACCGGTACCGTGGCCAGCTGAAATACGAGCAGGACATGATCGAGAAGATGGGCTTCACGGACTACTTCCTCATCGTGTCCGACTTCGTCCGCTACGCCAAAAGTGTCGATATCCCCGTGGGACCGGGACGCGGCAGCGCCGCCGGGTCCATGGTCAGCTACTGTCTCCATATCACGGACATCGATCCCATGAAGTACAGCCTGTACTTCGAGCGCTTCCTGAACCCGGAGCGGGTCAGCATGCCGGATATCGACATGGACTTCGGCGACACCCGCCGGGGCGAGGTGGTGGACTA
>CAMBAJ010000039.1 GCA_945864305.1 uncultured Clostridia bacterium | reverse complement strand
CTCGCCGGCCTTGATGGAGGCGGCGTAGTTGCCGCCGCACTTGGTGAAGCCGGTCAGGCCGGGGGCGGCACGGATATACTCGTCTTCCACGTAGATGCGGACGGGATCGATGCCCTCGGCGTAGTAGGCGCCGGAGGGAGCGCAGATGATGCTGAAGACATAGTGCTTGCTGGCGTGGACGCCCAGACCGACGTCAGTGGCGAAGACGAAGGGACGGATGTACAGAGAGGCACCGTCGATGTGGGGGACCCAGTCCTTGTCCACTTCCACCAGAGCCTTGACGGCCTGGACGAAATCCTCGACGGGAATCTGGGGGATGCACAGACGGTCGGCGGAATCCTGCATCCGCTTGGCGTTGCAGTCAGGACGGAACAACTGGATGGTGTCGTCCGCGGTGCGATAGGCCTTCATGCCCTCGAAAATCTCCTGGGCGTAGTGGAACACCACCGTGGCGGGGTCCAGGGGGAAGGGGGCATAGGGGACGATGCGGGCGTCGTGCCAGCCCTCGCCCTCGGTATAGTCCATCACGAACATATGGTCGGTGAAGATTTTGCCAAAGCCCAGCTTGTTTTCGTCGGTGGGTTTCGCCTTGGGGGCAGTGGTCTTGGTAATCTTGATATCCAACATGACAATACTCTCCCTTGATAAAATAGTTTTGAAGTTGTCAAAAACAAAAAAGACCTTCGCGCAGTCCTGCGGTGTGCAGGAGAGGCGAAAGTCAAACTTCCGTGGTACCACTCTCGTTGCCGCCGATTCGGCGGCCACTCATCTGCCCGGATATCGGTGGGCGGCCGGCGCAGCGTACTGGGGCTCTCCCGGTTCCGCTGACTGCTCCCGGGGGACACCATCGAAGACATCCACACTGCCTTGCACCGGCCGGCAGCTCTCTGAGAGGACGTTGTTCCACGGCATGTCCCGTTCATCGCGTTAGACGTATTCGCCATATATCTTATCTAATTTTATACGCTGATACCGGCCCAAAGTCAATTGTTAAAAATGCACAGAAACCATCCGGCGTCTGGGTAGAGGAAACGGCGGGCCGGAGGAGAAAGAGCACCGGCCCGCCGTGAGTGATGGCAGGAATATGAATTTGTCAGATGCAGGCCATGCCGCGGCGGAAGGCCTCGATGTTCAGAGGAATGAACTTGGCCTTGGGACCGGCGAACATCTCCTGGATCATCTTCTCGATGGTCTCGGGGTTCAAAACCTTGGTGGCGGCCACGTAGGCGCCCAGCATGACCATGTTGCTGACCTTGGGATTGCCCACTTCCTCGGCGATCTTGGAACAGGCGATGTAGTAGGCGGTCAGGTCGGGGCGGGTGACCTTGTCGGTGACCACGTCGCTGTTGATGAACACGGTGCCGCCGGACTGGACGCCGGCCTCAAACTTCTCCAGAGAGGGCTCGTTCAGGGCGATCAGCTCCGTGGGGTGGGCGAACACGGGGGAGCCCACCGGCTTGTCGGACAGGACCACGGAGCAGTTGGCGGTGCCGCCGCGCATCTCGGGGCCGTAGGAGGGCGCCCAGGTGACGTTCAGGCCCTCGTCCATGCCGGCCTCCGCCAGGTTCTTGCCGATGGCCAGGCCGCCCTGGCCGCCGAAACCGGAAATGATGATTTCTTTTTTCATCTTATTTCACCTCCGCGCTGCTGTCCTTGATGACACCCAGGGGATAGTAGGGGATCATGTTTTCCTTCAGCCAATCCACGGCCTTCAGCGGCGTCATGCCCCAGTTGGTGGGACAGGTGGACAGGACCTCGATGAAGGTGAAGCCCTCGCGGTTCATCTGCTTCTCGAAGGCCTTCTTGATGGCGCGCTTGGCCTTGTTGATGTTGGCGATATCGGTGACGCAGACCCGCTCGGCGTAGACGCAGCCGTCCAGAGTGGACAGCATCTCCGCCATGCGGATGGGCATACCGGCCTGCTCCACGGTACGGCCGGACTGGCAGGTGGTGGCCCGCTGGCCGATCAGGGTGGTGGGGGCCATCTGGCCGCCGGTCATGCCGTAGATGGCGTTATTGACAAAGATGGTGGTGAACTTCTCACCGCGCATGGCGGCGTGGACGATCTCCGCGGCGCCGATGGAGGCCAGGTCGCCGTCGCCCTGATAGGTGAACACGGCCTGGTTGGGGTGGGTGCGCTTGATGCCGGTGGCCACGGCGGGGGCACGGCCATGGGCGGCCTCCAGCATGTCGCAGCTGAAATAGTTATAGGCGAATACGGAGCAGCCCACGGGGCAGACGCCGATGGCGTCGTCCAGCAGGCCCAGCTCCACCAGGGACTCGGCCACCAGCTTGTGGATGATGCCGTGGTTGCAGCCGGGGCAGTAGTGCAGTTCAGCATCCGTCAAGCCTTTGGACTTCTCATATACGACTGCCATATCACTTGACCTCCTTCAGAGCCTTCTTGGCCGACTCAATCATTTCTTCCACGGTGGGCATCACGCCGCCGGCGTGGCCCAGATAGCTGATGGGCTTCTGGCCTTCCACGGCGAGACGGACATCGTCGATCATCTGGCCGGTGGAGCTCATCTCCACGTCCAGGAACGCCTTCACGTGCTCCTTGGCGGCCAGCTCATGCAGCGCCTTCTCGGGGAAGGGCCACAGGGTGATGGGGCGGAACAGTCCGGCCTTGATGCCGTTGGCCCGCAGGGTCTCCAGAGCGGTCAGGGCGATGCGGGCGGGGGTGCCGTAAGCGGTGATGACCAGCTCGGCGTCCTCACACTCCACTTCCTCCCAGCGGACCTCGTTCTTCTCCATCTCGGCGTACTTCTCCGCCAGATGGTCGTTGTGGCGGTCGCAGACCACGGGGTCCATGTACAGGGAGTTAATGACGTTGTGGTGGTCGCGGTCCTTTCGGCCGCTGGCCGCCCAGTCCTTGGGAGGCAGGTCCCGCTTGGGGACGGGATGCCACTCGATGGGCTCCATCATCTGACCGATCAGACCGTCGCACACCACCATGACGGGGTTGCGGTACTGGTCGGCGATGTCAAAGGCCTCCTGGACGAAGTCCACGGTTTCCTGCACGTTGGAGGGGGCCAGGACCACGGTCCGGTAGTCGCCGTTGCCGCCGCCGCGGGTGGCCTGGAAGTAGTCACCCTGGCTGGGCTGAATGGTGCCCAGGCCCGGGCCGCCGCGCATGCAGTTGATGATGACGCAGGGCAGCTCGGCGCCGGCGAGGTATGTAATGCCCTCCTGCTTCAGGCTGATGCCGGGGGAGGAGGAAGAGGTCATGGCCCGCATGCCGGAGCCGGCCGCGCCGTAGACCATGTTGATGGCGGCGACCTCAGACTCAGACTGGACGAACACGCCGCCGTGCTCGGGCAGATGTACGGACATATACTCGGGTACCTCGCTCTGCGGGGTGATGGGATAACCGAAGAAGCAGTCACAACCGGCACGGATGGCCGCTTCCGCGATGGCTTCATTGCCTTTCCAAAGTTCCTTTTGCACGATTCATGACCTCCTTTCAGAATTTCTCCACAGTGATGATGGAGTCGGGGCAAATCTTGGCGCAGCTCGCGCAGGCGATGCACTGGGTGATGTCTGTGACGGTTGCGGGGTGATAGCCCTTGCGGTTGATAACGGTTTTATCAATGGCAACGATGTGCTTGGGACACACGGTGGTGCACAGCTCGCACCCTTTGCAGCGATCGGAATTGAATGTTACCTTGGCAGTCATAACAATGTGATCCTCCTTCCCAGCATGCTGTGGTCATTCCCACGGCTTTTTCATTTTAATTGTAATTGGAAACACAGGTTCCGCCAGATCAGACAGTGTATCGACAAAACGCTCCTCCGCCACGTGGCAGAGGACCGGGATGCCCGTTTCCTGAGAGACCGTGGATGCCAGCGCGGCACCTCTGCGGATTTCCTCCGCCGTGGTCTCTCCGCACAGATGGGTGTTGTTGACGATGGCCGTGCACCGCAATCCCGTGGTGGCCTCGATCCCCCGCAGGTAGGCGATGGCGCTCTCCGGCGTGCGGACCTCCGGACGGTTGGCGTTGAGCACGTAGATCAGCTGGTAGTCCTCCTGGACGATCTTGGGCTGGAACCGGGCCAGGACTCTTGCGCCCACCGGATCGCCGCCAATATCCAAAATGCCACGCACGTCCCGGTTTTCCAGAATCGTCAGAAGCTCCGCCGGCAGGGCGGGCACGTCGGCGTCGGAGCAGGCCTGAGAGGAGGAGATGAGCCGGACACCGGCCGCCTCCAGCATAGGCTTGCGCTCCCGGGAGCGGAAGTAGGGATTCACGATATCCAGGTCCGCCAGCATGACGGTTTCCCCTTCCGCTGCCATCGCCAGCGCCAGGTTCACGGAGAACTCCGTCTTGCCGGTGCCATAGTGGCCGGTGATGATGGAAATGCGGTGGGAGCAGAGTTCGATTGCTTTCAAAAGCGGTCCCCCCAACAACTGAAATAGTAGTTGTATTATTTCTTGATCTGTTGTATGACGTCATTGTACACGAAAAGAAATGTGATGTCAAGGCGCTTCTTGAGTTTTTTATCAAAAGAGGTTATAGTAAAATCGTATAGGGACATTCTTTCATTTAATATGTGCTTAATATAGAATATGTGCCTGCGATTTCGAAAAATACCCAATGGATGGAGGAAACAGTATGTTGGACGGCAAGAAGACTAAATTGTCAGAGCAGACATCAGACCGCCTATATGAGATGATCGTGGACGAGCAGCGCTACGCGCCCGGCAGCAAGCTGCCCAATGAGAATGAACTCAGCAGAAATTTACAGGTCAGCCGCACCACACTGCGGGAGGCGATCTCCTTCCTGGTGGCCCAGGGGGTTCTGGAGATTCGCCGGGGCAAGGGCACCTTCGTGGCGGAGGAGCTCCCGGCGGCGGGGCTGGATTTGACCAGCCTGGCGGGACTGCGGTCCCGGGTGCGGGCCAAGGACCTGTTTGAGATGCGCCTGATCTTCGAGCCGGCCACTGTGGCACTGGCCTGTCAGCGGGGTACGGATGAGGAGCTGCGCCAGATTCAGAAGAAGGCGGAGCGGGTGGAGCGGATCGCCGCGGAGGGCGGCGACTGGCCCCTGGCGGACCAGGAGTTCCACTGGGCCATCATCAAGGCCTCCCACAATGAGTATATGCGGCGCCTGTACCCCATCATCAACAGCGCCGTCAATGAGATCCTGCAGCTCTCCCAAAACCGCCAGCACATGCAGGACATCGCCCTCAACGACAACCGGCTGATCCTGGAGTTCCTGCTGAAGCGGGATGAGGCGGGCGCCCGCCACGCCATGAGCATCCACCTGAAGCATCTGATCAACACGCTGCAGGATTGATGAGACGGGGTGTCCGTGGATGGGAGACAACGGTCTGCAAGGAGCCTTGGCTCCCCCGCGGGCGGCAGCGGCCTTAGCGGAACTCCCTTATCAAAAAGAAATCAGAAATTAAGCAAAATGACCAAAAACGCTAAAAATAAAATAGCAAAAACAACGAAAAATTGCAGAAATATGGAAAAATACTTCTCTGAAATTCATAATTTTTAGCGGGTTATTCACAAATTGTACACAAATTTTAAGATACCCCCTTAACAAAATTTGAGTGAGAGTGTATAATAGCAACCAATAAGTGAGGATATGCGCTTTTTTAAGGAGAGGGAGATAGATTCATGGAAATGACCTTGCAGAAAAGACTGGAAAAGCTGCTCAACGCCTATTCCCATCACTATGACATTGCCCGGGATGTGACGGTGGACGGTGGCAGTTTCCCTGCGACGGCGTTCTTCTTCCTCCGGGATGAGAACTACCTCATCAGCAAGAAGCACGTGCTCAGCGCCGTGGAGAACCACGAGTACGTCTACTTCTATCTGACGGAGCATCTCACCGCCGGGGACCTGGAAAAGCAGATCGAGCTGTCCAAAAACGCGGGCATGAGCAACATCAAGCCCAGCAAGGAGCACATGTCCTCCTTTGTGACGCTGGTGGTCCTGGCGGATACCATTGACCCCGACGCCAAGGCGCTGATCAAAAAGACGAAGATGCGCAAAAACTTTCGGCTGGCACTCCATGGCTGGATGGAGTATCACATAGCAGCAATGGAAATCTCGACACACAGCTTCCTTTCCAATCCAGCCGGTAAGGAAGCGCGCAAGCTCCTGGAGGGGAATTTCCCCTCTGAGGAAAAATAAGAAGGGAGAGTATATCAATGAATGGTCTAGTACTTCTGATCATTGGCGTTGCTCTGCTGGTCTGCGGCTACATTTTCTATGGCCGCTGGCTGTGCAAGCAGTGGGGCGTCGGTGAGAGCAATGAAGAGACCCCCGCCCATACCATGGAAGATGGTATCGACTATGTCCCCGCTCCGGCCCCTGTTCTGATGGGCCACCACTTCTCCTCCATCGCCGGCGCCGGCCCCATCACCGGCCCCATCAGCGCTGCTGGTCTGGGCTTCGGCTGGCTGGCCTGCACCCTGTGGATCATCATCGGCGGTATCTTCTTCGGCGGCGTCCATGACTTCGGCGCCCTGTTCGCGTCCGTCCGTCACGGCGGCCGCTCCATCGGTGAGATCATCGCCGACACCATGGGCACCCGCGCCAAGCGCCTGTTCATCATCTTCGCCTACCTGACCCTGATCCTGGTCGTGGCCGCTTTCGCCTCCATCGTGGCCGGCACCTTCGGCGCCACCTATGTGGACGGCGTTCTGGATAAGGCCGCTTCTCTGAGCCAGGCCCGCGTTGCCATGGTGTCCATCCTGTTCATCGTCATCGCCATTATCTTCGGCTTCTGCGTCTATCGCCGCAACGCTCCCATGACCGTTGCCTCCGTGATCGGCGTCATCGGCATCGTGGCCATCATCGCCATCGGCATGAACTTCCATCCCATCTATCTGTCCTCCAGCACCTGGATGTACATCGTCGGCATTTACATCATCATCGCCTCCGTCACGCCCGTGTGGATTCTGCTGCAGCCCCGTGACTATCTGTCCTCCTTCCTGCTGTACGCCATGCTGGCTCTGGCTGTGATCGCCGTCGTGATCGCGCATCCCTCCATGGACAGCATGCCCGTGCTGCAGTCCGCTGAGTGCACCACTCCCGTGTTCCCCGTCCTGTTCACCACCATCGCCTGCGGCGCTATCTCCGGTTTCCATTCTCTGGTCTCCTCCGGTACCACCGCTAAGCAGCTGGACAAGGAGAAGGACGCGAAGCCCATCGCTTACGGCGGCATGCTGCTGGAGTGCGTCCTGGCTATCCTGACCCTGTGCGCTGTGGCCTATGCCTACAGCTGGAACGCTGCCAACCCCGACATGGCCCTGAAGGGCGCCACCGCTATCTTCGGCGGCGGCATCGCCGGCATGATCGATCCCAGCCACGGCGCTGCTTACAACATCCTGTACACCCTGCTGGTTCTGACCTACTCCGCTTTCTGCCTGACCTCTCTGGATACCGCCACCCGTCTGGCTCGTTTCATGTTCCAGGAGTTCTGGCTGGACGGCTCCAAGGGTGAGACTCCCGAGAACGTCACCGGCTACAAGAAGGTCCTGACCAATCCTCTGGTCGCCACCCTCATCACCGTGGTTCTGGGCATTGCCCTGGGCATGAACGGCTACGGCAAGATTTGGGCTCTGTTTGGCTCCGCCAACCAGCTGCTGGCCGCTCTGGGCCTGCTGGCTGTCGCTACCTGGCTGGGCAACATCGGCAAGAACAACAAGATGTTCCTGTTCCCCATGGTCTTCATGCTGGTTGTCACCATCAGCTCTCTGGTCATCAACACCAAGACTCAGATTGGTGTGATCTCCGCTGGCGGCGCCGACTGGGGTCCCTATGTTCAGGCTATCCTGGGCGTCCTGCTGGTGATCCTGGCCATCGTCCTGGCTGTCGAGGGCGTCACTACCCTCAGCAAGCAGAAGAAGGCTGCTGCGAAGTAAGCTGTCTGCTTCCAAACAAAGTGAGACGGAGTTTTGCCAGTCTCCGTTGAAGAAAAAGGACTGCCGTGAAAACGGCAGTCCTTTTTTGCAGAAAAAAGGGCGGCTCCCAGTCGGAGCCGCCCTTTCTCAGTTGTTGCTATCGCAGAGCAGGTGCAAAGCCTCCAGATAGCCCGGCAGGCCGTGGCCCGCGACGGTGGCCTTGCAGGCGGAACGGATGTAGGACACGTGCCGAAATTCCTCCCGGCTGTCCGGGTCGGAGACATGGACCTCCACCGTGGGGATGCCCACGGCCTTCACCGCGTCCAGCAGGGCCACGCTGGTGTGGGTGTAGGCGGCGGGGTTGATGACGATGCCGTCCACCTTGTCGAAGTAGGCCTGATGGATGGCGTCCACCAGCGCGCCCTCGTGGTTGGACTGGAAGAAGGACACCTCCACGCCCATCCGGTCCGCCTCGGCCTGGATCATGTCCACCAGGTCCTGATAGGTGGCCCTGCCGTAAATCTCCGGCTGGCGGATGCCCAGCATGTTCATGTTGGGGCCGTTAAGTACCAGAATTTTCACAGAAATCCCTCCAAATCAACTGGGCAGTCTCTTCCACCGTGCCGCTGTTCTCGACGGCGGCGTCCCGGAACCGGGCGTACATCGGCGCCCGCTTTTCCCACAGGGCGTGCAGGTCCGTGGACTGGGAGACGGGACGGCCGTCGGTGGGCAGGAGCTCCAGGTCCCGGATCAGGTGATAGACGCGGCCGTTCTGGCGGAGCGGGGCGTAGTTGCGCTCGTCCATCACCACGCCGCCGCCGGTGAGGATGATCTTACCGGACAGCTTGCCCGCCTCCGCCGTCTCCTCCCGCTCCAGGGTCCGGAAGACCGCCTCGCCGTCTTTGGCAAAGAGCTCGGGGATGGAGCAGCCGGCCCGGGCCACGATGCGGGCGTCCACATCCACGGCCTCCCGGCCCGTCAGGGCCGCCAGAGCCGCGCCGATGGTGCTCTTGCCGCAACCGGGCATGCCGATGAGCACGATGTTGGTGCTGTCCCGGCGCAGGTCCGCCAGGATGCGCTGGTTCTCGCTGTCGGGAATGGCCTTTTCAAAGAAGTGCTCCTCCGCCGCCTTGGCCTGGGCCACCAGCATGGGCAGGCCGTCGGAGCAGGGGATGCCCCGGGCCTCGGCCTGCATGAGCAGGGCCGTGCGCCGGGGATTGTAGATGACATCCAGAAGCCCCTCGCACCTGGGAAACGATGACAGGTCCACCGGAGAGACGCCGGTGTTGGGGTACATGCCCACCGGCGTGGTGTTCACCACGATCTCCGCGTCGGCGTGGCGGTCCAGGTTGCCGTAGTTGTTCTCGCCGCTGCGGGAGATGACCACCACCTCCCGGGCGCCCAGCCGCTTCGCCATGGCCTGGGCGGTCAGGGACGCGCCGCCGCTGCCCAGGATGACGGCCTTCCGGCCGGTGAAGTCGATGCCCGCCCGCTTTGCCATCCAGCAGAAGCCCGCGGCGTCGGTGTTGAAGGCGTACAGCTTTCCGTCGGCCCGGCGGGTCAGGGTGTTGACGCTGCCGATGGCCCGGGCTGCGTCGTCGATGACGTCGCAGAAGGGCATCACGTCCCGCTTGTAGGGGATGGTGACGTTGAGGCCGCCGATATTGGGCTGGGCCAGGAAGCCCTCCAGCTCCCCCGGCTCCAGCTCGATCAGCCGGTAGCCGGCGCAGCCCAGGGCCGTGTGGATGGGGACGGACCAGCTGTGGCCCAGCTTTCGGCCCAACAGGCCGTAAATCTTCTCCTCCATGGCTCAGACTTCCGCGTAGTTGCCCAGGAACTGGAACTGGGCGCAGCTGCGCTCCATCTCCTCCAGCATGGCCAGCACGCTGGGGTCCTTCACGGTGGCATCCAGCTCCAGGAAGAAGATGAACTCAAAGTCGCTGCCCACCACGGGACAGGACTCCAGCTTCGTCAGGTTGATGTCCAGTGCCGCCAGCTTGGACAGGATGTCGTACAGGGCGCCGGGGCGGTTCTCAAAGGCGATGACCAGGGAGATGCGGTTGGCGCCGGCGTAGATGGCGGGGTCCTTGGTGATGCAGATGAAGCGGGTGTAGTTGTTGTCGCTGTCCTGAATGCGGTCGTTGAGGCACTCCAGACCGTACAGCTCCGCGCAGGGGTGGGAGGAGATGGCGGCGGCGTGGCGGCTGCCGCTCTCGGCCACCATCTTAGCGGCCACGGCAGTGTTGGCGCAGGGGATGACCCGGACGCCGTTCAGGCCGTTCAGGAACTTGGAGCACTGGCCGATGGCCTGCTCGTGGGAGTAGATCTCCGTGATGTCCTCCATCTTCACGCCGGGCAGGGTCAGCAGCTCGTGGCGGATGCACAGGCGGGTGGAGCGGACGATGGACAGGTTGTGGGACTGCAGCAGGCCGTACACCGTGCGGACGGAGCCGTTGGAGCTGTTTTCAATGGGCAGGACGCCGAACTTGCACAGGCCGGACTCCACGGCGGCCACCACGGCTTCAAAGCTCTTCACGTAGACGATGTTGCCCCGGGGCAGCAGCTTGTCGCAGGCCACCTGGGAGTTGGCGCCCTCCACGCCCTGGCAGGCCACCAGGCCCGTCTGGGGGAAGACGTCGCCGCCGGCGGCCAGAGAGGCCTTCACCTGGGCCTCCACCTTCGTGGGGGCGGAGATCAGCTCCGCCTGCCGGGACCGGGACAGCTCGAACAGCGTGGAGAACAGGTGATAGGCATAGCGCTCCTTGTCACCGGCCTTCTCCGTGACCTTGGCCAGAATGGCCCGCTCTCGCTCTTTGTTCAGGATGGGCAGGTGATGCTCGTTCTTATAGGCCGCGACCTCCTCGGACAGCTCCATGCGCTCCAGGAACAGCCGCAGCAACTCGTCGTCAACGTCGTTGATTTTGGTCCGAATCTCAGAAAGTTCCATGATTTCCCTCCAACAATAAATCTAGGATAACGGTGGCGGTGACTGCCTCCACCACAGGGACCGCCCGATGGGCGATGCAGGGGTCGTGGCGGCCCCGGATGACCAGCTCCGTGTCCTCCATGGCGGAGAGGCTGACGGTCTGCTGGGGCCTAGAAATGGAAGGCGTGGGCTTGACGGCCACCCGCAGCGTGACGGGCATGCCGGTGGTGATGCCCCCCAGGATGCCCCCTGCCCGGTTGGCCGTGGTGACGATCTTGCTGTCCTCCACGGCGAAGGGATCGTTGTTCTCCGAGCCGTGGAGCCGGGCGGAGCCGAAGCCCAGGCCGAACTCCACGCCCTTGACGGCGGGGATGCCGAACAGGGCCGCCGCCAGACGGTTCTCAATGCCGTCGAACATGGGGTCTCCCAGTCCGGCGGGGAGGCCGATGGCGGCGCACTCGATGATGCCGCCCACGGAGTCCAGGTTCTGCCGGGCCTCCAGAATCACCGCCTGCATCCGCTCCCCGGCCCCGTCATCCAGCACCGGGAAGGGCTTGGCGGCGACGGCGTCAAACAGCTCCTTGGTGGGGCGCAGGGGGAAGGGGGCGTCGTCCTCGGTCCCCACGGCGGCCAGATGGGCGCCCACGTAGACGCCCCGGCGGGCCAGAATTTGTTTTGCGATGCCGCCGGCCACGCACAGGGGGGCCGTCAGACGGCCGGAGAAGTGGCCTCCGCCCCGCATGTCCGCGTGGCCGCCCCATTTGACCCGAGCGGTGTAGTCCGCGTGGGAGGGCCGGGGCTTGTCGGCAAGCTCGCTGTAATCCGAGGAGTGCTGGTCGCTGTTGGTGATCATGACACACATCGGGAAGCCGCAGGTGACGCCGCCCTCCAGACCGGAGAGGAACACGGGGGTGTCCGTCTCCTTCCGGGCGGTGGACAGGGGGCTCTTGCCGGGCTTGCGGCGGTCCAGAAAGGCGTTCAGCTCCTCCAGGTCGATGGCCTCCCCGGCGGGCAGACCGTCGATGTTCACGCCGATGGCCTTGCCGTGGGACTGGCCGAACACGGACACCCGCAGCTGTTTTCCGAATTCAGAGGACATGGACAGCACCTCCCAGACGTTGATAGACCTCGAAGAAGTCAGGATAGGATTTCCGCACCGCCTGGGCCCCCAGGATGGTCACGGGGGCGGTGGAGCGGGTGGCGGCGATGGCCGCCGCCATGACGATGCGGTGGTCGTTGGCCCCGTCCACCGTGCCGCCGGAGAAGGCGGAGACGCCGTGGACCGTCAGGCTGTCAGGCCCCTCCTCCGCCTGTCCGCCCAGGGTATTCAGCAGGGCAGCGGTGGTGGCCAGGCGGTCGCTCTCCTTGATGCGCAGCCGGGCGGCGCCCACGAAATGGGTGGTGCCCTGCCGGACGGCCGCCATCACCGCCAGAGGCGGCAGCAGGTCGGGACAGCCGGAGACGTCGATCTCCGCCTCGCCGGGCCTGGCCAGCTTCCAGTAGAGGTCCGAGACCACCATGTCCCCCTGGGCGGACAGGGGGTTCAGGCCCCGGATGTCCACCTCGTTGGACAGGAAGTTTGCGGCGTACCAGAACCCGGCCTGGGACCAGTCGGCCTCCACGGTGCCATCGAAGGCTTGATAGGGCATGGGGAGCACCTGAAAGCGCCGCCGGCCCCACTGGGCCGCCGCAGTCACTCCGGCGCTGTGCATGGCGTTGATGGTCATGGTGATGTAGTCGGCGGATTCCAGCGCCGTGGTGCTGACCACGGTGCTGGGCCCGTTCAGCAGGGGAAGGGCGAACAGCAGCCCGGTGAAGAACTGGCTGGACACGTTTCCCGCCAGCGGATACTCACCCGGCATCAGGCGGCCCTGCACGGTCAGGACGCCGTCCTCCTGCCGGTGGGAGATGCCCAACTGGTCAAAGAGGTCGAAGTAGGGCTTCTGGGGCCGCTCCATCAGGCGGCCATGGCCGGTGAACACGCCGCCCCCCGCCACCGCCAGGGCGATGGGGATGAGAAAGCGGAGGGTGGAGCCGGACTCCCCGCAGTCGAAGCGGGGGAGCTCGGAAAAGTTCTCCGGGGAGGGCTGTCCGATGCCGGTGATCCGCACGGTGCCCTCCTCCAGCCGCTCCCAGCGGGCGCCCAGGGCCTCCATGCACCGGAGGGTGGCCTCGATGTCCTGGGAGAAGGCCACGTTCCGGATGGTGCTGGTGCCGCCGCCCAGGGCGGCGGAGATGATGAGGCGGTGGGCCATGGACTTGCTGGGGGGCGGCGTCACGGCGCCGGACAGGCGCCGGGGTTCGATACGAAGATCCATCTCACACCTCCAGACCGGCGGTGATGACCGGCAGCAGCTCGGCAACCGGCATCTTCCGCAGCTCACAGGCGCCGATCTTCCGGGGAATGACCAGAGTGATGTCGCCGCCCGCCCGCTTCTTGTCGGCGGAGGCAGCGTTTGCCAGGGCGTCGGCGGTGTAGTCCGTGCCGGTGGGGAGTCCGTTCTTGGCAAGGCAGGCGGCGATGCGGGCCGCGATGGGCTCCTCGGTCCAGCCCAGGTGCTCCGACGCCCGGGCGATGATGACCAGGCCCGCCGCCACGGCGTGGCCGTGGGGTATGGAATAGCCGCTGCACTTTTCAATGGCGTGGCCCACGGTGTGGCCCAGATTCAGCAGACGGCGCTCGCCCTGCTCCTTCTCGTCCCGCTCCACCACGCCGGCCTTGTAGGCCACGCACCGGGCGATGACCTGGGCCGGGTCGGTCTCCAGATGGCCGGACTCGAACAGGGAGAACAGGCTCTCGTCACAGAGGACCCCGGTCTTGATGGCCTCGGCGGCGCCGTCGGCAAAGACCTCCGGCGGCAGGGAGGCGAGGCAGTCCGTGTCACATAACACGGCGGCGGGCTGTAAAAACACGCCCGCCAGGTTTTTCCCGGCCTTCAGGTCGATGGCGGTCTTGCCGCCCACCGAGGAGTCCACGGCGGACAGCAGGGTGGTGGGCAGCTGGACGCAGCGGATGCCCCGGAGGTAGCATCCGGCGGCAAAGCCGGCCATGTCGCCGGTGACGCCGCCGCCCAGGGCCACGATGCAGTCGGTGCGGGTCAGCCGCTCCTCCGCCAGGAACTCCAGAATGCCGGAGAGAGTATCAAAATTTTTGCGGGCCTCTCCCGCGGGGAAGACGTAGGAGCTGACCGCGAAGCCCGCCGTTTGCAGGCTGGAGGTCACGGTGCCCAGATACAGGGGAGCCACGTTGCTGTCTGTGATGACCGCCACGTGGCAAAGCCCCAGGGACTCCCGTAAAAGGGGACCGCAGGTATGCAGCAGCCCACCGCCGATGGAGACGGCATAGGCGGGCGCCGTATGGACTTGGATGGTTTGGATGGAGGACATAGGGTCCCTCCTTTGATGTGATTCGGAGTAGAGGGGCGGATGATATCCGCCCCTGCGGGTCGCGTAGAAAATGGATGGCGAAAAGGACCGGGGAAACAGAAGGCGGAAAAAGAAATCCAATCATTTTCGCCGCGACATGTGCGTGGCGAAAATACCTCGACCTGTGCGCTCTTGGAGCGCACACACCAGTGACCGATGTCACTGGTGGTGGGGGATATACTGCGCAGCCGTCAGCAGCTTTGCTGCTTTACGGATGCGGCGTGCCCCTTGCGGGCAAAGGGGGAGCTTGCGCCCCCTTTAATGCCCTCCCGCGGAGGCCTTCTTCTCGCGGCCGTCCTTCAAGAGGTCGTGGAGCTTCTGGGCGTCTCTGGCCTTCAGCGCGTCCTGATATTCCGTCAGATGCCGGATGATCTCGTCCAGCTCCGTGGTCAGATAGTCGGCGTCGTCCAGAAACAGCTCCGTCCACATGTTCTCGTCCAGACGGGCCACGCGGGTCATGTCCTGGAAGCTGCCGGCAGAGAAGCCGCGGCGGCGCTGGGCCTCCGGGGACTTGACGTAGGCGCTGGAGACGATGTGGGCCAGCTGGGAGGTGAAGGCGATGATGCGGTCGTGCTCATCCGGCGTGGAGAAGGTCAGGGAGGCGAAGCCGATATCCAGGAAGAAGGCCTTCAGCATTTCCAGCAGCTGCATGTCCGTCCGCTTATCCGGCGTCAGGATCATGGAGGCGCCCACGTACAGGCTGTCGGTGGCGGAGGTGAAGCCGCCCCGCTCCTTACCGGCCATGGGGTGGCCGCCGATGTAGGCGAAGCCGTATTTTTCGGCAATGGGGGCCAGGGCCTCCACCACCACCCGCTTCACGCCGCACAGGTCCACCAGCGCGGCGGACTTGGCAATCAGCTCCGCGTGGCGGCGGGTCCACTCAATGGCGGCGCCGGGGCGGATGGCGATGAGGATCAGATCGCACTGGGGCAGGTTGTCGTCCGTCAGCGGGGCGTCAATGGCGCCGCACATCCGGGCCAGAGACATGGTCTCACTGTCCAGGTCGACGCCCCAGACCGTGTGGGCGGTACGGGCTTTGATGCTTTTTGCCATGGAGCCTCCGATGAGGCCCAGGCCGACAATACCAACGTTCATATCTCAATCCTCCAGCGTCTTCATGGCCTCGTGGAGCTTCAGCAGCTTCTTGGCCAGGGGGTCGAACACCTCGGGCTTCAGGGACTGGGGGCCGTCGCACAGGGCGTGGGCGGGGTCGTTGTGGACCTCAATCTGCAAACCGTCACAGCCGGTGGCCACGGCGCCCAGAGCCAGGGGCTCCACCAGCCAGTTCTTGCCGGTGGCGTGGCTGGGGTCGATGATGATGGGCAGGTGGGTCAGCTTGCGCAGCACGGGGATGGCCGCCAGGTCCAGGGTGTTGCGGGTGTAGGTCTCAAAGGTGCGGATACCCCGCTCGCAGAGGATGACGTTCTCGTTGCCGCCGGCCATGACGTATTCGGCGCTCATCAGCCACTCCTCGTAGGTGGCGGACATGCCGCGTTTGATCATGACGGGCTTGTCCTGATGGCCCACGGCCTTCAAAAGGTCGAAGTTCTGCATGTTCCGGGCGCCGATCTGGATGACGTCCACGTCCTTGAACAGGGGCAGCTGGCTCAGGTCCATCAGCTCCGTGACAATGGGGAGGCCGGTCTCCTGCCGGGCCACCTTCAGGTACTCCAGACCCGTGGCGCCCAGGCCCTGGAAGGAGTAGGGGGAGGTGCGGGGCTTGAAGGCGCCGCCGCGCAGCATGGTGGCGCCGCTGGCCTTGACGGCCTTGGCGATGGCCACCACCTGCTCCTCGGACTCCACGGAGCAGGGGCCGGCCATGATGGTCAGGTTGCCGCCGCCGATCTGGGTGTTGCCCACCTTGATCACGGTGTCCTCGGGGTGGAACTTGCGGTTGGCGTTCTTGTAGGGCTCCTGGACGCGCTTGACATCATCCACGATGTCCAGGGCGGAGATCAGGTCGATGTCCAGCTTGGAGGTGTCGCCCACCAGGCCCAGAATGGTGTGGGCCTCGCCGATGCTTGTGTGGATGGTAATGCCCTTTTCCTGCAGCCAGGTGATCAGGCTGTCCAGCTGGTCACGGTTGGGATTTTGTTTCAGAATGACGATCATAATGTGTTCCTCCTCAGATGTTCATAAAAATGTTCAAAGATGGCACAAAAAAACCCACAGCCGGTTCGGCTGCGGGTTATCATGTACGAATGGTTTTCCTGACAAACCAATCTCACACACGTGCGCTTTCAGCCAAACCGAAATAAGCCTTACCGAAAAAGCAGGTAAAGCTAAAGTAGCGGTATTCAGCTGCGCGTGCGATGTTGGTCATGGTCGGTATTCCTTTCGGGCTCTTTAGATGTTTAAAGCATAACACTTTAGAAATGAAATGGAAACTGTGAGTTGTTACAAATAAAACTCGGAAATCTGTCGAAAATTACACAGTCTGCCCTGCCATGGCGGCGGGGAAGCAGCCGGCCATCAGAAGCTCCGTGGCCTCCAGAATGTATTCGGCGTCCCGGCGCATGTCCGCCGCACTCTCCATATACCGCTGGTGGAGGGCCTCGATGGCGTCGGCCAGGTCCTGGCTGGCCTGCTGGTGCTGGACCTTTTTCCGGGACAGATACTCGGCCAGATAAATCCGCAGGTCGTCCTCATAGCGGCGGTGGTCCATCAGGCTGTCCGGATAGTTCTCGTTGTGGGGGTAGGTGAAGGCGTCGGCCAGATAGTGGGTCAGCTTGCCCAGGGTGTAATACTGCCACATGGTCCAGGAGGCCCGCCGCTGGAGCCGCTCGATATGGGCGGCGATATAGGGCTGGGAATTGCTGTAATTGTGCCCGCGGAACTTGTAGGCGCGCAGGGAACCCTTCAGATAGGTGAATGGATTGCAGTCCGGCTGGAAGGAGCCGAACAGAAACGCCCACCGAAAACGTCTGGCGGTGAATCCGCACTCGCTGCGCAGAAGCGCGGATGCCAGCAAAGCATGACTGCGTTTTTGCAAGACGGTGTACCTCCGAAGCATGGTCTTAGAATGAGCACAGTATACCATGGCGGAATCCAACTGTTCAAGCGGAACTTTGAAAAAAGAATATCAAAAATATAAAATATTTGGAAGATACCGGTAACCAGGTCCTGTGCCGGCTCCCACTCATCGCACCGGGGACTGACAGCGATGGCCCCAGAGAACCAGGCCTGATTTTTATGGGCGAACCGTATAAAATGTTGCCAAGAGACCACCGGGAGACAGGCGGCCCTCTTGTCGCGTTTCGCCAAAAGTTGTCTGAAAGAGGAAAAATCCGGACGGTTTGGTTTGACTTCCTGAAAACGCATCCTTAAAATAGAGACGACTCTCTAAAAAAGGCGGCGATTTTTTGAAAATCTTACTGCAAATCGGTATTGTATTCGGCATCTACTGGGTCAGCCAGTGCATCGAATCTGTTCTGCCCTTCCCCTTTCCGGCCAGTGTCATCAGCCTGCTGCTGCTGTTGCTGCTGCTGGTCCTGCGGGTCATCAAGGTGGACCATATCCGGGAAAAGGCGGACTTCCTGCTGGGGAATCTGGGCTTTTTCTTTGTTCCGGTGTCTGTCAGCATCATGAATTACGTGGATGTGGTCTGGGAGAACGCGGCGGCGTTTTTCACCATCTGCGTGGTGTCCATGGTCCTGACCTTCGCGGCCACGGCGGGCACGGTCACGCTCACCCGGCGGCTGCTGGAGAAGAGAAAGGGGGAGACGAAATGAGCGCGTTGGTGGAATCTCCCTTCTTCGGCATCACCCTGACGGTGATCGCCTACTGGCTGGGCATCAAGGCCCAGAAGAAGACCGGCCTTGTGATCTGCAACAACATGATCGTCTCTGTGGCGATCCTGATCGCGGTGCTGACCGTGTTCCATATTCCCTATGAGGCCTACTACAAGGGCGGCAGCCTGATCAACATGTTCCTGGGGCCGGCCACGGCCTGTATGGCGGTGACGATCTACGCCAAGTTCGACCTGCTGAAAAAGAACTGGCTCCCGGTGCTGGCGGGCTGCCTGGCGGGGACGCTGACCACCATCGTCAGCGTTCTGGTCATGAGCCGCCTGTTCGGCCTGGACAGCGCCATGACGGCCTCCCTGCTGCCCAAGTCCGTGACCACGCCCATTGCCACGGCCATCTCTGAAAGCCACGGCGGCATCGTGTCCATCACTGTGGCGGCGGTCATCTTCACCGGCATCCTGGGAAATCTGGCGGCTCCCTTTATGATCAAGCTGTTCCGGGTCAAGGACCCCCTGGCGGCGGGCCTGGGCATCGGCGCGTGCAGCCATGCCATGGGTACGGCCAAGGCCCTGGAGATCGGCGATACGGAGGGCGCCATGAGCGGCCTGGCCATCGGTGTGTGTGGCATCATCACCGCCATCCTGGCTCTGGGCTTCGACTTCTTCCTGTAAGGGGCAGGCGTATCCGAATGAAAACAGCCCGATGGGGAAATTCCTCATCGGGCTGTTTTGTATGAAGGGGGGCGGCCCCGCCGCGGGGAAAACACGGCGGGGCCAAAAAAAGAAAGAGGGGAACACAAAGTTCCGGCTCGGGCCGGACAAAAACGTTTTGGAAAAAGTTAAGCGCAATGGGGCTGTATGCGCCCCATTGCGCTTACTTTTTCCGTGGAAGAAAAACAATGACGGTTTCAGGTCCCCGTCAGACGCGGGGAGGTATCAGACGGAGAACAGCAGATCGCTGTACACGGGGAAGGGCCAGTAGTCGGAGGCGGTCATGGTCTCCAGCTTGTCGGCGGCCTCCCGGGCCTTGGCCATGTCGGCGATGATGGTATCGTGGCTGTAAGCCATGGCCTTTGTGGGATCGGCGGGAACCTTGGCCAGGTCCTTCTCCAGCTTATCGCAGGCGCCCATCAGAGCGTCGGTCAGCTTGGCGATCTCCTTGGCGGTGGTGGTCTCATATTTGCAGGACGCGCCCAGGGCGTCCTTGCTGGCGGCGCGCTCGCACAGGTCGGTGGCGTAGCCGGAGACGGCGGGCAGGATGTCGTGACGGATCATATCCACCATGGTGTTGGCCTCGATGCCAATGACGGTAGTGTAGTTTTCAATGTGAATCTCAGCGCGGGCGTTGATCTCTTCCTTAGTGTAAATGCCGTGCTTGACGAACAGGTCCACGTTCTTCTTGGCGGTGTACATGGGCAGGGCGTCGGCAGTGGAGGTCAGGTTGCACAGGCCGCGCTTTTCGGCCTCCTTGATCCAGGCGTCGTCATAGCCGTTGCCGTTGAAAATGATGCGCTGATGCTCGGTGAAAGTCTTCTTAATGAGCTTGGACAGGTCGGCCTGGAAGTCCTTGGACTGCTCCAGCTCGTCTGCGAACTGCTGCAGCTCCTCGGCCATGATGGTGTTCAGGGCGATGTTGGGGCCGGAGATGGACTGGGAGGAGCCCAGCATCCGGAACTCGAACTTGTTGCCGGTGAAGGCCATGGGGGAGGTACGGTTGCGGTCGGTGTTGTCCTGGGGAATGGCGGGCAGAACATCCACGCCGATCTCCAGCGTGCGCTTGCCGGCCTCCTTGAACTCGGTGCCCTTGATGATGGACTCCACGACGGCGTTCAGCTCATCGCCCAGGAAGATGGAGATGACAGCGGGGGGAGCCTCCTGAGCGCCCAGACGGTGGTCGTTGCCGGGGAAGGCCACGGTGGCACGCAGGAAGTCCTGATACTCGTCAACGCCCTTGATGAAGGCGGCCAGGAACAGCAGGAACTGGGCGTTCTGGCTGGGGGTAGAGCCGGGCTTGAACAGGTTCTTGCCGGTGTCGGTGCCCAGAGACCAGTTGTCATGCTTGCCGGAGCCGTTGACGCCGGCGAAGGGCTTCTCGTGGAGCAGGCATACCAGGCCGTGCTTGTCGGCGACCTTCTTCATCATCTCCATGGCCAGCTGGTTGTGGTCGCAGGCGGTGTTGGCGTCGGAGAAGATGGGGGCCATCTCATGCTGGGAGGGAGCAACCTCATTGTGCTTGGTCTTGCTCAGCACACCCAGGGCCCACAGGGTCTCGTCCAGGTCCTTCATGTAGGCGGCGACCCGGGGCTTGATGGCGCCGAAGTAGTGATCCTCCAGCTCCTGGCCGCGGGGAGGCTTGGCACCGAACAGCGTCCGTCCGGTCATCCGCAGGTCCTCGCGCTGGTTATACAGCTCCTTGTCGATCAGGAAATACTCCTGCTCGGGGCCTACCTGAGCGGTGACGCGCTTGGTCTCGGTGTCGCCGAACAGCCGCAGGATGCGGATGGCCTGACGGGAGACCTCGTCCATGGAGCGCAGCAGGGGGGTCTTCTTATCCAGCGCATGGCCGGAGTAAGAGCAGAAGATGGTGGGGATGCACAGGGAACCCTCCTTGATGAAGGCGAAGGAGGTGGGGTCCCAGGCGGTGTAGCCCCGGGCCTCGAAGGTGGCGCGGAGGCCGCCGGAGGGGAAGGAGGACGCGTCTGGCTCGCCGCGGACCAGTTCCTTGCCGGAGAACTCCATGATGATCTTGCCGCCGCCCACGGGGGCGATGAAGCTGTCGTGCTTTTCGGCGGTGACGCCGGTCATGGGCTGGAACCAGTGGGTGTAATGGGTGGCACCCTTTTCCACGGCCCACTGCTTCATGGCCTCCGCGATCTCATTGGCGGTGCCGATATCCAGAGAGGTGCCCTCGGTGACACACTTCTTCCACGCACCGTAGGATGCGGCGGAGAGGCGCTCTTTCATGGTCTCCTCGTTGAAGACCATGCTGCCGAACAGCTCAGGGAGTTTCATAACTGTGCTCATACGTTTCATCCTCCTATATTTCTTATAAGAATCGTATCATAAAATGACGGGAACGCAATAGGTGATACCTCTAAATTTCCGGTCGATTATTGGCCGCTGGCACCATAGTTTGCCAAAACGCGGGCGGAGGGATCGTTGACATCGCAGCCCTTCCAGGACTTGTTGGGCATCCAGAAGTCCTTGATCATCGGGGCCTGACCGGGGTAGTACTTCTCGAAGATCTCGCGGTACAGCAGGCTCTCCTTGGTGAAGGGAGTGCCGTAGTCGTACTTGCGGCGCAGAGTCTCGAACTCCTCGTCGGTGTACTTCTCCTCAGCGTAGGCCTTCAGGTCGTCCACCATGGAGTGGCCCACGGCGTCGGAGAAGGCGGCCTTCTGGCGCCAAAGGATGTCGTCGGGCAACAGGTGGTCCTTCTCAAAGGCGTGGCGCAGCAGGTACTTGCCCATGTCGTAGGTATTCATCTTCATGGCGGGGTCGACGCTCATGACGTATTTCACGAAATCCAGGTCACCGAAGGGGACCCGGGCCTCCAGAGAGTTGACGGAGATGCAGCGGTCGGCCCGGAGCACGTCGTACATGTACAGCTCATCCACCCGCTTTTTGGCCTCGTCCTGGAAGGCCTGGGCGTTGGGGGCGAAGTCAGTGTACTTGTAGCCGAACAGCTCGTCGGAAATCTCGCCGGTCAGCAGCACCCGGACGTCGGTCTGCTCATGGATGGCCTTGCAGCACAGGTACATGCCCATGCTGGCCCGGATGGTGGTGATGTCCCAGGTGCCCAGCATGGCGATGACCTCCTCCAGAGAGTCCAGTACCTGCTGACGGGTCATGTAGACCTCTGTGTGGTCGGCGCCGATGTAGTCGGCCACCTCCCGGGCGTATTTCAGGTCGATGGCGTCCTTGTCCATGCCGATGGCGAAGGTGCGAATCTTCTTGCCCAGGATCAGGGAGGAGATAGCGCACACCAGAGAGGAGTCCAGGCCGCCGGAGAGCAGGAAGCCCAG
>CAMBAJ010000038.1 GCA_945864305.1 uncultured Clostridia bacterium | reverse complement strand
CCCCGAACCGGAACAGTTGACAGTATAACAGGAGGGAAGAGATTTGTCAACTATTTATTTTGATTTATTAAAAAAATTGATAAGCCTTCGCAAACGATAATGCGGAATTCAATTGCCCCATAGTATTGCTGGTTTGCTCAGAGCGCAAACTGCTTTACAGGATGAAGACCGGACTACAAGATTGAAACACTGTTATAATTAAATTTTAATGATTTAGACATATTGATGACATAGATTTTCTGGTATAATTCTGTTAAATAAAATCCGGGCCATACTACATGGGCCCAGACAAGATGGAGGGATAGCATGCTGTCAAAAACACTGCTCCAGGAAGCGGAAAAAGAACAAAACCGAATTTTGTCCAACAGACGGGCGTTGCATCAGATGGCGGAGACCGGTTTTGATTTGAAAGAAACGCTCCCATTTGTCAAACAGGAACTCGCGGATATGGGCCTTCAGCCCATGGACTGCGGCAGAGCTGGAGTGACCGCACTGGTGGGCGGCAAAAAGCCGGGAAAGGTCTTCCTGCTGCGGGCCGACATGGACGCACTGCCCATTCAGGAGGAGGCGGACGTGGAGTTTGCATCCAAGAACGGCAGGATGCACGCCTGCGGACACGACATGCACACCGCCATGCTGCTGGAGGCCGCCAGATTGCTTAAGGCCCACGAGGATGAGATCGAGGGTACAGTAAAGCTGATGTTCCAGCCCGCCGAGGAGATTTTTGAGGGCTCCCACGATATGATCGAGGCGGGGTTGCTGGAAAATCCGAAGGTAGACGCTGCCATGATGATCCATGTGATGGCGGGAATGCCTTTCCCGGCGGGAACGGTGGTCGTCTCAGGACCCGGTGTGAGTGCCCCGGCGGCGGATTATTTCACCATCAAGGTACAGGGCAAGGGCTGCCACGGCTCCATGCCCAACACCGGCGTCGACCCGCTGACAGCTGCCGCCCATATCCTGATCGCCTTGCAGGAAATCCACGCCAGAGAACTGGCCATGGGCGAGCGCGCCGTGCTGACCATCGGCACCATGCATGCGGGCGTCGCATCCAATGTCATTCCGGACACCGTGGAGATGGGCGGCAGCATCCGGACTTTTGACGAGGAGACCCGGACCTTTATCAAAGAGCGGATGACGGAGATTGCCCAGGGGACGGCCAAAGCCCTGCGGGCGGAGGCGGCCGTCACTTTTGGCAGCGGCTGCCCCACACTGGTCAACGACCAGGAGCTGTCTGCCTGTGCCGAGCGGTACAGCAGGGAGCTGCTGGGAGACGGGCGCGTCTTTTCTGCGGCCCAGCTCAGCGGAATGGGCGGCGGAAAAGCGTCCAAGACAGCGGGGTCGGAGGACTTTGCCTATGTCAGCCAGGAGGTCCCGTCCATCATGCTGGCTCTGGCCGCCGGACAGCCGGAAAAGGGCTACTGCTATCCCCAGCACCATCCCATGGCAAAATTTGACGAGGACGCTCTCACCGGCGGCAGCGCGGTCTATGCCTATATGGCCATGCGCTGGCTGGAGGAGCACAAAAACTGAATCATCCGCTCCAACAGATAGAAAAAGCTGCAAAATCAGTCGGTTTTGCAGCTTTTTTGCATATATGAAAGCAGTGCCCGCCGTGGAGCGGATTGAAAACGAAGCGGAAATGTAGTATATTGAAAGCCACGCGTTTACAACAGGCAAGGGAAGGACGAGTGACAGAGACAGACTATGGCAAAGCGCAAGAGAAAGAAACGGCAGAAAACAGTCCCGCTTCTGGTGGTTCTGCTGCTGTGCGGCGGCATCGCGCTGCTGCACGGGTACGGGATGCTGCCGGAACTTCCGGCGGACACGATTCTGGAGACTGTGCAGGAGCAACTTCCGCAATTATCTGGGGAAAAGCTTCTGGAGACCATACGGCGGCTTCTTCAGGAAGAAGAGACGCAGGAGAACCAGCAGAGTCCCCAGGAGGAGATCACCCTGGAGAATCTCCCGGCGTACAGCGGGGACCCCTATGTGGAGCTCAATGGAAATCAGCCCAATTTTACGGAAGAGGAGCGGACCAATCAGACACCATTTGAAACGTACAGCTCTTTGGACCTTCTGGGACGCTGCGGTGTGGCCTATGCCAACGTGTGCCAGGAGCTGATGCCCACGGAGGAGCGGGGGTCCATCGGCATGGTCAAGCCCTCCGGCTGGCAGATGGCGAAATACGACTGCGTGGATGGAAAATACCTGTACAATCGCTGCCATCTCATCGGCTATCAGCTGGCGGGGGAGAACGCCAATGAGCGCAACCTGATCACCGGGACCCGCTATCTGAATGTGACGGGGATGCTGCCCTTTGAAAACCAGGTGGCGGATTTTGTGGAGGAGACGGGATATCACGTGCTCTACCGCGTGACCCCCATTTTTGAGGGGCTGGAGCTGGTAGCCAGAGGTGTGGAGATGGAGGCATGGTCCGTGGAGGATGGCGGCGAGGGCGTCTGCTTCCACGTATTTGTGTACAACATCCAGCCAGGCGTGGTCATCGACTACGCCACGGGCGAGAGCCATCTGGAGGAGGACACGCCGTGATGGAGGGACTCTGGAAGCAGTTTGACCGCATCGTGGTGTTCGACACGGAGACCACGGGCATTGAGTTTGGCCGGGACCGCATCATCGAGCTGGGGGCCGTGAGCCTGGAAAACGGTGTGGAGCGTGAGAGCATGGACCTGCTGGTCCGCCTGCCGGTGGGCCAGACTCTGCCGCCCTTTATCACGGACCTGACGGGCATCACCGACCGTCAGCTGGCGGCGGAGGGTGTGGATCAGGCGGAGGCGGTGTCCCGGTTCTGCGGCCTGCTGGACGGGGCAAACGCCCCGTTGCTGGTGGCTTATAACGCCCAGTTTGATCTGAATTTTCTGTACTGGTTCCTGCGTCCCTGCGGCCGGGTGGACGTTCTGCGGGCGCCCCGGTTTCTGGACGCCCTGACGGTGTACAGGGACCGGCGGGACTATCCCCACAAGCTCTGCAACGCCATCGATGCTTACGGACTGGGAGATACGGCGGTGAACAGCCACCGGGCTGTGGACGATGCCAGGGCCACCGTCCAGCTGCTGGAGGCCATGGCAGATGAGCGGGATGACCTGGACCGGTACATCGACCTGTTCGGCGTTCATCCGAAATACGGCGTTTCCGGCCGGAAAATCGCCTCCGTGACTTACCGGCCCCAGCCCTATCGGCGGACAGTGCCGCTGTATGAGAGAAGCTAAGTACATATTTCATAGGGCAGGTAGACTGCCGGAAAATCCGGTGGTCTGCTTGCTTTTTTGCGTTTTTTCTGAAAAGTGCTTGACCTTCCAGTGGGTGGAGGGCGTAGTGTGCTCAAGAGAGACCAGAAAATTTTGAGAGAGGTACTTGACAAACTGTGAATATGTGTTATTGTACTAATTATTCAGTACAATAGTACAATGATACAAAGGCGGCTTGAAGAAAACGGCGGGGCTGTTTCGTAATGGAGATCAGGAACCTGGACAGAATGGCCTGCCAGGCAAAATCACAAAAGCGAGGAGACGCAAATATGGATGAGACTTTGAGAAATGAGGAGCAGATCGCCGTGGACAGCGCGCCGGTTCCTGCTGAAAAGAAGTGGAAGAAACACCTTGTCTCCAAAGGCGGGAAAAAACGCCGCGGCATGAAGCTTCTGGCGCTGTTGCTGGCTGTGGCGGCGCTGGTGTGGGGGGCGATATCCATATTGGGCGGAAAGACGGAGACGGCGGCCACGGGATATGTGGTGGCCCAGGCAGTCCGCCGGGACCTGACGGTGTCCGTTTCCGGCTCTGCCACCCTGGAACCCGCCGACTCCTACCAGGTCACCACCTTGATCTCCGGAGAGATCGAGAGTGCTCCCTTCGAGGAGGGGGATCTTGTGACCCAGGGGACGCTGCTGTACGCCATGGACAGCGGAGATGCCCAGAGCTCTGTGAGCCGGGCCAACATCTCTGTGGAGCAGGCCAAACTCAGTTACGCCCAGGCCCAGGAGGCTTTGCAGCCCACAGCGTCCATGTCCGGGACCATCAACGAGGTGTATGTCCACAACGGCGATAGCGTCACCGCCGGTACGGCTCTGGCGAAGATCGTGGCCAGCACGGATGTGACTGTTGATTTTCTGTTTCCCTATGTGGAGCCTAGCGAATTTTACGCAGGCCAAAGTGCCACGGTGTTCGTGGGGAACTTTGACGGCCCGGTGCAGGGCAGCGTCGTTTCTGTCTCCAACTCCACCTCCATCACCAGCAACGGCATGAAGGGCAGCAGTGTCCGGGTGAAGGTGAACAACCCCGGCGTCCTGTCCGACGCCTATACCGCCTCCGCCGTCATCAGCAGCTATTGTAGCTATGGTAGTGCCGCTGTGACCATGCCGGACTCTGTCACGGTATACGCCTCCGGCAGCGGCAGCGTCACCGGTTTCGACAAGCTGGCCGGCAGCACGGTACAAAAAGGGGAGGTCCTCTGCACCATTGAGTCCGAGGCCAACCGCCAGCAGCTGCAAAATGCCCGGCTGACTGTGGAGAGCAGTAGGCTCTCGGCCAGCACGGCGGCGGGGGCAGTGGACGATTACAAGATTACCTCCCCCATCTCCGGCACGGTCATTGAAAAGAACTTCAAGGCCGGGGACAAGGTGGACGGCTCCGCTAGCGGCACCTTGGCTGTGATCTACGATCTGAGCTGTCTGAAAATGAAGATGAACGTCAACGAACTGGATATCGGTAAAGTCCAGGTGGGGCAGACGGTGGAGATCACCGCCGCCGCTCTGCCCGGGCAGACCTTCACCGGCCAGGTGGAGAAGGTCAGCGTCAACGGCACCACCACCAACGGCTTCACCACCTACCCTGTCACCATCACCGTGTCGGAGTACGGCGGCCTGAAGCCCGGCATGAACGTCTCTGCCACCATCCTGTGTGAGACGGCGGAAAATGTCCTGTGCGTGCCGGTAGGCGCGGTGGACCGGGGAAGCACCGTTCTGGTACCCGGCGAGGGCGCCATGACAGAGGACGGCACCGCCGTGGCGGACCCCTCCAAGCTGGAGGAGCGCACCGTCGCCCTGGGCTTCAATGACGAGGCGTACATCGAGATTACCTCCGGTCTGGAGGAGGGCGACACTGTGCTGATCTCCTCCCAGACCAATGAAATGGGAGGCTGAGCCCAGTGGAGCATCTGATCGAACTGAGAGATGTCTATAAGATCTATCCCATGGGCGCCGAGGCCGTCCATGCCCTGGACGGCGTCAGCCTGACCATCGACCGGGGGGAGTTCGTGGCCATCGTGGGCCAGTCAGGCTCCGGCAAATCCACGGCCATGAACATCATCGGATGTCTGGACGTGCCCACCACCGGCACCTACCGCCTGGGCGGTGTGGACGTGTCCACCATGGACGACGACCAGCAGGCGGAGATTCGGAACAAGATGCTGGGCTTCATTTTCCAGCAGTACAACCTGATCCCTAAACTGACGGTGCTGGAGAACGTGGAGCTGCCGCTGCTCTATGCCGGCGTTCCCGGCCAGGAGCGGCGTGAGCGGGCTATCCGCGCATTGGAGCGGGTAGGGCTGGCGGAGAAACAGAGGAATCTGCCCAGCCAGCTCTCCGGCGGCCAGCAGCAGCGGGTGTCCATTGCCCGGGCCCTGGCGGGAGAGCCCTCCGTCATCCTGGCGGATGAGCCCACCGGCGCCCTGGATTCCCGGACGGGCCGGGAGGTGCTGGCCTTCCTCCAGAAGCTGAACCGGGAAGGGGACACCGTGGTCCTCATCACCCACGACAACTCCATCGCCGTGAGGGCGAAGCGCATCGTCCGGCTCCAGGACGGCCGGATCATCTACGACGGCGATGCGGCGGACCCCCGTGCCGTGGTCCAGCCGGAGGAAGCGAAAGAGGAGGCGGAGGCATGAATGTGACCCAGTCCTTCAAGCTGGCGCTGAAATCCCTGCGGACCAGCAAAATGCGGGCCTTTCTCACCATGTTGGGCATCGTCATCGGCGTGGGGGCGGTCATTATCATCATCTCTCTGGGCAACGGCCTTACCGGCATGGTGGAGCAGCAGGTGGACAAGGTGGGCATCAACCAGATCTATGCCTACAGCTGGGGCCGGGGCGACGGCACCACCATGAACCTGGACGCCCAGCAGATGTACGATCTGATTGACAGTCATCCGGATGTGTTCAGCGGCGTGACGCCCTGGGTCTCCGGCGGCACCGGCGTCCGGCAGGGGAGCCTGGAGTTTGAAAAAACAAAAATCTACGGCGTCAGCGAGGCCATGTACCGCGCGGATACCGGCACCACTCTGGACGGCGATACTCTGGCCAGGGGGCGCTATCTCCAATATGTGGATGTGTCCCGGCGGCAGAACGTCTGCGTCATCGGCGCTTATCTGGAACAGGAGGCCTTCCGGGGCGACGCCCTGGGCAAGACCTTGACCATCGGCGGCGTGCCCTATACCGTGGTGGGTGTCATGGCCCAGGAGCTGGAGGAGCTGCGGGAGGGGGGCAGCGACGACGTGGTGTACATCCCCTATGAAAACGCCATGGAGATGTCCGGCAGCCGCACGGTCACGCTGTATCAGGTGATGGCGGTATCGCGGGACACGGTGGCCGAGGGCAAGGCGCTGCTCCAGAACATGCTGTGGACCTTTTACCAGGACGAGGACGCCTATTACATCGAGACCATGCTGGACCAGGTGAACATGATCAACGCCATGATGGGCGTGGCCATGCTGGTGCTGGTGGCCATCGCCGCCATCAGCCTGCTGGTGGGCGGCATCGGCATCATGAACATCATGCTGGTCTCCGTCACGGAGCGGACCAGGGAGATCGGCATCCGCAAGTCCCTGGGCGCCAGGCGCCGGGACATCCGCCGGCAGTTCATCATCGAGGCGGGCACCACCTCCGCCATGGGTGGAATCATCGGCATCCTGTTCGGCTGTCTGGTGGCCACGGGCATTGGCTCCGTTCTGGGCGGGATGCTGGTGGCGCAGTTGGGCACCAGCGGCATCACTTTCAACGCCACGCCGTCTCTGGGGGCCATTCTCATCAGCTTCGGCGTCAGCGTGGGCATTGGTGTACTGTTCGGCTATCTGCCCGCCAATAAGGCGGCCAAGCTGAATCCCATCGACGCGCTGCGATACGAATAAAAGAGAGGCGGACCGGTGCCGGTCCGCCTCTTCTGATATGATATGTGGTAAAATTTTTTTGAAAAGCGCAAACTTTTCCGGTGGTCTCTCCGTCTATCAAGCAGAATACAACAGAAAGGACCATGGATGTGGCAAAGATACGGGAAGAAGTCCTGACAACATTTCTTGTGAAGGAGCAGGCGCGGTTTTACCGTCTGGCTTACAGCTATCTGAAAAACAGGGAAGAGGCCCTGGACGCGGTGCAGACCGCTGTCTGCAGGGCACTGGAAAAACAGGATAGCCTGCAGAAGCCGGACGCTGTACGCACCTGGTTTTACCGCATTTTGGTCAATGTATGTACAGACATGCTGCGTCAGCGGAAGCGGGTCGCCTTTGTGCCACCGGAGGCGCTGGACGCGGGCAGCTATGAAGATCCTCTGCCCACCGACGGCACACTGGCACAACGGGTGGACGCACTGCCTGCGGAGATCGGCACCATCGTGAAGCTGCGGTTTTACGAGGACCTGTCGCTGAAGGAGATCAGCGCCGTCACCGGGGTGAGTCTGAGCACGGTGAAAACACGGCTGTACACGGGCCTGAAAAAACTGAGAGTATCACTGGAAGGAGTCAAACTGACATGAAAGAGTTTGAAAACGCAAGAATGGAATATGAGGAGACCCCTGTCCCCGAAGAACTGAACGACCGGGTCCAGGCCGGCATCCGACAGGGAAAGACCAACCGGGTCCGCCGGATTTGGAAGCGGCGGCTGGGCACTGTGGCCGCCTGTTTTGTGGTGGTCGTGGGAGCGCTGAATCTCTCGCCCACCGTGGCGGCCGCGGCGGCGGATGTGCCGGTGCTGGGCGGATTGTTCCAGGTGCTGACGGTCCGCAGCTTTACAAACGAGAACGAGGACCGTACCGTGACCGTGGAGCAGCCCGGTGTCACCGGCTCGGACTTTGCGGCTCAGATCGACGCGGAGATCCAGGAGCGGGTGGACGCGAAGATCGCTGAGGGCGAGCAGGTGATCGCAGAGTATAAGGATGCGTTCTTCGCCACCGGCGGAACCCAGGAGGACTGGGAACAGCATGATAACAAGGTCAGTGTCACTTATGAGATCAAGTCCCAGTCGGACACCACGGTCTCCTTTGAGGTGGACAGCACGGTCTCTATCGCGAATGCCTATCAGGAGCGGACCTATTACAATCTGGACCTGGCGGAGAACAAAGAGCTGACCCTGGCGGACGTGCTGGGCGCGGACTGGGTGAACATCTGCAACGAGTCCATCAAGGCCCAGATGGCCGCGGCGGAGGAACCCTCCGTGTACTTTGAGGAGAGCATGGGCGGCTTCTCCACCGTGGACGAGACCACCGGCTTTTATATCAACGAGGCCGGAAACCCTGTCGTGGTGTTCCCGCCTTATACGGTAGCCATCGGAGCGATGGGATATGTGGAGTTTGAGATCAGCAAGTAAATGAGGCAAGTTCCGACACGTCACGAAAGAGCACCGGAGGAACGGAAAGAACGGCCCTGCCACTGTCCAGCGGCGAAGGCATCCGCGTAAAATAACAGAAAAAGAAAGCGGGACCGCCGACGGCGGTCCCGCTTTTCGGTTGTCATCGAGGAAACAGCTGATAAAAAACCTCAGACACGGTCCGGGGAAGCGGACAACTCCCGCAGGACCTTCAACTGGATGGGAATGGCACAGATCAGAGTCAGACAGTCGGAAACTGTCTGTGTCATCTGGATGCCCAGCATCCCGAAGGCGGCAGAGAGAATCCACACCAGCGGAATGAAAAAGACGCCCTGCCGGGCCATGGCCAGGAAGGTGGCGGGGGCTGTGCGGCCGATGGTCTGGAGCATCATATTGCTCATAACGACCCATCCCTGGAAGCAGAAAGTCACGCACTGAAACCGCAGAGCTGTGGCACCATAGGAGATGACCTGCGGGTCATCCCGGAACAGCGCCACCAGTTGGGGGGCAAAGATGAAGCCCAGTGTCCCCACGGCGAATAGAAAGACCGTAGAGGTTTTGACGCAGAACCAGAAGCCCTCCTTCACCCGGTGATAGAGCCGCGCACCGTAGTTGAACCCGCAGACGGGCTGGAAGCCCTGGCCGAAGCCGATCATGGCGGAGGCACCGAACATCATGATCCGCTGGACCACGCTCATGGCGGCGATGGCGGCGTCTCCATAGGAGCGGGCGGCCTGGTTCAGACAGATGGTGGCCACGGAGGCCAAGCCCTGCCGGGCCAGGGAGGGAAGGCCGCCTTTGATGATCATGGCGTAATAGGACCACTTCAGCTGGACCCGGGAGATGTGGATGTGCAGGTTTCCACCCTTGGTGCAGCCGATCAGCAGCAGGCAGAAGCTGACGAACTGGCTGAAAATGGTGGCCCAGGCGGCGCCAGCCACGCCCATGCCGAACACAAAGATCAGCAGCGGGTCCAGACCGATGTTCAAAACGGCACCGCTGGCGATGCCCACCATGGCATAGGCAGCGCTGCCCTGGAACCGCAGCTGGTTGTTCAGCACCAGGGAGGCGGTCATCCAGGGAGCACCGATCAGGATGACCCGCAGATACGCCTTGGCATAGGGGAGAATGGTGTCCGTGGAGCCCAGGAGATAAGCCAGAGGCTCCAGAAAAATCTGACCCAAAACACAGATCAGAAGTCCGGCGGCCAGCGCGGAGAAAAAGCCGGTGGCCGCCATGTTGGAGGCCTCTTCATAATTGTGCTTGCCCAATTCCCGGGAGATGAAGTTGCCGCTGCCGTGCCCGAAGAAAAAGCCCACTGCCTGAATAATCGCCATCAGCGAAAAGACTACGCCCACGGCGCCGGTGGCACTGTTGCTTTTCAGCATACCGACAAAAAATGTGTCCGCCATGTTGTAAAAGGCGGTGACCAGCATACTGATGATACAGGGAAGGGCCAGCCTGCAGATCAACTGTCCCACAGGCTCCTCCGTCATTTGGTGAAATTTCTGTTCCTGTTTTTCTTCCATGGTGCTCCTCACATATATACAGATATTCTTAACAAAATTATAGCACGCTTTCAAAAAAAGAAAAGAGACTTTCCGGGAAAACAGCAGCCTGTGGAACTCAAGGGGCTGCGTATCATGTATCGAATCACACCATCGCCTGTGCCGCTGGCAGCACAGGCTGCGCTTCAGGCTGCTGACGGCTGAAGCGGGCCTCTCGTCAAAGCGCCGATGCGGGGCTCCCTTTTTTGAAAAGCGAGGGATGAAAATCAGCAAAATGGACCTTGAAACTTTCACGGAAACTCTGTATACTGAATTAAAATTTGCACAAAACCACAAGGAAAGGATGCAAGATTATGACCGCCTACGCTCAGATGACTGAACAGGAACGGAAAGAGGAATATGCACGGCTCCAGAGGGAGTTCGACGCGCTGAAGGCCCAGGGCCTGAGCCTGAACATGGCCCGGGGCAAGCCCGGCAAAGCCCAGTTGGACCTGGTCAGCGATATTTTTGACCTGATGCAGAAGCCGGAGGACTATGTGTCCGACGGCATTGATGTCCGAAACTACGGTGAGCTGACCGGCCTGCCCGCCGCAAAGCGCCTGTTTGCCGATATCCTGGGCTGCAGGCCCGAGCAGGTGTTCGTGGGCGGTAACGCTAGCTTGCAGCTGATGTACGACACCGTCTCCAAGGCCTATACTCATGGCCTGCTCCACAGTGAGAAGCCCTGGTGCAAAGAGGAGACCTTGAAGTGGCTGTGCCCCGCCCCCGGCTATGACCGCCACTTCAAGGTCACGGAGTCCTTCGGATTTGAACTCATCACCATTCCCATGACCGACGAAGGCCCCGACATGGACGCCGTGGAGGAGGCCATCAAGGACCCCGCCGTCAAGGGTATGTGGAACGTGCCCAAGTACTCCAACCCCGACGGCATCATTTACTCCGCCGAGACCATCCGCCGCATCGCCTCCATGAAGCCCGCCGCACCGGACTTCCTGTTGATGTGGGACAACGCCTACTGCATCCACGAGTTCGAGGGCGACTATGTGGAGTTCCCGGACATCCTCAGCGAGTGCGAGAAGTACGGCAACGCGGACATGGTGTTCGAGTTTGCCTCCACCTCCAAGGTGACGCTGCCCGGCGCCGGCATCTCCTGCTTTGCCTGCTCCGAGGCCAACATGGAATATATGAAGAAACTGCTGACTGTTCAGGTCATCAGCTTCGACAAGGTGAACCAGCAGCGCCATGTCCTGTATCTGAAGGACAAGGCCCACACCCTGGAGCTGATGAAGAGGCACGCCGCCATCATGGGCCCCAAGTTCCGGGCCGTGGTGGACGCCCTGGACCGGGAGATCGCCCCGTTGAACATTGCCTCCTGGCGGCGGCCCAAGGGCGGCTACTTCGTCTCCCTGAACGCCATGCCCGGTACCGCTAAGCGGACTCTGGCGCTGTGCAAGGAGGCGGGCGTCACCATGACCGGCGCCGGCGCCACCTTCCCCTACGGCAAGGACCCCCAGGACAGCAATATTCGCATCGCCCCGTCCCTGCCTCCTGTTGAGGAGCTGGAGCAGGCCATTGCCGTGTTCTGCACCTGCCTGAAAATGGCGGCCTTGGAGAAACTGGGCGTATGAGATATTACGGAGCCGTCTACCGTCCCCCCTCTGAGGCGTACAGCCTCATCGTCCAGGTGACCTACGGGTGCAGCCACAATACCTGCGCTTTTTGCAGCATGTATAAGGAAAAGCGCTTCGCACTGCGCCCGCTGGAAGAAGTTCTGGAGGATTTCCGCATCGCCCGGCAGACCTACCGTCATGTGGACAAGGTGTTTCTGGCGGACGGCGACGCCTTAGTTCGGAAGGCGTCGGAGTTGTACACCATCCTGGACACCATTCGGGAGTTGTTCCCGGAATGCGAGCGTGTTACCAGCTACGCCTCTCCGGCCAGCATCCGCATCCGTACGGATGAAGAACTGCAAACTCTCCGGGCCAAAGGACTGACCATGGTGTACATGGGCCTGGAATCCGGCAGCGACGAGGTACTGAAGCTCATGCGGAAGGGCCATCCGGCGGCGGAGATCATCGAGATGGGCCAGAAGGTCCGCCGGAACGGCATTGCCCTGTCTGTCACCGCTATCACCGGCTTAGGCGGTCCGGAGCTGCTGGAGAAGCATGCCATCGAGACGGCCAAGGCTTTCAACGCTATGAACCCGGAGTATATCGGGATGCTGACCCTGATGGTGGAGTCTGGGACGCCGCTGTACGACTGGGTCCGGGATGGAAAATTCCAGCTACTGACCCAGCCTCAGGTGCTGGAGGAGACCCGCTTGCTGGTGGAGAATCTGGATAGCCCCGGCAGTGTGTTCCGCATGAACCACGCCAGCAACTATCTGGTGCTGAAGGGCACACTGAACCAAGACAAGGAGGCCATGCTCCGGACTATCGACGCGGCGGAGCACGACCTGAGCCGTCTGCGGCCTGAAGCCTGGCGGGGACTTTAAAAGTAAAAAAACAAGGGTCATCCCGATTGGGATGACCCTTGTTTTTTACAGCAGGTCTTTCAGGCGGCTCAGTGGGAAAGGCGGCTCCGCCAGAGGTTTGACCGCCAGACTCATGAGCAGTGCCGGATTGTCGTCGGCGGCCACCCGATTGGAGTGGAGCACGCCGCAGACCTTGCAGCGGTGGATGACGGCCCACTCGCCGCCTTTCCGTACCCACACCGCCACCGGCTCCATGGTGCCGCCGCACTGGGCGGCCCGGTCACCGGGCTCGTCGTCCAGATGGACGCTGGAAAGGCAGTTGGGACAGTGGTTGCGGTGGTGGCTCCCGGCCCCCTTGGGACCGACGGGCCAGCCGCAGACGCGGCAGGTGAACACGTCGTTGCAGGGTTCAGTGCGGTAGTTTTGCTTTTTCCGTTTAGGATCGTGATGCAAGGAAATTCCTCCTCGAAAGTTGGTGTTTTCAGCTTCCGGGAGGTCGTGACTTTACGGAACAGACCTCCCGGTCAGTCCGCAAGCTCCGAGGTACGATGCAGTGTCAAACAGCAGTTCTCCTTTTCAAAAATATGCCTAATCAGGCTGATTTCAGTATAAATACGGTGCTTTACCCTGTCAAGTACGTCCTCTGACCCTTTTGGCTCTTACTTGGATTTTGCCAGCAAAAATACGGTGGCGGAGACAGGCTCCGTGGAAGCCAGCATGGACGCCTTGGCGGGCCCCACATCCACAATGCCCCGCATGATGATGGAGAAGGCCACAGCGGTGCCCAGCAGGACGACAGCTCCCACGGCCAGCCAGCCCTGAAAAGGCAGGCTGAAAGAAAAGGTCCAGCTTCTGGCTGTCAGGTTCAAAAAGATGCCGCCGATGAGTATACCCGGGCCAATGACGGCGTCCCGGTCCCAGCGGGAGAGGAGGGATTGGGGCAATAGGGTGTACAGCGCCACCGCCACGGCGGCCAACCCCCAGAATAGCCCCTTGGTGGACAGGGCCATGTGGCCGGGGTCCCCACCGGTAGCCAGTAGGTATACGCCCGCTAGGGCCAGCACCAGCGCCGCCCCCTCCCGCCGGGAGGGCAGGCGGCGGCCCCGGAGGCAGGTATAGCCCATGACGATGAGCAGCCCAAGGTTTTGCAGCACTGTGATGGTAGCGGCGTTGGAGTAGGAGATGGCGGTCATATAGGCGTACTGGCACAGCAGCAATCCGCAGATGCCGTAGCAGATAAGGCGAAGCAGGTCCTTCGGGCCGCGGAAAATGCCCTTCACGCTCTCCCGGCGCCGCAGGACAGCTGGTACGGTCAGCAGAATGCCGCCCGCCAGCAGCCGTACGCAGGTGCCGGAAAAGCCCCAGCACACGCCGCCCAGTGCGGAGCAGGCCACGCCCCGGAGGGCGTGGGGATTTCTCTCTTTCATAGCGTATCCTTTGGAAAACTACCGGCCCGGAGCAAGGCCCCGGGCCGGGTGTCTCAGAATTTCTTGTCGATAGCCGTCTCGCAGTAAGCACAGCGGTAGGTATGCTTTGCCGGGTCGCTCAGCAGGAAGATGGCGTCCAACTGCGGTTCCGCCACGGTGATGCAGCGGGGGTTCTTGCAGTGGATGATGTTCACCAGCTTTTTCGGCAGTTCCAGGTGCTTCTTTTCCACCAGCTTGCCGTCGCGGATGATGTTAACGGTGATGTTGGAATCAATGTAACCAAGTACGTCCAGGTCCACATCCATGGGGGAGTCGATCTTGATGATGTCCTTCCGGCCCATATGGTCACTGCGGACGTTTTTGATGATGGCTACGGAGCAGTCCAACTGGTCTAGATGCAGATATTTGTAGATGTCCATGCTCTTGCCGGACTGAATGTGGTCCAGGACCACGCCGTTTTGGATGCTGTCAATATTCATAAAATCGATTGCTCCTTTCCTCAGACCTCAATGCCCAGCAGCTTCATGATGAGGGCCATGCGGATGAACTTGCCGTTTTTGACCTGCTTCCAGTAGGTGGCTCTGGGGTCCTTGTCCACGGCCACGGAAATCTCATTGACACGGGGCAGGGGGTGAAGGATGGACAGGTCCTGCTTGGCGCTGACCAGCTTCTCCGGCGTCAGCACATAGCTGTCTTTCAAGCGCAGGTAGTCCTCCTCATTGAAGAACCGCTCCTTCTGGACACGGGTCATGTACAGAATGTCCAGCTGGGGAATGACAGACTCCAGATCGGTGGTCTGGGTGTAGGGAATGCCCTTCTTCTTCAGAGCCTCCTCCTTCACATAGCGGGGCAGCTTCAGCTCCAGAGGGGAGATGAGGACGAAGTTGATGTTCTCATACCGGCTCAGGGCATTCACAAGGGAGTGAACAGTGCGGCCGAATTTCAGGTCGCCGCAGAAGCCGATGGTGAAATTGTCCAGACGGCCCTTTTCCCGGTGGATGGTCAGCAGGTCGGTGAGCGTCTGGGTGGGGTGGTTGTGGCCGCCGTCACCGGCGTTGATGATGGGGACCTCGCTGTACTGCGCGGCGGCGAAGGGAGCGCCCTCCTTGGGATGGCGCATGGCGATGATGTCGGCGTAGCAGCTGACGGTGTGGACCGTGTCGCCCACGGTCTCGCCTTTGGCGGTGGAGCTGGAATTGGCCTCGGAGAAGCCTAGCACGCTGCCGCCCAGCGCCAGCATGGCGGACTCAAAGGAGAGGCGGGTGCGGGTGGAGGGCTCGAAGAACAGGGTCGCCAGCTGCTTGTGGGCGCAGGCGTCCTGGTACTTGGCGGGATTTTCGATGATGTCCTCGGCGGTGGCGATCAGCTCATTGATCTCCTCCACGCTCAGGTCGGTGACGTCGATGATATTTCTGGGCATGTCCAAAACCTCCTTAACCAATCCAGCTCTCGTCAGAGGGGTTGGCCCGGAACTTCTTCAGGCGGTCAATGTCCTCGGGTTTGATTTTCCCCTCCTCAGCGGCCACTTCGCACACGGCGTCGAAGTTGCTGAGGCTGTAGTTGACCACGTTGGCGGCGGCCATGCGATCCAGGCCCTTCTGCAGGCCGTAGGTGAAGATGGACACGATGCCCAGCACTTCGGCACCGGCCTCCCGCAGGGCCTCCACCACCTCGATGCAGCTGCCGCCGGTGGAGATCAGGTCCTCCACGACCACGACCTTCTGGCCCGGCTCCAGCTTGCCCTCGATGCGGTTCTGGCGGCCGTGGGCAGGCCCATGAGGTGGCCGCAGATGGCGGCGTGGGCGATGCCGGCGGTGGAGGTGCCCATCAGGACCTCCGCGGTGGGATAGTGCTTGCAGATCAGGTCCACCAGGCCCTCCTCCACGTGGGTGCGGACGGCAGGGGCCGTCAGGGTCAGGCGGTTGTCACAATAGATGGGGCTCTTGATGCCGCTGGCCCAGGTGAAGGGCTCGTCGGGCCGCAGGAACACGGCGCCGATGCTCAGCAGGTCATGGGCGATGGTCTTTTCCAAACTCATATCTCAATTCCTCCTAAGAAATATTTAACCGATTTAACCGAGAAAATCCTTTACCGATCTCCGGTAGGCGGCCACGGGGTCCTCTGCCTGGGTGATGGGGCGGCCCACCACGATGTAGTCGCAGCCGGACTTGCCCGCCTTTTCCGGGGTCATGATGCGCTTCTGGTCGCCCACGGCGCTGTCCGCGAAGCGGATGCCGGGGGTGACGGTGACAAAGTTCTCACCGCACTTCTCCTTGACGAGAACGGCCTCCAGGGGAGAGCACACCACGCCGTCCAGACCGGAGTCGGCGGCGTTCTTGGCGTAGGACATGACCGTCTCCGCCATGGGGACATCGATCAGCAGCTCATTTTTTAGGGCCGCCGCGTCGGTGGAGGTCAGCTGGGTGACGGCGATCAGCAGGGGCCGGGAACCGTCAGGCCGGGTCAGGCCCTCCAGGGCGCCCTTCATCATCTCAGAGGCGCCTGCGGCGTGGAGGTTCACCATGTCGACATCCAGACGGCTGAGGACCGCCATGGCCCGCTTGACCGTGTTGGGGATGTCGTGGAGCTTCAGGTCCAGGAAAATCTTGTGGCCCCGGGCCTTGATCTCCCGCACCACATCGGGACCCTCGGCATAAAACAGCTCCATGCCGATTTTCACAAAGGGCTTCTCCCCGGCGGGGAACTGGTCCAGAAATGCCAGGGTCTCCTCCTTGGTGGGGAAGTCCAGGGCAATGATGACGTCTTTCACGCTCATATTCAAAACAGTCCTTTCTGTTGTATTTCTTCGTTCAGCGGTGGGCGGCGCCGGTCAGCTCCGCGATCTTCTCCACGCCCATCCGCTCACAGACGGCGGGCAACTTCTCCACCATGGTCTTGCAGGCAAAGGGGTCTTTCAGGTTGGCGGCGCCCACTTCCACAGCGGCAGCGCCCGCCAACATCATTTCCGCGGCATCCTCGGCGGAGGAAACGCCGCCGCAGCCGATAATGGGAATGTTCACAGCCTCGTACACATCCCACACCATCCGCAGCGCGATGGGGAAAACAGCGGGCCCGGAGACGCCGCCGGTGCGGTTGGCGATGATGGGCTTGCGGGATTTCAGGTCGATGCGCATGCCCAGCAAGGTGTTGATGAGGCACACGCCATCGGCACCCGCGTCCTCACAGGCCTTCGCGATCTCCGCGATGTCCGTGACATTGGGGGTCAGCTTCATGAACACGGGCTTGCTGGTGGCGGCCTTTACCGCCTTTGTCACCTCGGCGGCGGATTTCGGGTCGCAGCCGAAGTTCTTGCCCCCTGCGTGGACATTGGGGCAGGAGATGTTCACTTCCAGAATTTTGACCTGCTCCACATCCTCCAGCTTGCGGCAGTTCTCCGCGTACTCGTCGATAGAGAAGCCGCCCACATTGGCAATGACGGGGCCCTGGAAGATTTTCGCAATATTGGGCACTTCCTTCTCAATAACGGCGTCGATGCCGGGGTTCTGGAGGCCCACGGCGTTCAGCATGCCGCCGGTCATCTCCGCGATGCGGGGCTGGGGATTGCCCAGCCGGGCCTCCCCGGTGGTTCCCTTCCAGGAGAAGCTGCCCAGGACATTCAGATCATACAGCTCGGCGTACTCCCGGCCGTAGCCGAAGGTGCCGGAGGCGGGAATGATGGGATTTTTCAGCTCCACGCCCGCCAGATTCACAGAGAGGTTTACCATACGATCTCCTCCTTATACAGGATGGGGCCGTCCTTGCAGACCCGCTTGTATCCGTCCTTGGTGGGCACGGTGCAGCCCATGCAGGCGCCGAAGCCGCAGCCCATCCGGGCCTCAAAGCTGAACTGTCCGCCCCTGAGCTGGGGCAGGGCGTGGACGGCTTTCAGCATGGGCAGGGGGCCGCAGGCGAGCACGTAGTCGCACTCCGGCACGGCTTTGATGCAGTCAGTGACAAAGCCCTTCACGCCTAAGGAGCCGTCCTCGGTGGCAATGAGCAGACGGCAGCCCAGAGCGGCGAACTCCTCCAGATAGAAGGCGTCCTTCCCGGTGCGGAAGCCCAGGGCCACAGTGGGGGTCTGGCCCCGCTCCAGCATCCGCTGGGCAAGGCCGTACAGCGGGGCGATGCCGATGCCGCCGCCCGCCAGGACGGGATGCTCACCCGCTAGGGACATATCAAAGCCGTTGCCCAGGCCGCTGAGCACGTCCAGTTCCGTGCCAGGCACGCAACGCACCAACTCCTTCGTGCCTTCGCCCACCACTTTGACCAGCAGCATGAGGGCGTCCTCTGTCCAGTTGCAGATGGAGATGGGCCGCCGCAGGAACTTGCCGGGCAGCTCGATATTCACGAACTGGCCCGGCGCGGTAATGGCGGAGGTGTCACCGGAGAGCACCAGCTCATAGGTGTCAGCGGTCAGCTGACGGGCGTGTTCCAGCGTGAACAGAGATTTCTTCATATGTCATCCTCCTGATTCCGTAAATCGGCGTAGGCAATCTCCCCGCCGCAGATGGTCATGGCGACAGCGGCGGAGACGCCCCAGCCGTCAAAGGGGGTGGCCCGGCCCAGGGAGCGGAAGGTCTGACTGTTGATGACGTGGGGCCGGTTCAGGTCCAGCACTGTCAGGTCGGCGGGCGCACCTTCCCTGATCGAGCCGCCGGGTAGGCCAAAAATGCGCCGGGGATTGACGCACAGGGCGTTCAGAACGGTCTCCAGCGGCACGATGCCGGTTTCCACCAGATTCGTGTACAGGATGGGGAAGGCGGTCTCCAGACCCACAATGCCGTTGAGGCTGCCCTGCAGGCCCTTGGATTTTTCCTCGGCGGAGTGGGGAGCGTGGTCCGTGGCGATACAGTCCACGGTGCCGTCCAGCAGGCCAGCCACCAGGGCGTCCCGGTCTTCGGCGGAGCGGATGGGCGGGTTCATCTTGAACCGGCCCTCGTCCTGCAGGTCCTCGTCGCACATCACCAGATAGTGGGGGCCGGTCTCGCAGGTGACGGGCAGGCCCTCGGCCTTGGCGGCCCGGATGAGGGCCACGGACTCCTTGGTGGAGATGTGGCACACATGGTAGCGGCAGCCGGTCTCTCGGACCAGCCGGATGTCCCGTTCCACCTGTTTCCACTCGCTGGCGGGGGCGTTGCCGGGCAGGTTGTTCCGCCGGGCGAAGTCTCCGTCGTGGACGGCCCAGCCCTTTGTCAGCAGGCTCTCGTCCTCGCTGTGGGCCACGATGGGCTTGTCCAGCGTTTTGGCAAGGGTCATGGCGGCGCGCATCATCTCCTCGGACTGGACGCCCCGTCCGTCGTCGGAGAAGCCTGTCACATAGGGGGCCATGGCCGCCAGGTCTGCCAGTGCCTCGCCCTTCTCACCGCAGGTGATGGCACCATAGGGATACACATGGACTTTGGCGTTTTTCCGAATCAGGTCCAGCTGGACACGCAGATTCTCCAGACTGTCGGGTACCGGCTTCAGATTGGGCATAGCGCACACGGCGGTATAGCCGCCAGCGGCGGCAGCCGATGTGCCGGAGTAAATCGTTTCCTTATAAGAAAAACCAGGTTCCCGAAGATGAACATGAACATCAACGAAACCTGGAACGATCAAACGGTTATGCAATTCAATGACGGAAAAGCCTTCCTTGGGAAGGGAGGGGGAAACGGAAACAATACGGCCCTGGTCAATGGCGAGGTCCATATTCTGAAAGCTTCCGTTCAAAAAAACGGCTCCGCCGGTCAGCAGCAGATTCATGTGATTTCTCCTTCCTCGTCGTTTTCATTCGACATATTATATTATCGGAAAAGCCGCTTCTTGTCAACGAAATTTCCGGACAGCGGATGTACAAAAAGCGGGCCGGAAAGCGGCCCGCTTTTGTGCCATTGTGTTCAGGGATGCGGGCACCGGGGACGCCGTTCCAGAAACTCCCCATAGGCCCGGGACACCTGGGGCCAGTTCACCAGCAGCCACCAGGCGTCGAAATAGTCGCCCCGGCGGTGCTGGTACTGGAGATAATAGGCGTGCTCCCACACATCGCAGCATAGCAGGGGTGTCAGCGGCAGCGGCGTGTCCTGGTTGGGCGTTTTCCGGACGGACAGCTTCCCGTCGCAGTCGCTGACCAGCCAGGCGTAGCCGGAGCCGAACTGTCCCAGGGCGGCGGCCTTCATGGCGGCTCTCAGGGTGGAGAGGTCCCCGAAATCCCGTTCGACCGCCCCTTCGAGGTCCCCGGACGGAACGGTGGCGGGCAGAGGGGCCATCATTTTGAAATAGAGGTCGTGGTTGTAGACGCCACCGGCGTTGTTGCGGACGCCCTGACGGGTGTCCTCCGGCAGCTCCGGCCACCGCTGGCACAGCTGCTCCAGGGACCAACCCTGATATGCCGGCTGGTCCGCCAGCAGCTTGTTCAGATTGTCCACATAGGCGGCGAAGTGCTTGTCGTGGTGAAAGTGCAGGGTCCGCTCGTCCAGCACCGGCAGCAGGGCGTCGTAGGCGAAGGGCAGCGGCGGCAGGGTGAAGGGATAATGGGTTTCCATCGTGCGTCATCCTTTCCTGAGACATCGTGATGACGCTAGTATATGCGGAAAGACGGAAAAGTATGTATGAGAGAAACGGGCCCGGAGCCATGGCACGCATGGTCCCGGGCCCGTTGGTTCACAGGTTATCCGATCAGATAGGCGTATTTCGTCAGGACGGTGAGGATGAACACCTCCACGTCGGCGGGCAGGTCGTTCTTACCGTCCAGGTCGGCCTCAAAGACACGGCCAGCCAGACGGACCAGGACCTTCTTGCCGCCAAGAGGCAGGAAGCCGGAGTTCTTTTCACTCTCATCAAATCCCTCCCGGGTCATGAACAGAGTGAACTTGTCGCGGTAAGGCGCACTGTCGTAGGGGCAGAAAATGGCGCAGTTGCCGCACTCGTTGCACATCCGGTCCACGTGCAGGATTTGGTGGCGGCCGTCAGGCAGCTCAATGACCACGTTGGCCCGGTTGGGGCAAACATCGGCGCAGACCTGGCACACCACGTTGCAGGTGAGGCACCGGTCACCCTCGCACTTGGCGGATTCGCACAGAATGCCTTTCTTGGCGATGGCGGCCTCCCGGGTGGCCTTGGCGTGACTGGGGATGTTCACCTTGTGGGCCTCACCGATCACGATGTTGGCGAAGCTCTGGGCGTCGGAGATACCCTCCACCACGGTGGCGGGGCCCCGCATGGCGTCGCCGCCCACGTAGACGCCGGGGATGTTGGTCTTGAAGTCGGGGATGCCCTTATCGTCCACCTCGATGCCGTTGGCGGTGAACAGTTCGGACTCCACCTTCTCGCCGACGGCGGAGATGACGGTGTCGCAGGGAATCTCCACGAACTCGCCGGTGGGCTCGGGCTTGCGGCGGCCCTTTTCGTCAGGCTCGCCCAGCTTCATCTTCTCGCACTTGAGCACGCCGTCCTTCTGCTCCACGGGCGCCACCAACTCCAGGAACTGCACGCCGTCGGCGATGGCCAGCCCCAGCTCCTCGGCGTCGGCGGGCATATACTTCTTGGTGCGGCGGTAGACCAGGGTGGAGGACTTGGCTCCGGCCCGGAGGGCCACACGGGCGGCGTCCATGGCGGTGTTGCCGCCGCCCACCACGGCCACATGGCCCAGAGAGACTTCTTTGCCAGCCTTCAGGTCCTTCAGCCAGCCGATGACAGGCACCACGTTGCCGGGAATATCCAGCCTGCCGGCCTTCCAGGCGCCCACGGCGAAGAAAATGTGGGTGTAGCCCTGGGCCTTCAGCTCGGCCACGGAGGGGGCCGGGGTGTTCAGGCGTACCTGAACGCCCATCTTGAACATCAGCGCTACGTCGTTGTCAATGGCGTTGTCGCTGATGCGGAAGGAGGGGATGACCTGGCGGACTACGCCGCCCAGGCAGTCGGCCCTCTCAAAAATAGTGACGGGGATACCGGCCCGGCCCAGGAAGTAGGCCGCGGACATACCGGTGGGGCCGCCGCCGATGACGGCCACCTTGGCGTTGGTCTTGGCAGGCACGGGAGCCTTAATTTTCGCCATGTAGGCATCGTAGCCCTTCTCGGCGGCCACCAGCTTGGTGGAGCGGATCTGGACAGACTCGTCATAGTAATTCCGGGTGCACTTGGTCTGGCAGCGGTGGGCGCAGATGGTGCCGGTGATGAAGG
>CAMBAJ010000037.1 GCA_945864305.1 uncultured Clostridia bacterium | reverse complement strand
CGCAGACGCCGCAGCCCATGCAGTCCAGAGGAGACACGGCCATGGTGTACTTGTAAACGCCCTTGCCCTTGCCGGCCTTGACGTCCACGATCTTGGCGGCGGCGGGAGCCTTGGCGGCCTCTTCCTCGGTCAGAGCATAGGGACGGATAGTGGCGTGAGGGCAGACATAAGCGCAGTTGTTGCACTGGATGCACTTGGTGGAATCCCAGGTAGGAACGGACACGGCCACGCCGCGCTTCTCGTAAGCGGCAGCGCCCAGCTCGAACTGGCCGTCCACGTGCTTGACGAAAGCGGAGACGGGCAGGCTGTCGCCGTCCATCTTGCCCACGGGGTTCAGGATGGTCTTGACCTGCTCCACCAGCTCGGGCTTGCCGGCCAACTGGACGTCCTCGGCCACGTCCTGAGCGTCAGCCCAGTCGGCGGGAACCTCGAACTTCTTGTAGGCGGTGGCACCAGCGTCGATAGCCTTGTGGTTCATGTCGACGACGTCCTGGCCCTTCTTCAGGTAGGAGTGGGTGGCGGCGTCCTTCATGTACTGGATGGCCTCAGACTCGGGCATGACCTTCGCCAGAGAGAAGAAGGCGGACTGCAGGATGGTGTTGGTGCGCTTGCCCATGCCGATTTCCTTGGCCAGGTCGATGGCGTTGATGGTGTAGACCTGGATGTTGTTCTTGGCGATGTAGCGCTTGGAGGCGGCGTCCAGATGCTCAGCCAGCTCCTCGTCGCTCCACTGGCAGTTGATCAGGAACACGCCGCCGGGCTTCACGTCGCGGACAATGGGGAAGCCCTTGGTGATGTAGGCGGGCACGTGGCAGGCCACGAAGTCGGCCTTGTTGATGTAGTAAGAAGACTTGATGGGCTTGTCGCCGAAGCGCAGGTGGCTGACGGTCACGCCGCCGGTCTTCTTGGAGTCATACTGGAAGTAAGCCTGAACATACTTGTCGGTATGGTCGCCGATGATCTTGATGGAGTTCTTGTTGGCGCCGACGGTGCCGTCGCCGCCCAGGCCCCAGAACTTGCAGGCGATGGTGCCGGCGGGAGCGACCAGGGGAGCGGGCTTCTCTTCCAGAGACAGGTGGGTGACATCGTCCACGATGCCGATGGTGAACTGGCGCTTGGGCTCGGCCTTGGTCAACTCCTCATAGACAGCGAACACGCTGCGGGGAGGCGTATCCTTGGAGCCCAGGCCGTAACGGCCGCCGATGACCTTGATGTCGGTCTTGCCGGCGTTGGCCAGAGCAGTGACGACATCCATATACAGGGGCTCACCCAGGGAGCCGGGCTCCTTGGTGCGGTCCAGAACAGCGATGGCCTTGCAGGTGGCGGGGATGGCCTCGATCAGTCTGTCCGCGCGGAAGGGACGATACAGATGGACCTTGATCAGGCCGACCTTCTCGCCCTGAGCGGTCATGTAGTCGATGACTTCCTCGGCGACGTTGCAGATGGAGCCCATGGCGATGATGACGCGCTCGGCGTCGGGAGCGCCATAGTAGTTGAACAGCTTGTAATCAGTGCCCAGCTTGGCGTTGATCTTGTCCATGTACTTCTCGACCACGGCAGGCAGAGCCTCGTAGTAGGGGTTGCAGGCCTCGCGGTGCTGGAAGAAGATGTCGCCGTTCTCGTGAGAGCCGCGCATGTTGGGACGCTCGGGATTCAGGGCGTGCTTGCGGAACGCGGCAACGGCATCCATGTCGCACATCTCCTTCAGGTCCTCGTAATCCCACACGGCGACCTTCTGGATCTCGTGAGAGGTACGGAAGCCATCGAAGAAGTTGATGAAGGGAACGCGGCCCTCGATTGCGGCCAGATGGGCCACGGGAGCCAGGTCCATGATCTCCTGGGGATCGTTCTCGCACAGCATGGCGAAGCCGGTCTGACGGCAGGCCATGACGTCGGAGTGATCACCAAAGATGTTCAGGGCGTGAGTGGAAACGGTACGGGCGGAGACGTGGAACACGCAGGGCAGCAGCTCGCCGGCGATCTTGTACATGTTGGGGATCATCAGCAGCAGGCCCTGAGAGGCCGTGTAGGTGGTGGTCATCGCGCCAGCGGCCAGGGAGCCGTGGACGGTACCGGAAGCACCGGCCTCGGACTGCATCTCGCACACCTTGACGGTGGTGCCGAAGATGTTTTTCTGACCAGCGGCGGCCCACTGGTCAACCAAGTCTGCCATGGGAGAGGACGGGGTGATCGGATAGATGCCCGCCACTTCGGTAAATGCGTAGCTGACCCATGCAGCCGCGTTGTTACCGTCCATGGACTTGAACTTTCTTGCCATAAACTCTTACCTCCTATAAATGTGCTGCCCCGCGGCAGCAATCTTGCCAAAACACGAAACTCGGTCTCTCTCCCCCGAATTTTCATGCGGTAATATTATATCACGTGTCTTTCTGGCTGTAAACTATGACTTTGTTATTTTTTGCACAAATTTTTGAGGATTCCATGAACAGGCCCGGCATTTGGGGATTTTTTCGCATTTTTTCCGCAGGCTGGTTCCATATTTCGTCCTCCTGTGGTACACTTTTTGCAAGATATTCTGATGTATTTTCCGCGCCTTTCAGGCGTGGATACGCGAAAGGCGGTACAATATATGGTCGTTACAGTGCGTTCTCTGGGTCTCAGCGGCATCACCGGCTACGAGGTGAGCGCCGAGTGTTTTCTCTCCGGCGGCCTGCCGGCTTTTGACGTGGTGGGCCTGCCGGACGCCGCCGTGCGGGAGGCCCGGGAGCGGGTCCGGGCGGCGGTGAAGAACTGCGGCGCCAAGTTCCCCGTCAGCCGCATCACCGTCAATCTGGCCCCCGCCGGGCAGAAAAAGGCCGGCACTGTCTACGACCTGCCCATCCTGGTGGGCATCCTGGCTGCGTGCGGCGATCTGCCCGCTCTGCCGCCGGATGCGGCTTTCATCGGTGAGCTGTCCCTTACCGGCGCCCTGCGGGGCGTCACCGGTGTGCTGCCCATGGCGATGGCGGCCAAAACGGCGGGCATCCGCCAGCTGTTTGTCCCCGCCGAAAATGCCGCCGAGGCCACCCTGGCGGGTGGGCTGACGGTCTACGGCGTTCCGGATGTGAAAGCTCTGGTGGCCCATCTGAAGGGAGAACAGCCCCTCTCCCCCGCCCCGGTCTGGGTGCCGGAGGCGGACACCGCCGATCTTCCGGACCTGCGGGACGTCATGGGCCAGGAAAACGTGAAGCGGGCCCTGGAGATTGCCGCCGCGGGCGGCCACAATTTGCTGCTCATCGGTTCCCCCGGCGCCGGCAAGTCTATGCTGGCCAAGCGGCTGCCCTCCATTCTGCCGGATATGACCCGGGAGGAGGCCCTGGCCGTCTCCGGCATCTGGTCCGTGGCGGGCCTGACGGACCCGCAGCATCCCCTGCTGACCCGCCGCCCCTTCCGCAGCCCTCATCACACCACCTCTGCCGCCGCACTGGCCGGTGGTGGTCCCGCCATGCGGCCGGGTGAGATTTCCCTGGCCCACAACGGCGTGCTGTTTCTGGACGAGCTGCCGGAGTTCCGCCGGGACGTGCTGGAGGCCATGCGCCAGCCCCTGGAGGACGGCGAGGTAACGGTGGCCCGAGCAGGCGGCACACTGCATCTGCCCGCCCGGTTCCAGCTGGTGTGCGCCATGAACCCCTGCCGCTGCGGCTGGCGGGGCCATCCCTCCGGCAAGTGCACCTGCTCCGACCGGGATGTGGAGAAGTACGTGGAAAAAATCTCCGGTCCTCTGCTGGACCGCATCGATCTCCATGTGAACGTCCCCTCGGTGGAGTACGAGGCCATGCGCCGAAAGCAAGTTCCCGAGTCCTCCGCCGAGGTAAAGAAGCGGGTGGACGCGGCCCGGGCTATTCAGAAGGAGCGCTTCGCCGGCACCGGCGTGGCCTGCAACGCCCATATGACACCGTCTCAGATTGCAAACTTCTGCCGTCTGGATCAGGCTGGCGAGGCGCTGATGAAAAACGCCTTCGACCGCATGGGCCTGACAGCCCGGTCCCACGACCGCATTCTGCGGGTGGCCCGGACCATTGCGGACCTGGACGGTGACGCGGCCATCGGTGCCCAGCACCTGGCGGAGGCTATTCAGTACCGAAACACAGATATTCTGAAGGGATGACAGAAGGCCCGGGGTCCCCATAGACCCCGGGCCTTATTTCTCCTCAGTCCGCCGCTTCCACGGAGAGGACCTGACCGGTAAAGGCGTCCACCACAGACAGTTCCCCGGTATAGGTCACGGTCACGCGGCTACCGATCTTCTGTTCCGCCAGCCCCTCCGGTGTTTCGCCGTCGAAGGTAAGGGCGTAGCTGTCGCCCTTGTCATCGGTGACTACGAACATAAAGTCCTTCACCTCATCCAGGGTTCCGGTCAGCGTTTTTTCCTCTTCCGCTTCTTCAGTCTTTTGTGTGCCGCATCCGGCGCACGCCAGCAGCATCAGCGCCGCCAGCAGGTATACAAGTACTCGTTTCATCTGATCTTTTCCCTTATTTCAGCAAATTTTCATACACATCCGCCGGGATGGTAAATTCCGGCATCCCCATGTAACCGGGGGCAATGGTGTACTCGTCAAATACCAGCACCAGACTGCCGTCAGCAGCCCAGTAAAAATTCTGGTCAGGATCGATGGCGGTGAACTCCTCCGGGAAGTAGGAGACTTCCGGATTTTCCGCCATCTGTTCCTCCATCTGACGCCGTACCTCGTCGGAGAGCGCCGTCACATAGTCGATGTCCTCCCGGAACAGGTCCTTCAGCGTCACTACCTGGCCGTTGGCCTTGTCGATGTGGTAAAACCGGCTGAACTGGTAGCCGCTGGCCTGAATCTCCTCGGCGTCCACCCGGAGGGTAAACCAAGAATCCGTATCCGTTATCACGGCACTGGTCACATCCAGAGATTCATAGCTCTCGCCCAGCGTCTCGCAGTCCTTCTGGAACTGCAAAATGAGCTGGTCCGTGTAGGCCTGTACCTGATTGCTGACCTCCTGAGCCGCGTCGCTGCCGCTCAACTCCGGCACTGTCACGTTGGCGGAGCCGTGGCCGTCGTCGTAGGTATACCGGTGGAAGGTAATGACCTCCACGATCGCTCCCAGCACCGGCATATCCGCCATGGCGGCGGCCGCTGCGGGGGATACGTTGGGCACTGCGATAAACAGCGCCAGCACCGCCGCTGCCCAGACCGGCCACCGATGACGTGCAGTTCTCTTCTGTTTCGGTGTCTCCTCTGTCTCGTCCAGAGCGGCACAGACGGCAAACACCCGTCCGGCATAGTCCGCCGGAATAGGGCACGGTTCCCGCATGGCCCGCTCTCTCAGCATTTCATCAAACTGATCCATCTTGCACCTCACTTCTCGTCCAGCAACTGCCGCAGCCTGGCCCGTCCCCGTGAGAGCCGGGTCTTGACCGCCGCCTCGCTGATGCCCAGAATGCCGCTGATCTCCCGAATGGAGAGCCCATCGTAGTAAAACAGGGTCACGGCGGCGCGGAGCTCGTCGCCAAGGGACAGGACCGCCTGCCACAGCGTCATCCGTTCCGTGGGGTCGGTACTGGCGGCGGGTAGGGTGTCCGCCACGTCCTCCAGCGCCACGGTGGGCTTTCGCTTCCGGCAGATGTCGTAGCACTTGTTGGTCAGGATGCGCAGCATCCATGACTTGAACTTTTCCACATCCCGCAGGGAATCCCGGTTGGTGAAGGCGGCGCAGATGGCTTCCTGCACGGCGTCCTCGGCGTCCTCGTCACTGCGGAGGATGGCCTTGGCAGCACGAAACAGGGCATCCTGGTGCCGCACCACCTGGGCGCAGAAAGTCTCTTTGTCCAACACAGTTTGCGTCATGGTCTGACGGCTCGCTCCTTTCTGGCTGATGAAGAAGGGGAGCGGTGATCCGCTCCCCGATTGACCGGTCATATAGTAAGATGCTTTTGCAAGGGAAAAGGTGACAGAAAACGCAAACTTTTTACCGGATAAAGTTGGTCATGGGCCGGGCATGGGTCTCGGGCACGGGGACCTTGCTCTCGTGGAGGACCTTGACCATCCAGGCCATGTTGCGGCCCAGCCTGGCGGCGACCTCCATGCCCTCGGTGTCGTCGGCCACCTCGCCGGGCTCGGCGCCGTGGGCCACGCCCCAGTAGTCGGAGGTGACGATGACCATCTCCATACAGTCCATAGCGGCCAGAAGCTGGTGATAGGTCTCGGAGCCGCCGGTGCGTCGCAGAGTGCACAGGGCGCCGCCCACCTTGTGGTGGAGCTGGTTGACGCCGCAGCCGGCGGCGAGCATCAGGCGGTCGACGACGCACTTCATGCTGCCGGACATGCCGCTGTGGTACACCGGGGAAGCCAGCAGGATGCCGTCAGCCTCAATGCAGGCGGCGATGATGTCATTGACGCCATCGTCATCCCTGACGCAGCGAAGACTGCCGGTGTCCAGACAGTTATAGCAGGCCATGCAGGGGTGGACGTTGGGGCCGGGCTGGAAGACCTGGAACTCCACGCCGGCGGCCTCCACCTCCTTGCGGACGGTGTCCAGCAGCAGGGCCGTATTTCCGTTTTTGCGGGGGCTTCCATTGATGGCGACGATTTTCATAAGGGGGACCCTCCTTATTATATAGTGTGTCCATTATACAGCAGTATGCCGGAATTGACAAACCCCGGCGCAGGAAAAATAGGCACTGTCAGAAGCAAAATTTTTCGCGGCATTGGTTGCGGCAACTGGTGCGATTTTTTCCTACACTACCGGAGGTAGTGTAGGGTACTCCGCGGGCGTGAGAAAACAAGGCCCCGGACGGAGCCCTGCATTCCCCCATCCCCCAAGTCAATCACGGCCCGGCAAGGGTCAACCCATAAGGAGGCAATTTGTTTGCAGCAAACGAGTCATTATCAACTGAATCAATGGGACGCGGAGGACCGCATCCAGAGAACCGATTTCAACAGCGACAACGCCAAGGTGGACGCGGTGCTGGCGGAACAGGCGGCGGACCTGTCCGCGCAGGCGGTAAAACTGGCAAAGTGTGGAAACTGTCAACTGTACTACACCACATACACCGGCACGGGCAGCGGGAACAATGATTTTACTTTTCCGCACAAGCCGCTGTTTATCAGCGTATTCGGAGACAACATCTATTTCTTTGCCTTACAGGGCGCGCCCTACGGCACGGGTCGCAGCGGTGGCACGGGCAGTGGTATTTCGTACACCACTTGGATAGGCAACAGCATCAGCTGGGTCTCCAATAACGGCAGTCTTTCGTACCAGTGTAACGTGAGCGGGCAGACCTATTGGATGGTCGCATTGCTGGATGCAAGTGAATAAAAGAGCCCCCCGGACTTCGGTCCGGGGGGCTCTTTTTACCTGTTACGGTTCAGCTGTATCTCTGAATCAGTTGATTACAGGATGTAGCCGGTTCCGCCAACAGTGTAGGTCTTGGTGCTGTCGCTGGCGCCGGTGCCGTTGAAGGTCACAACCACGTTGACCTCGACCTCAGTGCCGTTCTTCACGGTCAGGCCGGGAACGACCAGGCTGGAGGACAGGGAACTGAAAGTAACCGTGCCCAGAGTCTGCTTGGAGGTGTACTCCTTGCCATTCATGGTGACGGTGTACTCGGCAACAGCGTTGCCCAGGGTCCAGTCAGCGATCTTGGCGCAGTTGAAGCCGGTGATAGCGATCTGGCCGTTATTATTGATGGAGGGAGTCACAGTGGCATCATAGTCAGCCTCGACAACGGGGGTGCTGGTGCCGGGGTTGCCGGTAGCGTCAACACGGTCATAGATGATGACGCTGGTGGCGGCGCCGTCCTCGAGGATAGCGCTGACAGTGTAGTTATAAGCGGCGGGGTTGGAATCCTTCACGGCGTTCAGATCGTCGATCATGTCTTCCAGAGCGTCCACACCGACCTCATAGGTGGTGGTCTGCTTCAGATCGTTGGTCTGGATCAGAACAACCTTGGCGTCCTCAGCAACGAAGAAGCCCTGAGTGGACTTGGTGCTGACGAACAGGGTGCTGCCCTTCAGAGAAGGAACATCGTTGGAGAAGGCCTGCGTGTACAGGACGGTATCCTCAGCGTTGATAGCAGTCTCAACATTGTTGATGTCGTCGACATACTCGTTGTCCTTCAGATCCCACTTGGGATAAGTGCCACCAGAAGTAGCATCCAGGACGCCGATGACCTCGCCAGCGGCGTTGTACTTCACCTGATACCAGGTGTACTGGGCCATGTTGTTCAGGTAGGACAGGCTGTCGCTGACCTCGGTCAGGACGATTTCCTCACCGTTGGAGATGACCTTGCGGGTCCAGGTCCACTCGTCGGCGGCCTTGTCATAGGACTCCAGCTCGACGCTGCTCTTGTGAGTGTAGACCAGGTTCTTGGAAGCGGCATCGTCCTCGCCGACCACGACGGCAGCGATCACATAGCCGTTATCCTTGTACAGGGTGTACACGCCGCTGGGACCAAACCGGGTGCCCTTCTTGGCGTTGACAGTAGCCTCGCTCCAGGTCTTCAGGTTGGCGTTCTTGACACCGGTGGTGACATTGTCAACGCCGCTGATGATGGTGGTGGAAGCGGAGTTCTTGTCGGTGATAGCCTTCAGCTCGGCGGTCAGATAGATGGAGTCGTCATTGCCATAAACCTTCTTGTAAGCGCTGTTGCTGTTATCGCTGCTGCCAGCCAGGGAGACGTGCTTCTTGTCGATCTCAACATTGCCGCTGACATCGTGATACTGAGCGGTCTTGACACCGTTGGCCTTGTTGATCTCGTCGGCAACGACCTTCAGGGTGTAGACGCCGTCCTTGTTGACGGTGTAGCTGAACCAGGAGTTGGCACGAGGATCAGCGGGAACGCCAGTGCTCTTGGTCATGTCGACCTTGATGACCTCGGAGGTGCCATCCAGGAAGATAGCGTTGGCATCGGCGGTCTTGTTGGCCAGGTTGCTCAGACCAGTGTCAACACCAGTGATGAAGACATAGTTCTTGACAGCCTCGACCTCCTCAATACCGATCAGGTAGCCATACTGGTCCAGATAGATATTGTAGGTGGTGTCCTTCAGGTTGACGGTGTTGTTGATGCCGGTGTAGTAATCCAGGACCTCAGCATCATACATAGCGGTGTTGGCGAAACCATACTTGGTGCCGCCGGCGGTGACGTTGTCACCAATCTTGAAGGAGGAAATCTCGGTGTCCTCGACAACCTCAGCCTTGGTCAGGACCTTGATCTCGCCCTCGGCCACGTTGACCAGGTAAGCGTCATCCTCGGCGACGTTGGCAACGTCGAAGTCCTCGCCGGAGACGGTCAGCTTCTCAGTCTGGCCCTTGGTCTTCACCAGCTCGCCCTTGCTGTCGTCGACCTTGTAGACCTCGAAGGTCACAGAGTCCTTCTTCTCGCTGTAGTCAGCGGTGGCGCGGGCCAGGTAGGTGTTGATGATGGCGATGGTGATGTCCTTGCTGTCGGAATCCACGAACACCTGGGTCAGGACGCCGTCACCGGTGCCGCCGACGCCAGCCTTGTTGTTCTTGTTCATGGCGGTAGCATTGAAGACGTTGGCGTCAACCTTGACGTCGTCCACACCGTCGATGTACACGACAGTGTCATAGTCCTCAATGATGGTCTTGCCCAGCAGGTCATACAGATCCTTGCCGGTGACCTTGGCAGTGTACTCCTCGACCAGCAGGTCGTAGTTCACGAAGGTGCCGATGTCCTTGCCCTTGAACTCCCAAGCGCGAGCGGGACGGCCGAAGGAATCAGCGGTCTCGTCCAGATACAGCTTGTTGAAGTACTGCTCACCAAACTGGATGTACTCATCCTTCTTGATGTTGTTGATGCGGGTGGCGGAAGTGCCCCACTTCTTGGCCTGGGCCTTGGAGTTACCAATGGTAACGGTCTGGCCGTTGACGGTGCTGGTGATGGTGGTGTCATACTCCACCAGGTCGGCCTTCAGGGTGTTGAAGGCATACAGGCAGGCCTCTTCGCGGGTGACAGCCTTGATGCCGTTGAACTCGTCAACCAGGCTATCATTCAGGCCGATGGCGATGGCCTGCTTGGCAACGTTGATGGACCAGTTGCCGCCGACATAGCCCTCGATCTCCTGATCATAGCCCAGAGCGCCCAGCAGCATCTTCATGAAGGCATAGCCGGTCAGGCTGTTGCCGGGCTTGAAGGTGCCGTCAGCATAGCCGGAGATAATGCCTTCCTTCTGGCAGTAGGCAATGTAGCCGGCGAACTCGCTGGTGACAGGCACGTCCTTGTAAGGAGCGGTGTCCGCGTGCAGCTCAGCGGCGGTGGTGGGGCCCAGGATCAGGTTGCAGATGATCTTGGCTGCAGCCTGACGGGTCAGGGTGTTGGTGGGATTGAACTTGCCGTCGGCATAGCCGTCGACAACGCCAATCTCGGACACCACGGCGACGGCTTCTTCGTAGGTGATCTTGTCGTCATCCGTGAAGTCCTTGGCACCGGCGCTAATGGTGACCAGAGACATGGTCATCACCAGAGCCAGAACCAGAGAAAGGAACTTCTTCATAGGTGGTTTCCTCCTTTAAAATTTTTGCGATCCGTCTGAGCGGCTTCCCGTTTACCCGTTTCCAGGATTCGTGTCGGGGCTAGCCGATCCCACATCAAGCCTGGAATTGGCCGTCGGGTCCCCGTTCTTCCGTTCGCAGTTCTCAATTTAGCAGGAGGTTTTTTGTTTGTCTATAAGTTTGCTGGAGTTGTAATTTGAATGATAAACGGCGTGTTTCTATTCATTTTTTGTGTCTGATAATTGTAACAATTCCAAAAGGTCCATTGACTTTTCATAGAGTGCTTTGGCAGGCGGAATAGCCCAAGAAGCCTACTCTCCTCTTTTCAACTCGTACCGCTGCCGCTTCTGAATGATCTGGCCAGCGGCGACCATCTTCTGTAAGATTGGACGGCACTGCCCGGGGTCAATGCGCAGAAGCCGGGCAATGTCCTGCCGGTATGCGAAGCCCTCTTTCGCCAGATACTCCAGAATGGCCTCTGCCTGCCGCTCCGGCGGAACCACGTTCCCTTTTAAATAGTAGCGGGCCCCGACCTGCGTCAGCTTCCCCCGCTTCGCCATCTGCTTCAGCCGCGTATATGCCGCGGTCTTGGACACACCCAGCAGCTCCATCACCTGGTTCCGGGTGACGGATTGGTGCTTTCGGAGATAGGCCATTACCTGGTCCTCGCCGCCTGTCCGGGCGGCGCAGTCCAGCCGCAGGTCCCGCAGTGTTACATTGTCCATGCCGGCTCTGATCAATAACGTCCGCACCAGCTTGGACAGCCGGACCCGGTCGTAGGGCTGGCCGCTGCGGGGCGCCGTGAGGACGTAGACGCTGTCCGGCGACGCGGCCCGCAGGTCTTTTAAAACGCTGTGGACACCGCTGGTCAGCGAGACTGTCCGGTCCGGCATATGCAGGCTTCCCTGCTCCAGGTCCACCTGATCCCATTTCAGCGCCACGATCTCCTCCAGCCGCAATCCCAACTGCCACGTCAGCCACAGCGTCACTCCCGCCGGAGTGGTCCGCTCCGTCTGCACCAGCTTCCAGAGGGAAAACTCGTCGATCTGGGCCGGCTCCTCCCTGCGGATGCGGGTGGAGACTTTCTTCTCTCTCAGATGTTTGGAGAAGTGGAGATTCAACGCCGCGGCTTCCACGCCAGTGATACGGGAGACATACTGCCAGTCGTGCTCCTCCAGCTGGCGCAGAACAAAATCGTGGCGCAGGTCGATGAGCCGGATGGCGGTCTGCCCTTCCTTGTCCAGAGCAGTCCGCGCCAGCCGGGAGATGGACTGGGGCGTCAGCGGCTTGCGATCCCGGTCTGACAGCACCACGGTCTCCGAGCAGCCGTTACGATGGTCTTTCAAATCCGCCAGCCAGTCTACCAGTTCCTCCGAAATCGGTACTGTGCGGTCCGGTAGGACGATCTGCCGGTAGGGGAAATCGATCTGTGCCCAGGTCAGGTGCTGGATTTCATCCCGCAGCAGTCCAGCCTGCCAGGCAAGCCGCAGGATGGTCTCCGCTGCATTGTAGCTGTTTTTTTGCAAAATCTGATCCATAGCGCCCTTTTCTGGGCGGTTGATAACGTATTCCTGCATTCCATCCTCTCAGTTTTCGCTTCGATTCACAGAAAGCCAGCGTATTTTTCCACAAATAATAAGTTACAATCGTAAATCTCAAATCCGAATTGATTGGAACCGCTAAATCAATGTATTGCGGAAATGTTCTGGTTTTCCCCCATACGAAAAATACACGATTACATAGCAAAAATCAATATCTAATCGCACTTTCGGCATCGCTGTTCCTCTGGCATGCTTAGAATCAAGAGTGGAAAGCCTCAGTACCAATGCGGCTCTGCCCTGCCGTAAGGCGGGGATCAGCGGGGAAAAGTCGCCTTGTAGCTGTAAAATCATGCTTTTCCTTCTGGCCGGAATGTGATATCATGCTTTCGTCAATTGAAACTACACGTTCGGAGGAAATATCCCATGATGAACAACAATGAAATGCTGCTGCTGAAGCTGGGCGAGGTGGTCCTGAAGGGTCTGAACCGCAGGTCCTTTGAGGATAAGCTCGTCTCCAACGTTCGACGGCGGCTGAAAAACTGCGGCAGCTTCCAAATCTATATCCGCCAGAGCACCATTTACGTGGAGCCCGCCACGGACAGCTGCGACATGGAGGCGGCCTACGCCGCCGCCCGGCAGGTGTTCGGCGTCGTCTCCGTGGCCCGGGCCGTGCCCTGCGAGAAGACGGTGGAGGCCATCGTGGAGACGGCCAAGACCTATCTTGCCCCCGCCTTTGCCGCCGCCAGAACCTTTAAGGTGGAGAGCAAGCGGGCGGACAAGCATTTTTATCTGAACTCCATCCAGATTAGCCAGGCCGTGGGCGGCGAGCTGGCGGAGGCCTTCCCCAACGTGGCGGTGGATGTCCACGAGCCGGACCTGACAGTCTACGTGGAGATTCGGGAAAAGCACGCCTACGTCCACGCGCCCTCTGTGCCCGGTGCAGGCGGTCTGCCGGTAGGCATGGGCGGCCATGCCGTCTCCCTGTTGTCCGGCGGTCTGGACTCCCCGGTGTCCTCCTGGATGATGGCCCGCCGGGGCGTGGAGCTGGAGATGGTCCACTTCGTCTCTCCCCCCTACACCTCCCAGCAGGCCCAGGACAAGGTGCTGGAGCTGGCCCGGCTGCTGACGGCCTACTGCGGCCGGATGATCGTCCACATCGTGCCCTTTACCGAGATTCAGGAAGAAATTCGGAAAAACTGCCCGGAGGAGTACTTCACCCTCATCATGCGGCGGTTCATGATGCGCCTTGCCGAGGCCGTTGCGAAAAAGGCCGGGGCCAAGGCCCTCATCACCGGCGAGTCCCTGGGCCAGGTGGCCAGTCAGACCATGATGGCCCTGGGCGTCACGGAGGACGTGACCACCATGCCGGTTCTGCGGCCCCTCATCGGCATGGATAAGGTGGAGATCATCCGCATCGCCCGGGAGATCGGCACCTATGACACCTCCATTCTGCCCTATGAGGACTGCTGCACCGTGTTCACCCCCCGCCATCCCTGCACCCGGCCCAATCTGGAGGACGTGCGGAAGGCGGAGTCCGCCCTGGATGTGGACGCTCTGGTGGCCAAGGCCCTGGAGGGCGAGACCTGGGTGCGGGTAAAGCCGTGATCCGTTCTATTTTTCATCAAAGAAGGGACGTTTATGTCACATACCGCTGAGATCATCGCCGTGGGCACGGAGCTGCTCCTCGGCAACATCGTCAACACCAATGCCCGGGACATCTCCCAGGCCCTGTCCGCCGTGGGCGTCAACGTCTTCTGGCACACGGTGGTGGGTGACAACCCCCGGCGCCTGAAAGATGCCCTGGACGTTGCCCGGAAGCGTGCGGACATCATCATCACCACCGGAGGCCTGGGGCCCACCTACGACGATCTGACCAAGCAGACCATCTGCGAGGCCTTCGGCAAGCCCCTGGTTCTCCATCAGGACATTCTGGACGATATCCGGGGCTATTTTGAGAGGAACGTCCACATGAAGATGCCCTCCAACAACGTTCAGCAGGCAGAGCTGCCGGAGGGCTGCACCGTGTTCGACAATCCCGTGGGCACCGCCCCGGGCTGCGCCTTTGAAGCCGGCGGCATCCACGTCCTGATGCTCCCCGGCCCGCCCTTTGAGATGCTGACGATGCTGAAAGGCCATGTGGTCCCCTATCTCCGGGGTCTTTCCAGCGAGGTCATCGTCTCCCATGACATCATGACCTTCGGCCTGGGCGAGAGCCCCATGGAGGAACTGATGCGGGAGAAGATGAGCCACATGGAGAACCCCTCTCTCGCCACCTACGCCAAGCCCAGTGAGGTCCGTCTCCGGGCCACCGCCAAGGCCGCCAGCGCGGAGGAGGCGGAGGCCATGCTGGCCCCGGTGGTGAAGGACGTCACCAATTTTCTGGGCGATTACGTCTACGGCGTGGACGTCTCCAGTCTGGAAGAGGTCTGCTTTCATCTCTTGAAGGAGAAGGGCCTGACCTTCGCCACGGCCGAGAGCTGCACCGGCGGCCGGGTGGCGGAGCGCATCACTGCCCTGCCCGGCGCCTCCGCGGTCTATCGGGGCGGCGTGGTCAGCTACTGGACCTCTGTCAAGGCGGACGTGCTGGGCGTTCCTGCGGACACGCTGGACGCCCACGGCGCCGTGTCGGAGGAGACGGCCAGGGCCATGGCCGAAGGCGCCCGGCGGATCACCGGCGCGGACATCGCCATGTCCGTCACCGGTGTGGCGGGCCCCGACCCCGATGAGCGGGGCGTCCCCGTGGGCATCGTGTACATCGGTCTGGCGACGCCGGACGGCACCTTCTGCCGCCCGCTGGACCTGGGCAAGCGCCGCCGGGACCGCATTCAGGACCTCTCCAGCAATCACGCCTTTGACGTCCTGCGGCGGTATCTCACCGGCCTGCCCATCAAACTTTCCTGAATAGAGCAAAAAATCCCGCCCATCCTCTTGACAGGCGGGATTTTTTCGTGTATTCCTATGTTGAAAACGTTTGCGTTCCAGATAACACACATGAAAGAAGTGTTTTGTGATGTACAAGATCGAGACCCATCTCCACACCACCCACACCAGCAAGTGCGGCCACCTGACCGCTCCCGTCCTGGCGAAAGCCTATAAGGAGGCCGGTTACGATGCCATCGCCGTCACCGATCACTACAATCGGGACACGGTGAGGTATCTGAATCTGGACCTCTCCAGCCCCGACGGCCTGCTGGAGAAGTTCCTGGACGGCTTCCACCGGATGGAAGACGCCTGCGGCGAGCTGGGCATCCGCGTCTACAAGGGTGCGGAGCTGCGCTTTGACGAGTGTGAAAATGACTACCTGCTCTTCGGCTGGCACGACGAGCTGCTGCGGGACATGCCCCGGAACCTGAAGATGAGCGTGGTGGAGTTCTCCAGGCTGGCCCGGGAGGACGGCGCCCTGCTGATCCAGGCCCATCCCTACCGGAAGAAGTGCACCCCCGCCATCGCCTGCTATCTGGACGGCGTGGAGGTCATCAACGCCCATCCCCGGCACGACAGCCACAACGACCGAGCCAAAGAATACGCCGAGCAGTTTGGCCTCATCCAGCTGGCCGGCTCCGACTGCCACCAAACCCCGGACATCGCCCGCAGCGGTATCCTGTCCGACACCCTGCCCGCCGACACCTTTGAGCTGGCGGACCTGATCCGGTCCGGAAATTACACGCTGATCGAGCCGTCCAAGGACTGATATGGTGAGAACAACGGCGCGGAGGAAGGTCCTCCGCGCCGTTGTTTTTACGAAAGGGGTATTTCCAGTTCGCCGATGCGGACGGCTCTGATTTGGGAAGTGTCTACCAGCTTTTTCAGCAGCAGCTTGTAGGACTCGTAATGCCAGTCCCCGCTGTATCCCTTCCCTCCGCTGCCGGTAGGTGAGAAGTCTCTGATTGGCACTTCCGTTCCATCCTGATATACCAGCATGATCTTCTGCCGCAGCTGCCACATGGTATACAGATTCTCTTCCCGTTCCCCCGCGTTTTCCACTTCGATGGAGAGCGGCGTCAACTCTACCGTATAAGTCACGCCATCCTTCCGCTTCTGTCCCTCTTTTGCCTGGGACGCGTAGGAAGGCCGGAAGGAGGCGATGACTGCGTGGTCCACCAGATTTACCATCTCTCCCTCCCATGTAATGGACGGCTCCCAGACCAGCACCGTCAAAGGCTTTCGCAAGGGGACCTTATCTAAAAAGGCGCAGGTCACCAGCATGGTCATGGTCCGGCTGTCCGCGTCAAATTCCACAGTCTCCACACTACCAGAGAAACCCAGATTCTCTCCCGCCAGAATACTCATGGCCTCCCGGCTGCTCATGCCTTCCATATCTGCCCAGTCCACGGCCCCGCTGTACAGCCGCTTGCAGAACACCTCCTGCAAGATGTCCTCCGCGTCGGCGGCATTGCCCATCTGCATCCGGCAGAACCGGTACAGCGCCGGACCGTAGGACGCGTATGTTGTTTCAAACAGTTCCTCCGCCGTCACCGACCTCGCCTGCCTCTCTGCCTGTATAACGAAAATCCCGCCGGAATGGTCACTTCCGGCGGGATTTTTTTCAGTTCGCGGCTTGCTCAGGCGGCGCCTCAGACGCAGGCTGGTGATGGTTGTTGTACCAGAAGGACAAAATCGCCATGCCGCAGATAAGGATATAGCCGATGAAGCTGTACACATCCGGCACGTCCCCGAAGAGGAAAAAGCCCAGGATGGTGGAAAACACGATTTGGGAATAGCTGTACACGGAGATTTCCCGGGCGGGAGCGTAGCTGTATGCGCCGGTGATGCTGAACTGTCCCCCCGCCGCGCAGAGGCCGGCCCCCAGCAGGCACAGCGTCTGCCGCGCTGTCATGGGTACCGGGTCCATCAGCACAAAGGGCAGCGCCACCAGACAGGAAAAGGTGGAGAACACGAACACGATGTAGCTTCTCCGCTCTCCCTTCTTGCCCAGCAGCCGCACGAAGCTGTAAGCCACGCCGGCACCGGCACCGCCCAGCAGGCCGATGAGGGCGACGCCCAGCTCCATGTTGCCGAAGGAGGGCTTGATGATGAACAGGGCGCCCACAAAGGCCCCCACCAGGGAAAAGGCCTGCACCGGGGATATCTTCTCCTTCATCAGAAAGTAGGACGCGATGACGGCGAAGAAGGGCGACATCTTATTCAGCATGGATGCATCCGACAGCAACAAGTGGTCCACAGCGTAGAAATTCGCCAGAATGCCCACGGTGCCGCAGATGGACCGGGCCAGCAGGAGCGGCCAGTTCCTGGAAGAGGTCGGGCGGAAGCCCTTTCCCTCCCGCAGCAGGATGATGCCTGCCACGACGAGGGCGATGAAGTTGCGAAAAAAGCTCTTTTGGAAGGTGGGGATATCTCCCGACAGACGAACAAGGGCGCTCATGGTGGCGAAGCAGCACGCCGCCGAGAGGAGCAGCAGGATGCCCTTGTGTTTGGATTGGAGTTTCGTGGGATACACCGGCTTTCTTTGGTATTGGACGCGGGTTTACTTGCTTTGGGCCCGGAGACGGGCGGCCTCTTCCTCCCGCTGGCGGCACAGGTCCGCCCACTTGGGTGCCTTGTCCAGCGCCTGGGAGAACTCCTTCAGCAGCTCCGGAATGGAAATCCTCTGGGGGCAGACGGAGGCGCAGGCGCCGCAGCCCACGCAGGCGGAGGGCCGTTTGTCCTCCGGTAATCCCTCCATCCGCATGGCGGCGGTCAGGGTGGGGGCGAATTTCAGGTCGTTGTAGGCGTGGAGCAGCATGGGGATATCCAGCCCCATGGGACAGCCGTCGCAGCAGTAGCGGCAGGCGGTGCAGGGGATGGCGTCCATCATGCCCTCCGCGATGGCGGCCAGGGTCTCCCGCTCTACCTGGGACAGGGGATTTTCAGCGGAGAAGGTTTTGACGTTGTCCTCCATCTGGGCCATATCGGACATGCCGCTGAGGACCATCTTCACATTGGGCAGGCCCTGGAGCCAGCGGAAGCTCCAGGCGGGGATGCTCTCCTCCGGCCGCAGGCTCTTCAATCGGGCCTCCTCCGCCTCGGACAGCTTCGCCAGACGGCCGCCCCGGACGGGCTCCATGACCCACACGGGGATGCCCCGCTCCGTCAGCAGCTCATACTTGGTCTTGCCGTCCTGGAGCTTCCAGTCCAGCCAGTTCAGCTGTATCTGGCAGAATTCCATCACATCACCGTAGCGGTCCAGAAACTCCCGCAGGATGTCCAGGCCGCCGTGGCAGGAGAAGCCCAGATGGCGGATGCGGCCCAGACGCTTCTGCTCCACAAAGTAGTCCACGATGCCCCATCTCGGGTCCGTGTAGGTCCGGATGGAGTTCTCATACACGTTGTGCATGAGGTAGAAGTCAAAGTACTCCACGCCACACTTTTTCAGCTGTTCCTCAAAAACGGCGGCGGGGTCGTAGGAATCGCTGAGCTGGTGGCCGGGGTACTTGGTGGCGAGGTAATAGCTTTCCCTGGGATAGGCCGACAGGGCCCGGCCCAGCACCACCTCGGACATGCCGCCGTGGTAGGGGTAGGCGGTGTCGAAGTAGTTGACGCCGTGCTCCATGGCATAGCGCACCATCTCCGTTGTCAGGTGCTCGTTGACGGAGCCGTCCGCCAGCACCGGCAGGCGCATGGCGCCGAAGCCCAGGCCGGACAGCTTCAATCCCTGAAAGTCACGATAGATCATGGGAGGCCTCCTTTGAGCAGGTAGTTTTTCCGCTCCCTATTGTACAGAGATTTCCAAGCTGTCGTCAAGAGTAAGTCGGAGATTCTGGCTCAGCCCAGGGCCACGTCCAGCACCATCATAATGAGAAAGCCCCCCACGAAGCCGCAGGTCCCCGCTCGGCTGTGGGCCTGTGGCACCAGCTCCTCCACCACCACGTACAGCATCGCCCCCGCCGCGAAGCTCAGCAGCCAGGGCATCAGGGGATGGGCCCAGGCGGCCATCAGCACCACCAAAATACCGAACACCGGCTCCACGCTGCCGGACAGCATCCCGCCCAAGAATGCCCGGCCCCGGGACTGGCCCTCCTGCCGCAGAGGCAGGGCGATGGCGGCACCCTCGGGGAAGTTCTGGATGCCGATGCCCAAGGCCAGAGCCGCCGTACCCGCCAGGTTCTCTCCGCCGGCCGCCAGGGCAAAGGCCAGACCCACCGCCATGCCCTCCGGCACGTTATGTAAAGTGATGGCGGTCATCAGCAGGGTGTTCTGCCGCCAGCCCTCCTCCACAGGCTTCTGACGGAGCCGGGGCAATACGCTGTCCAGCGCCGCCAGGAACACCACTCCCAGCAGCATCCCCACGGCGGCGGGCAGCCAGCCGGGGAAGGTGCCGTCCTCCGCCGCCTGTTCAATGGCCGGCAGCAGCAGGCTCCATACCGACGCCGCCGTCATGACCCCGGCGGCAAAGCCCAGCATGGCCTTCTGGAACCGGGGCCGGGGCTCTCCGGAGAAGAAAAACACCATGGCGGCGCCCAGAGTGGTCATCAGGAAGGTGAACCCGGTGCCCAGGGCGGCCCAGCCAAGAGACTGTACCATTCCACATCAACGCCTTCTATACGGATTCAGGCGGATGAACGCCTGTATGCCAGTATAAGCGGGCCCGGGCCGGTTGGTGCGGAACGTGAAAACACCGGGCGGCTAACGCCGCCCGGTGTTCAGCTGTTTCACGCTTTTTACATCCGTTTTTTGACCATCTGACCCACAATCAACCCATATCCAAAGCCCGCCAGCATGAGCAGTATCGCAATGCCCGCCAGATTTGGATTCACCAGCGTCAGGAGCAGCGCTCCGATGACAACCGCCCAGCCGATATTTAAAACGACCGGTGCCCACTTGCCGAACATGTCCCGGGAGGAATTCCGGAACTTCTCACTTTCGGTCTTATCCTTTTCATAGGCGTCCTCATTCAGCGCCACATACAGGAATCGGGCTGACATCACAATGCAGCAAATCCCCAGCACAAAACCGTTGTCAAAATCAGCCCGGAGACTGCGCCACAGGTTTAAAGCCCCCAGCGCTCCCATAGCCAGCCCACTCAGCAGGTACTTCCAACTGTAAAGCTTCATCCGCCACGCCTCCTTTTCCCTATGGTAACATATCCTCCCCTTTTCCCGCAACTCCCGGCTTGCTTTTCCGCCTATTCTGTGCTATTTTATAAATAACGGCATATCAATCAAAAGGACTCATATAATTTCGCTGTGCAGATGGCGCGAAAGTTTCTACGGAGCCGCCGAAAGGCTCTGCTATGAGTGTCGGCCGATGGGGAGAGGTCTCCTCCGGCGGGCGCTCCTTTTCTTTTGTGCCGACATTTCGCATGTGAGGTGTTTGTATGTCTGTTACGATCTTGAAAGGCACGGTTATCTCCGCCCCCACCCTAGGGCAGCTGGAGATCACGGAGAACGGGTATCTGATCGCCGAAAACGGCGTCATCACAGGGGTGTTTCCCATCCTGCCGGAGCAATATGCTGGCGCGCCCGTGGAGGATTTCGGCACCGCCCTGATCTTGCAGTCCTTCGCGGACCTGCATCTCCACGCCCCCCAGTACCCCATGCTGGGCATGGGCATGGACCTGCCCCTGCTGGACTGGCTGAACGCTTACGCTTTCCCCACCGAGGCCCGGTTCGCGGACCCGGACTACGCCCGGGATATCTACCGCAGGCTGGCGGCGGAACTGGTGAAAAGCGGCACCACCCGGGTGTGCATGTTCTCCTCTCTCCACCGGGAGGCGACGCTGATTCTGATGGAGGAGCTGGAAAAGGCGGGCGTTACCGGCTATGTGGGCAAGGTGAACATGGACCGCAACAGCGCCCCCGGCGTGCTGGAGGAGACCACCGAAGCATCCAAGCGGGAAACCCTCCGCTGGCTAGATGCCTGCCAGGACTTCCCCCACATCAAGCCCATCCTGACGCCCCGGTTCACGCCCTCCTGCACCAATGAGCTGATGGCGTTTCTGGGAAAACTGGCGGCGGAGCGGGACCTTCCGGTACAGTCCCATCTGTCGGAAAACCAGGCGGAGATGGATTGGGTGCGCCAGCTCCACCCGGACTGCAAGCAGTACTGGGAGACCTACGCCAAGTACGGCCTGTGGAACAGCCGCACCGTCATGGCCCACTGCGTCTGGTCCGACGGGCGGGAGCGGCAGGCCATGCGGGACGCGGGCGTCACCGTGGTCCACTGCGCGGACTCCAACCAGAACATCTGCTCCGGCGTGGCGCCGGTGCGGGTCATGCTGAACGAGGGATTGAAAGTGGCCCTGGGCAGCGACATCGCCGGCGGCGACCACCTGAACATGTTCGACGTGGTGGCGTCCGCCATCCGGGCCTCCAAGGCCCGGCGGGTGCTGGACAACTGGGAGACGGATTTTCTGACGGTCCCCGAGGGCTGGTATCTGGGCACCTCCGCCGGCGCGGCGTATTTTGGAGAACAGCCGGGCTTTGCCCCCGGCAACCCCCTCCACGCCATCGTCCTGGCGGATGACACCTTGCCTCAGCCCCACCCCCTGACCCCGGCGGAGCGGCTGGAGCGGTGCGTGTACCTGCGGCAGAACGGCGCCGTCCGGGCGGTGTGGAGCGCGGGGAGGAAGGTCTATACCGCTGAATAAACGTAAAAAGAGAGCCTTTTCGGCTCTCTTTTTCATTTAATCTCCTGTTCCAGCTCCGCGAACTCCTCGCCGGAGAAGAACTCCGCCAGGGAGATCTCCAGGCCGTCGCAGAGCATTTTGATGGTGACAATGGACACGTCACGGCGGCGCTCGTCCATCATGCTGTACACTGTGGACGGCGTCACACCGGCCCTGACAGCCAATTCGTTATATTTGATCCCGCGCTGGCGGCAAAGCGACGCAAACCGCGCGGTGACTGCGTCCTTTACCCCCACGCTGATCACCTCGTGGCTATGTTATCTGTTTTTACGATTTTGCGTATACGCACTTACGTATATTCTGAAAATATGATATGCTCACAAAGAGGTGACTTACTATTAGATGTCAACCCCCTTTTCGGAAATAGGCAGCAAAGGTAGGCTCGTTTTTTATGAGAGGAAGGCAGCAGTTTAAGAGAGCATAGCGCAGATGCGAAGACCCATGTTTGACCATGTGCCCTGTATGCTCCGACTGGCCAGATTGGAAATATCCTGGCTCCAGACCGGCGAAGGACAGCATTTTGGAAGGATTTGCATACTTTGCAAAGTCTCCAAATTCAGACAGGATGACAGCTGCAGACATGGCACCGATTCCCGGGATTGACAGAATCGGTGGATCAATTCCTATGATGCACTCTATGATTTCTGCTTCGACTTCTTCAATCTTGGCATCCAGTTGGGTATAGATATCCAGCAGGACCTCCATTTGCTGAAGCAAATAGTCATCTGAGAATCCAACTGTGTTTTTCGCAAGGGTTTTAAGCTGAGCGAACTGGATCATCGTAAATTTTCCCGACGAGCGTTTACGGAGCACTTCGTAGGAACGTGCATTCATGTTGGCAATCTTCTCAGGTGTAGGGTAATTTGCAAGGATATATAAGGCTGTAACAGAAAATTTTCCTTTGAAAAACGGCTTAAACTCTGGAAAAACCTTATCCAGGACATTTGTGAGATCGACCAGTTGTCTGCTGCGCTGGCGAACCAGACTGTCCCTGAATCTCGTTAATGACTTCAGTTTGTCCATGTGATAGAATGATGCCGGATAGGGCTTGTACTCT
>CAMBAJ010000036.1 GCA_945864305.1 uncultured Clostridia bacterium | reverse complement strand
ATTCCACCACGTTCCGCAGCTCCCGGATGTTGCCGGGCCAGGTGTGGCGGCGGAAGAAGTCCCGCACCGGCTCGGTCAGACGGAAACTGCCGTTCAGCTCCCGGCGGAAGTGGTCCATTAGCAGGAACATGTCGTCGCCCCGCTCCGTCAGGGGCGGGATGACCGCCGGGAGAGTATTCAGCCGGTAGTAGAGGTCCCGGCGGAAGGTCCCCTCCCGGACCTTCTGCTCCAGGGCCTCGTTGGTGGCGGCCACGATGCGGACGTCCACATGGACGATGCGGTTGCCGCCCACCCGCATGACCTCCCGCTCCTGCAGGGTTCGCAGCAGCTTGATCTGGAGGGCGGGGCTCATGCCCTCCACCTCGTCCAGGAACAGCGTGCCCTTGTGGGCCAGTTCGAACAGGCCGGGGCGGCCGCCCTTCTTGGCGCCAGTGAACGCGCCTTCCTCGTAGCCGAACAGCTCACTTTCCAGCAGGTTTTCAGGGAAGGCCGCCACGTTGATGGCCACAAAGGGCCCCTCTGCCCGGCGGGAGGCCCGATGGACGGCGTGGGCGAACAGTTCCTTGCCGGTGCCGGTCTCTCCAATTAAAAGGACGGGGCTCTCGCTGACGGCCATCCGGGTCAGGGTCTCCTTCGTTTTGCGGATGGCCTCCGACTGACCGATGACGTCGTCAAAGCTGTACTTGGCGTAATAGCCCTTGTGGAGCAACTGACCCCGCAGTTCGTTCTGCCGGACCTCCACGTCGTTGAACCGCTGGAGGAGGGCGAAGGCGCCGATGCAGGCCTTCTGCCGGATGACCGGCACCACCTCCACGCTGAGGTTGACGCCGTTGACCTTGATGACCTTGGCGGGCAGGGTCTGGCGGGTGCGGAGGCACTCGGCGAAGGGGATGTAAGGGAATACCTCTTCACAGCGCTTCCCCTGGATGAGGGCGGCGCTGACACAGGTCATGTCCTCAGCCCGGCGGCTGCACGCGAAAATCTCGCCCTTTTCGTTGATGCCGATGACACCGTCCTCCAGACTTTCCATTAAAATATGGAATCTGCTCTCCAGACGAATGGACCGGGCGAACATCTGGTCAAAGCTGTAATTGCTGGTGGCGATGGACTGAAAGTAGTTCTGAAACGGTTCCGTCTCCAGTAGATGCTCCAGCCCCAGACGCAGGGCGATCTCAATCATCATGCCGGAGGTGCAGGGCCGCTGACCCAGGTCGATGACGGTTTCCATCCCCGGCGGGACGTAACGGACCTCGTCCGGCGTGACGGCGATGCGCACATCCTCGTCCAGCCGGGCACTGGGATAGAAGGGAATCCAGTGGACATGGGTGACGCCGAACTGCTCCAGTTGGGCGATGGCCTCCCGGGCCATGGTCTGGGTGATGTTGACGAACAGCACCTTGCTGCCGGTGGGCAGCTCCTTCAGCTTCCGCAGCTCCCGCCATCGGAAGGACACCTCAATGGCCATAGTCTGACTGTCCAGGGGGATGTGCTTCGCCAGCTCCTCCGGGGAGCCGTAGGCGTCGGTGGAGGCCACAAACAGGTCCGCCGGCTCCAGAACCCCGGCGGCGCTGCCGTTCAGCACGGAAAAGACGGAGATGTCCGCCACGTCCCCAAACAGACTGGCAATATCCTCTCCGTAGGACTTGCCCGCCCGTGGGTCCAGAGCGATGACGGAGATTTTCTTTTTGGTTGCCACGGGACCACTCCTTTTGACCATTTACTTCGACCATTTAATCATGCTTTCCGGCGTTTTGCAAGGAAAAATCCGAAAATCCAAAGAAAAGAAACTGGCATAAAAATTGCTTTTTAATCAGCAATGAATATACACAGCGCCTGAAAAATAAAAAGGAGGAGCTTTTATGATTACGAAAGAAGAACTGCTGACACTGCTGCGCCAGGAGGTGGTCCCCGCTCTGGGCTGCACCGAGCCGGTGTGCGTGGCCCTGGCCGCCGCCGACGCCCACCACGCCATCGGGGGCGACATCGTCTCTGTCAAGGTAGAGGTCAACCCCGGCATCTACAAAAACGGCATGAGCGTGGGCATCCCCGGCTTCCCCCGGGTGGGCTTAAAGTACGCTGCCGCTCTGGGCGCTTGCCTGAGCAACCCGGAGAAGCGTCTCCAACTGCTGGAGGACATTGACGAGACCGTCACCGCCAGCGCCATCGGCCTGGTGGAGGACCGCCACGTCATTGTTATGATCAAAAACGACGAGACCCAGCTCTATGCCCGGGCGGAGGTCATCACCACAGCCGGTATCGGCATCAGCGAGATTCGCGGCACCCACTCCAACATCATCTTCACCAAGCGCAACAACGAAGTCCTGCTGGAAAAGCCCTACAGCGCCAGCACCCAGGATGACATCCACGCCCGACTGATGCCCATGACCGTGGCAGAGATCAAGGCCGTGGTGGGCCAGTGTTCCGAGGAGGAGTTTGCCTTCATGCTGGAGGGCATGGAGATGAACGAAAAACTGGCGGACTTCGGTCTGGAGCACCAGCTAGGCATTGGCATCGCCTCCTCCCTGCAAAAGCAGGTCACGGAGGGCGCCATGGGCGACAACCTGTTCAGCCGCACCATGATGCGGGTAGCCAGCAGCGCCGAGGGCCGCATGAGCGGCTGCCCCTACGCCGTGATGAGCAGTGCCGGCAGCGGCAACCACGGCATCACCGCCGTCATCCCAGTGGTGGAGATGGCCCATCATCTGGGGTCCTCCAACGAGATGCTGGAAAAGGCCCTGGCCTTCTCCCACACCCTGAATGTGTACATCAAGTCCTTTACAGGCAAGCTGTCCGCCACCTGCGGCTGCGGCGTCTCCGCTGCCACCGCCGCCGCTGCCGCCATGGTGTGGCTCATGGGCGGCACGGACGAGCAGATCGGCCACGCCATCATCAATATGAGCGGCAACCTCACCGGTATGATCTGCGACGGCGGAAAGATCGGCTGTGCGCTGAAGCTGGCCACTGCCACCAACGCGGCCATGATGTGCGCCTACCTGGCCATGAGCGATGTGGTCCTCCAGTCCACCGACGGCATCTGCGGCGCCACGCCGGAGCAGGCTATCCGCAACATGGGCCGGGTCAGCACCCCCGGCATGGTGGAGACAGACAAGACCATCCTGAACATCATGATGGAAAAGGACCAGGAGAGCTGAGCTATGGACCGCTGTGCATTGGCGCATCAATATCACAAGCAGGGATACAGCTGCGCCCAGTCCGTGGCGGGGGCCTTCGCGGACCTGACCGGCTGGGAGCCGGAGCAGCTGTTCGCCGCTGCCGGAAGCTTCGGCGGCGGTGTGGGCGGCAGCCACGAGGAGCTGTGCGGCGCCATCAGCGGCGCCTTGTTGGTGCTGGGGCTGCTGTATCCCCATACGCAGGGAGAGGACCGGGAGGCCAAGAGAAAGGTGTTTGATCTGGCAAAGCGGTTCCGCCAGCGGTTTTTTGAGACCTTCGGCCATACCCGCTGCGGCAATCTGCTGCGCGCCCGCTGCGGTGTCAGTGAAGAGACCACGGCGGCCCGCCTGGGCCTGACCGCCCACTGCGACATCATGGTCGTCACCGCCGTGGAGATTTTGGAGGCTTTGCTGCGGGAGACCGCGTAACAGGAGGCACCGAAAAGAACAGCAAATAAAAAACCTGTCCATTCTGTCAGGGAGGGGATGCTCCCGGGCGCTGCGCGCGGAGCGGGATGAGAATCACATCATTCGAAAGCTGGCTGCGGCGGCAATCTCCCGGGGATCACCTCCCTGATTCCCACTCCACGGCGGTTATAACGTCTCCAGAAAGCGCGCCAGGAGATACTTTCCTCCGCTGCCGCCATCATCAAAATGCTCTCCGTATCGATTGCCAAAATGCGCAACGGCGTATCCCCATCAACTGCTCCCGCGGGGAGCCCGGCGGCGTTGGCTTGCCGCGAATGAAAAAATGATTGACATTTCGAGGAGGGCCTGCTATATTATCAACATGGTTAGCGAACACTAACCAAAACGGGCGACTGGGCAGCCCGTTTGATTTTGAAGGATAGTTAGTAATAACTAACTTCCGCGGACCGCCTGCGGGGACCCGCAAACCCTCCGGCAGGCTATCCAGAGCAGAAAGGCAGAATGCTCTGGTGGAATGGCAAAAATACAGGCCTTCACAAGCCATGAAGGAATACCTCCTTGTATTTCTGCCCAGATTGCAGAAGTGCCCCTGGAAAGAGGCGCTTCCGATCCTCCCGAGTGCCCGGACAGCTCTATACCTGATCCTCATAGGGCTGTCTGGGCATCCCTCTCTTGAATTCGTCAGAAAGGAACGAAACGACTATGAATAAAGTGGCAATTGTTTACTGGAGCGGCACCGGCAATACGGAGACCATGGCCAACTGCATCGCGGAGGGCGCCAGAGAGACCGGCGCTGAGGTGGCGCTGATGGGGCCGTCCGAGTTTTCCGCGGCCCGCTTTTCTGAGTTCGGCGCGGTGGCCTTCGGCTGTCCCGCCATGGGCAGCGAGGCCCTGGAAGAAGCGGAGTTCGAGCCCATGTTCTCCGGACTGGAGAGCACTCTCAGCGGAAAGCGGATCGCGTTGTTTGGCTCCTACGGCTGGGGCGACGGACAGTGGATGCGGGACTGGTGCGCCCGCTGCGAGGCGGCAAACGCCAATCTCTACGAGGAGGACGGTCTGACCGTGAACGAAGCCCCTGACATGGCCGCGCAGGAAGTCTGCCGTGAGCTGGGCCGAAAGCTGGCCGCATGGTGACCGCTCTTCCTCGCCAAATCTGACAGATTCTTCTTTAAATACTGATCTTCTTTTTTTCCTCATTTGCCCCGCATGGTGTGCCATCCATGCGGGGCTGCTCCTTCTGCCGGAGCCTATTGCTGCGGCAGCGTCACCACCACTGTCAGGAGGTTTTCCGCGGGACTGTCGGCCCGGATTTTTCCCCTGTGGACGGCAACAATGCTCTGGGCAATGGACATCCCCAGGCCATAGCCTCCGGTGGAGGAACTGCGGGACTGGTCCATGCGGTAAAACCGGTCAAACAGGCGGTTCAGCTGATCCCGTTCCATGGACTGCACCGTGGCGTTGGAGACGGTCAGCTTCAGGGATCGGCCCTCCTTTTCCAGCCTGACGGAGATGGCGCCGCCCTCCGGGGAATACTTGACGGCGTTGTCCAGCAGGATGGACACCAACTGCCGGATGGCTTTTTCGTCTCCGGTGAAGGACAGCAGCGGCTGAATGTCTATGCGCAGCTCCTTTTGCTGGGCTTTGGCGGGACCCTGAAAGGACTGCACGACCTCTTCCACCACGTCAGAGAGAGGAAATTCGATGCGCTGGAGCTGCGGCCGCTCCTCGTCCATCCGGGAGAGATAGATCAGGTCGTTGGTGAGGCCGGTCAGCCGCGTGATCTGGCGTTTGATGTCTGAGAGCCATTCACTTTCCCCGGACTCCAGTTCCAGCAGGTCCGCGTCGGCGCCGATGATGGTGAGAGGGGTCTTGATCTCGTGGCCCGCGTCGGTGATGAACCGCCGCTGCTTTTCATAGCTCTCCGCCACGGGCGTGACGATCCGGCGGGAGAAGAGCACCAGCAGCACCAGCACCGCCAGAAGCCCCAGCAGGGAGACGGAGACACTGGCCAGCAGCACCGCACGAAAACTGGAGAGACTCCGCCCACAGTCCAGAAAGATCACGCGGACGCCGCCGGCCTCCGCGCTGCGGATAAAGCGGTAGTCCTTCCAAAAGCCGCTGCTTTTTCCGGAATTCCATACTTTCTGCGCGTATTCCGTCGCGGTGGCCCCATCCACCGCGGCGATTTTGCCGGTATCGGCGCTGAGCACCTGCCCCGCTTCATCCAGCAGAACGGAGAAAAAGCGGGATTCATAGGGCGTTTCATCAGAAAAGCCGCGCTTGCGGAAGGGGCCGTCATCCATGGCGTTGTTTGCCGGCGAGTCCTTTTGGGAGAACCCGTCTTCCGCCGGGGGCATCCTTTGGGGAAACATTCCCTGATTGGACGCCAGAATGGACAAAATGGTGTCGGCGTCGGACACGGTCTTGCGATAGCTCATGGCGTTGATGCCGCCCAGGATCACCAGCAGCACCAGAGCCAGGGACAGCATGGACGCGGCGATGAACTTGAGCCGCAGCTTTTTGATCATTTCACTTCCTCCAGAGAATAGCCCGTGTTGCGGGTGGCCTTGATCTGAATGTCCGCCTCCAGGGCCGCCAGCTTTTTCCGCAGGTAGGAGATATACACCCAGACCACATTGACTTCCACATCGCTGTCGTAGCCCCAGATTTTTTCGAGGAAGCGCTCCGTGGGGATCACCTGCCCGGGGTTGCGCATCAGCAGCTCGATCATCTGATACTCCCGGTTGGCCAGCCGGAAGCTGCCGCCGGGAGCGGAGAGCTCAAAGGTGGTCTGGTCCAGGGTGACGTTTCCGAAGGAGAGGCGGCTGCCGGCTTGGGCGGTCTGGTTTCTGGTCATGGCCCGGATGCGGGCCAGCAGCTCCGCCGTGGCAAAGGGCTTGGTCAGGTAGTCGTTGGCCCCGGTGTCCAGCCCTCGCACCTTGTCCTCCACCTCGGATTTGGCCGTGAGCAGCAGCACCGGAATCTGGCTGCCGCCCTCCCGCAGCTTCCGCAGCACCGTCAGGCCGTCCATCTTCGGCATCATGATATCCAGGATCACCGCGTCGTAATTTTCAGCGGCAAGGCATTCCAGTGCCTCCGCACCGTCATAGACGGCGTCGGCGGAATAGTTGTTTTTTTCCAGCAGGGCAATCACCGCCCGGGACAGAGACCGCTCGTCCTCCGCAAGCAAGATCCGCATCACCGCACCTCCATAGTTGTTGTTTTGACACCAGTATACGGAAGATACCTTAATTATCATTAAAAAGGATACCACAGTTCCCGGTCTGGTGTCAGCCGCTCACGGCGGAAATTTTGCGTTCTTTAAAGTCCAGTTATGGTTCGGACTTTACACTGATTTTACAATCCCAGAAGGAAAGGAGCAGATCGCTGTGGGAAATCAGATGGTGTTCCAGCGGTATGAGATCAAGTACCTGATGGACCGCCGCCAGAGGGATGCTGTCCTGCGGGCCATGGAACCCTATATGTCCATGGATGAGTATGGACACAGCTCCATCCGCAACATCTATTATGACACGCCGAATTTCCGGCTGATCCGGGAGAGTCTGGAAAAGCCGGTGTACAAGGAGAAGCTCCGGGTCCGGGGCTACGGACCCGCCGCTGCGGGGGACCCGGTGTTCGTGGAGCTGAAAAAGAAGTACCGGGACGTGGTCTACAAGCGGCGCATTTCCCTGCCCCAGGCCCAGGCGGAGGCCTGCCTGAGCGGGAAGATGCACCTGCCGGACAGCCAGATCGGCCGGGAGATCGCCTATGTGCTGGATTTCTACCGGGAGCTGGCGCCGGCGGTGTTTTTGTCCTATGAGCGGGAGGCGTTTTTTGAGCGGGACGGCGGCGATTTCCGGGTGACGTTTGACGAGAACATCCGCTACCGCCGGACGGAGCTGACCCTGGACTCCGACGCCTGGGGCACGCCGCTTCTGAAGCCTGACCAGGTGCTGATGGAGCTGAAGGCCTCCGGCGCGCTGCCGCTGTGGATGGTCCGCGTCCTGTCCCAGCAGAAGATTTACAAGACCTCGTTTTCCAAATACGGGACTGCCTATCAGGATATCTTTCTGACAGAACGAAAAGGAGTGCGTCAATATGCTTGATTCCCTGTTCAAGGGGGTATTTGACACCGAACTGACGGCCGTCATCTCCCCCTCCGATTTTTTGCTGTGCGTGGGGACCTCCCTGCTCATCGGCCTGCTGCTATGTGCCATGACTATGTGGCGGGCCAGAAGCAGCGGCAGCTTCGCCGTCACCCTGGCCCTTCTGCCAGCCGTCGTCTGTGTGGTCATCATGATGGTCAACGGCAATGTGGGGGCCGGCGTGGCGGTGGCTGGCGCCTTCAGTCTGGTGCGGTTTCGGTCAGCGCCCGGCTCCGCCCGGGAGATCGGTGCCATCTTCATTGCCATGGGCGCGGGGCTCATCGCCGGTATGGGGTATCTGGGCTACGCGGCGCTGTTCTCCCTGATCCTGGGCGGCGTTACCATGCTCTATACCGCGCTGCGTCTGGGGGAGAAGGGCCGGTATAAGACCCTGCACATCACCATCCCGGAGAATCTGGATTACACCGGCGTCTTTGACCCGGTTTTGAAAGAGTACGCCGCCAGCTATACCCTCAGGCAGGTGAAGACCACCAACATGGGCAGCCTTTTCAAGCTGACCTACGACCTGACCCTGCGGGACCCCGCCAAGGAAAAGGCGCTCATCGACGAACTGCGCCGCCGGAACGGGAACCTGGAGATATCCATGTCCTGTCAGGAGACCGCGGCGGCGGGACTTTGAGTGAAGGAGTGAGATCAAGATGGAAAAACGTACCAAACAGGCCATCCTGCCGGTGATGCTCTGCGCAGCCATGGTGCTGTCCGGCTGCGGCGGCAGGGAGACCTCTCCTGCCGCCACCGCCTCCGAGAGCAGCGAGACGGACAGTGCCGCCGCAATCACCGTTCAGACCATCGATGCCAGTGCCCTGTTCAGCGACCGGGATATGAGCCAGAGCTACGATGGAGCCGCCGTGACCGTCCGGCTCAGCGGCGATACCGCCGCCTGCGACTCGGACGCCGTGTCCATTGACGGCGGCAGGATCACCCTGCTGGATGAGGGCGTCTATCTCTTTTCCGGCACCCTCACCGACGGACAGATTGTCGTGAACGCCCACAGTGAGGATAAGGTGCAGATCGTCCTTGACGGCGCGAACATCACCAGCGCTTCCTCCGCCGCCATCTACTGCCTGGAAGCGGATAAGGTGTTCGTCACGCTGGCGGCGGGCACAGAGAACGCCCTGGCCAACGGCGGGACCTTCACCGCCATTGACGACAACAATATCGACGGGGCGGTCTTCTCCAAGACGGACCTGACCCTGAATGGCACCGGCAGCCTGACGGTGACCAGCCCCGCGGGCCACGGCGTCGTCTCCAAGGATGAACTGACCGTCACCGGCGGCGCCTACACCGTCACCGCCGCCAAACATGGCCTCACCGGCAAGGACAGCGTGGCAATCGCCGGGGGGAGCTTCACCATCACCTCCGGCAAGGACGGCATCCACGCCGAAAACGCCGACGACGCCTCCAAGGGCTTTCTCTACATCGCGGACGGCAGCTTTACCGTCGACGCCCAGGGGGATGCCATCAGCGCCAGCAGCTCTCTGCAGATCGACGGCGGCAGTTACACCCTGACCACCGGAGGCGGCAGTGCCAGCGCAACGATGAAGGCCGGGGACACCATGCAGCGCCCCGGCGGTTTTCAGAATTTTTCAGGCGGCGGAATGCCGCCTGACAGCGAAAATACTGACAGCACAGATACTACCGAGGATACGGAGAGCTGCAAGGGCATCAAGGCAGACGGCTCCTTGACGATCAACGGCGGCACATTTACGCTGGATACCGCTGACGACGGCGTTCACAGCGGCGGAGACGTGACCATTGCCGGTGGAGAGTGGACTATCCGCACTGGCGACGACGGTATCCACGCCGACAGTGCGGTGACGATCCGAGGGGGGAGCTTTTCCATTCCTTACTGCTACGAAGGCGTGGAGGGCCAGTCTGTTACCATCGACAGTGGCACGCTGGACATCACCGCCCATGATGACGGCATTAATGCCGCCGGTGGAGCTGACAGCTCCGGTACGGATTTCGGCTTCGGGAGACAGAACCAGTTCGCCGCTGATGAAAACTGCTTTGTCATCATCAACGGCGGCGCCATCACCATCGTGTCCGACGGCGACAGCATCGATTCCAACGGAACCCTGACGGTGAATGGCGGTACGCTGGACCTCACCTGCAACGGGAATGGCAACACGGCCATCGACACCAACGGAACATACACCAACAACGGCGGAGACATTACCACCAACGACGGCTCAGAGTCCGGCACCGGCGGTATGGGCGGCATGGGCGGCGGCAAGCCCCGTGGGAACGGAAAGGAGAACGGAGGCGAGATGCGGCCCGCCCGGCAAAACCCGGCCCCCAATGCCCCCGCCTGACCGCCGGGAAAACACGGAAAAGCCGGCGTTGCGGTTTGCGGCCCCGACGGATCTGCCCCCCAATCTCCAATGTTGCGTTTCGGCGATTCCAAAGAGTGGGGAATACATCAAAACCACCGGTTGAACCGGTGGTTTTGATGTACATGAACGCAAGCCGTGGCTCAAATTTGTTCTGGGTAATTTCTCCCGCTTCGCGGGCGGCCTTCATCGCTCTGGCAACCTCACTCCGGGCATAGAACTTGCCCGAAGAGAGCTTTCCAGCCAGAACACCATTGGAACCAGCACCAAACGCGGCGGGCGGACCAATATTACAGCTGCCCTGCGAAGCATGGATGTCCTGCTCATTCGGCGTGATTCTGCTTACAGCGTTTTGTAGACCGCCTCAATGATTTTGACAGTGTTTTCAATACCCAGTGTTCCGCTGTCCAGACACAGGTGGTAGTTTTCCGCCTGACCGAAGACCTGGCCTGTATACGTTTTTAAGTAAGCCGCCCGGTCCCTATCCGTATCACGCAAGGCCTTTTCAGCCTGCTCCTCCGGGACATGGTACACTTGGGTGATGCGTTTGAGCCGCATATCACGCGGCGCGTAAAGAAAGATGTTCAGCACATCTCCGCGCTTTTCCAAAATGTGGTTCGCCCCCCGACCCACCAGAATACACGGCCCTTCCTGTGCCAGCTTCTGAATGGTTTTTGCCTGCTCCAGGAAGATTTTGTCCTCCAGGGACAGCTCGAAGGATCCGGCGGCATTGTTCTGGAACAGGTATGCAAAAAGACGGCCCCGCTGCTGCTCAGCCTGCGCAAAATGCTCCGGATGGATTCCGCTGCGTTTCGCGGCTTCCTCAAACAGCGCCTTGTCATAAATCTGATGATCATGTCCGCGGGCGATGCTTTTGTGCAGGCCAATTTCTCCCGCGGCTAAGATGGCTGCAAAGTGTATGAGCGTGTATACTGGACTCTTTCAAGATGCTGGTGAAAATAGTCAGATGCGCTCCACAGTGCCCTCCCAGGTATCCATGGCTTTCTTGTGAGAGTTTTCGTCATACCAGTGCTTGGTGACGGTCTTGGCTCTCGTATAGAAGCGGACGCCGTCCAGGCCCAGAACATGCTGGTCGCCATAGAAGGACTCCTTGTTTCCGGAGAAGGGGAAGTATGCGGAAGGAACGGGAATGCCTACGTTGATGCCCACCATGCCGCCGTCGGTCAGCAGCTCAAACTGGCGCGCATAATAGCCGCTCTGGGTAAAAACCACAGAACCGTTGGCAAAGGGATTGGCATTCATCAGGGCCAGGCCCTCTTCAAAGGTCTTGACCCGCTTGATGAGCGTGACAGGGCCGAAAATCTCACGGTCGCCAATGGTCATGCCGGGTTTCACATGGTCAAAAATCGTAGGACCGACAAAATAGACGTTCTCGTAGCCGGGGACCTTCACGTCGCGGCCATCCAGAATCAGCTGGGCGCCTTCATCAATGCCCTTCTGAATCCATTTGCAGACCTTTTCTTTGTGCGCGGCGGAGACGACGGGGCCCAGCACGGTTTCGGGATCATAAGCGCATCCCACTTTCAGCGCCATGGCTTTCTCTTTCAGAAGAGCCACAAACTTGTCCGCGATGCTCTCCTGCACCACGACCACGGGCAGGGCCATACAGCGCATACCGGCGCAGCCATAGGTGGAATTGATGATGGCGTTGGTGGCGCTCTCCAAGTCGCAGTCTTCCAGAACCAGAGCGTGATTCTTCGCCTCGCACTGGGCCTGCACACGCTTGCCGTTGGCAGAAGCCACAGAGTAAATGTGCTTGCCCACGCCGGTGGTGCCTACAAAAGTAACCGCCTTGACACGAGGATCCGTCAGGAAAATCTCGGCTTCGTTACGGCTGCAGGTGACCAGATTCACCACACCCTTGGGGAAACCGCCCTCCGTATAGAACAGCTCCAAAATGCGCATGGAGGTCAGGGGGGTCAGGCTGGCAGCTTTCAGCACCACGGTATTGCCTGTTGCGATAGCCAGAGGAACCATCCACCCCCAGGGGATCATGGCGGGGAAATTGAAGGGCACAATACCTGCCACAACGCCCAGAGGAACCCGGTATGTAGCGGTGTCAAAGCCGGAGGTGACCTGCAAAGAGGCACTGCCCTGAGAGATGAACGGCGTTGCACAGGACAGCTCCGTGGGCTCAATAGCCTTCAGCACATCACCGCGGGCTTCGGAAAGGCTTTTTCCCAGTTCCTTGGAGCAGAGGAGCGTTAACTCGTCCAGGTGGTTCACCAGGATATCTCTCCACTTAAACATCATCTGGGTCCGTTTGCTGATCGACATTTGAGACCATGCGGGGAAAGCGGCTTCTGCGGCAGCGATGGCGGATTCCACTTCGTCTACCGTGCAGCAGGGGACCTCCGCAAGCAGTTCGCCGGTGCTGGAATCCGTTACGGGCATCCACTTATCGGTTTTGGATTCTCTCCATTCGCCATTTACACAATACTTTTTCCTCTCAACCATAATAGCGCCTTCCTGTCTTATAGTTTTCTGACAAAACAACCGTTGTTTTGTAGTTCAAACTATACACTACGTATGTTCGAAAGCCAATATATAATTTCTTATTTAGATTTATTTTATTGAAATATATTCTTTAATTTTGATTATCAAAATTAAAGAATATATTTTTTGAATCTCCGTTGACATTTGGGGAGATTCATTTAATATATAATGTAAGAAGTTATAAAATGTAAAATCTCCAAAAGAGGAATGGTAGAATGAACGTTTCAAAGCCCACAGAACGGCAGACGAACCAATCATCCATCAAGCTGCTTCAAATTATGGAATGCCTTGCAGAACAGCGTACTCCTATGCGCGTACAGGATTTGGCCAAAAAGGTAAACATGACGCAGGCCACGGTTTTACGTTATCTGTACGCTCTCCAAGATGCGAAATATATATATCAGGATACAGAGACATCACGATATGCGTTAACATGGCGGGTCTGCCGTTTAAGTGAAAACTTAAATTCATTCCTCAGCTTACGCAATATTACAACTCCTTTTATCAATAGTCTGGCAAATACGCTGTCACTTGGCGTATGCCTTGTGGTGAATCAAAACGACGAGTGCATGTATCTGGACTGTATTGATAACCCCAATTCTCCCACACTGCAGCGCATTGGAAAAAAGGCTCCGCTCCATGCAACTGGTTCCGGAAAAGTCCTGCTCTCTCAATACACGGACCTCCAGTTAAAGGAATATATGGAAAATAAAGGCCTAACCAAATATACAGAACACACGATCATCGAACCTGATATATTGCGCGAGGAATTAACAAAGGTTCGGCAGCAAGGCTTTGGCATGGATGAACAAGAGTGTGAGTTGGGACTGCGGTGCATCTCGATGCCGTTACGTGATTATTCTGGCAATATTGCTGCGGCAATGAGCGTGTTTGGCAGACTTGATGATATGTGTGACCAACGCATTCACGCTGAGATTTATCCTGCATTAAAAGAGGCGGCCGCCACCATCTCCTCTCGCCTTGGCTTTGCCCCTGATGATGGGGAGAGCCAGGACCAGATCAAAACCACCGGTGGGGCCAAATAGGCATGATGCCCCCCTGCCTTCGCAACCGGCGAATTTCCGGCTGGAACATTTGAAATCCCCATATTGTATGTTTCACCGGAGAACAACGTATTGGCATAGGCGCAATGATCGCCTGCCAGACTGACAGTACCAGGGATGGCTAAAATCAGGACCGCCGAACGCTGAATAGCGCACCCGACGGTGTTGGCAGGCGGTTGAGTGGCTTATCAGGCCAGCCGCCTGCCATGGGATCGGGGTGGATGATTTGACAAACCCAGGAATGTTATGGAAAATACTGGGCAAGAGGAGGCGCTCTATGAAAAAAATCACTTCACTGCTTCTGGCTGCGGTTATGCTTGCCGCCCTTTGCGTCCCGGCTTCCGCGGCCGGCCGATCCAATTTCAAAAAGGTCAATACCTATGTGGAAGGACAGTTTACGGACGTTCCCGCCACGAGCTGGTGCGCAGCGAATGTGCGGACCGCTTACGAATACGGGATCATGGGCGGGAAGACCAGCTCCTATTTTGATACGGACGGCAATCTGACCATCGCCCAGACCATCGTCATGGCCTGCCGCCTGCACAACCTCTACTATGGTCACAACGCCGCATTTGAGACCGGGGACCCCTGGTATCAGTTCTATGTGGCGTACGCACTGCAATACGGCATCATCACCAGGGAATACAACAGCTACAACAGCGCTGTCAGCCGGGCCGGCTTTGCCATGATCCTGGGGGCCGCCTTGCCGGACGAGGCGCTGCCGGAGATCAGCAGCATCGAGGACGGCGCCATTCCAGATGTGCCCTCCGGGTCCAACTACTATGACGCGGTGTACCGCCTGTATCGCGCGGGTGTCCTGACCGGTAACGATGCCAAGGGCACCTTCACACCGTTCAGCAACATCACCCGGGGCGCGGCGGCGGCCATTATCGGCCGCATGGCGGACGCCTCTCTGCGCAAACAGATCACCCTGAAGCAGCCGCCCTTTGAGCCGGTCCCCGTGAACCAGCTGGCCAATTTGAAGAGCCTTCGGAAAAACGCCACCGACGCCGAGCTGAAACAGGCCTACGACATCGCGGTGGAGCTGGTGACGCCCTACGCGAAGCTCAGCAGGGAGGAGCAGCTCTGCGGGATTGCCACGGAGCTGCGCCGCTTGTTCGACAGCGGCATGAGCTACTCCATGTCGGATCCCCATTACAATGACCCCTATGGGTATTTTGTCCTGGGTACGGCGTCCTGCGCCGGCTGCGCCCGGGCCACCGGATTGTGCCTGAATATCCTCGGCATTCCCTATGAGCATGTTAACGAGAACCAGTACTCCCACCAGTGGTGCCGGGTCAATATCAACGGGACTTATTGGATTTGCGACGCCTACGGCCTCTATTGCGGCCCGGAGCCGGGGCCCTATGCGCACCCGTATTTCTCTTGACAGCTGGCCTGGTTTTGCCGGCGTTTTACCCCGTTGGGATACAGAATCGCAAAAGCTGGATTCTCACGCGGGACAGGAGGAAATTTATCACCACTTTTTTAATAATGCTAGCAATATCTGGAAGAGTGTGTTATACTTGGGATAATATTCTTAAGGAATCAGGTGAGGACTTTGCAGACACAAACCGTAACTGTAACCATCGCCGAGCATCAGCTGAACCATGTTGCTACGTTCTTCATTCAAAAAGCCAATTCGTTCAAGAGCCAGATATCTGTTGCGCAGGGAGACAACAGCGTGAACGCGAAAAGCCTGCTGGGCTTTTTGTCCCTACAGCCCGCTGAGGGCTCGCAGGTCACGCTGACCGCCGAAGGACCCGACGAGGCGGAGGCGCTCAAAGCGCTGGCGGACATGCTGGGATGATTCATATGAGACGCGATCAAGGACCGGAGCCCCCGGCCCTTGATTTTTTTGCCGCCGTAGAGCCGGATAGCGTGCATAGATTTTCGCCTTTCACACAAACTGAGAGCAAACGTGGGAAAGGAAGTTTTTACACATGTCGGAGAGAATCGTGATCGCACTGGGCGGCAACGCCCTGCAGTCCGGAGATACAGAGCCTACCGCCGAGGCTCAGCTGGAAGTCGTGAAGAAGACCTGTGAGCAGATCGCGGAGATCAGCCGCCGGGGGTATGAGATGGCGGTGGTCCACGGCAACGGCCCCCAGGTGGGCCGCATCCTGCTGGCCAGCGAGACGGCGAAGGACACGGTGCCGCCCATGCCCTTTGACGTCTGCGGCGCCATGAGCCAGGGCTATATCGGCTACCACATCCAGCAGGCCCTGAAATACGCCCTCAACGCCCGGAACAGGAACTATCCGGTGGTATCCCTCACCACGCAGGTCATCGTGGACCGCAGGGACCCGGCCTTCCGGAATCCCACCAAGCCCATCGGCCCGTTCTACACGGCGGAGGAGGCCGGGAAGCTGGAGCAGGAGAAGGGCTACGTCATGCGGGAGGACGCCGGCCGGGGCTGGCGGCGGGTGGTGCCCTCGCCGCTGCCCCAGAAGATCGTGGAGATCGGCGCCGTCCGGCTGCTGTGGGACCACGCCATCGTCATCACCTGCGGCGGAGGCGGCGTGCCGGTGGTGGAGAATCCGGACGGCCGCCTGGAGGGCGTGGCGGCGGTCATCGACAAGGACTTCGCCGCGGAGCTCCTGGCGGAGCAGGTGGACGCCGACGCACTGTTGATCCTCACCGAGGTGGAAAAGGTGGCCATCCGCTTCGGCAAGCCGGACCAGGAGGACCTGGGACACCTGAACCTGGCCGAGGCCGCCCGCTATGCGGAGGAGGGCCAGTTCGGCGTGGGCAGCATGCTGCCGAAAGTGGAGGCGGCCATGAAATTCGTCCGGAACAACCCCGGCAGAAAGGCCATCATCACCAGCCTGGACAAGTGCCTGGACGCCCTGGACGGAAAGACCGGCACCGTGATCACCTTTGCATGAAAAAAGGAACTCCCTGCACGGGGAGTTCCTTTTTTAACGCTGCTTGCGGGCGGTGGAGGAGCCGATGCCCAGCTCCAGACGGTATTTGGCCACGGTGCGGCGGGCCACCTGGATGCCATCCTTCGACAGCAGCTCACAGAGCTTCTGGTCGCTGAGGGGATGATTGGGGTCCTCCCCCTTGACCAGCAGCAGAAGCTTTTGCTTGACAGCCTGCTGAGAGGGACCCTGCAATCCTACCGCGTGGCTGAAAAAGTACCGAAGGGGATAGGTGCCCTGGCGGCACTGGAGATATTTTCCCCGGGTGGCCCGGGAAATGGTCGAGGGGTGGAGCTCCAGCACCTCCGCCAAAGAGGACAGACTCATGGGGGAGAGCTCCGAAGTCTCACCGGAGAAAAAGGGCAGCTGGGCGTCTAAAATGGCGTCGGCACAGCGGCGAAGCGTGCTGCCCCGGCGCTCCAGACTGTTCAGAAGCCATTTGGCCTGCTGCATTTTCTGCCGTAGATACTCCCGGGTCTCCTTTTCGTCGGACTCCTTCAGCAGGCGGGCATAGTAGTCGCTGATGGAGACGCGGGGCAGATAGTACTCGTTCAGGACGGCTTTCCACTCGCCGTCCAGCTCCACAATGAAGATGTCGGGACGTACATACACCGTGGGTTCGACGGGCTGAAAGGCCTGCCCCGGATGGGGCTCCAGAGCGGCGATGACTTTTTCGGCGGCCTGGATTTCCTCCACCGTCAGGCCCAGCTCCCGGGAGATGGGCCCGTAGTGCTTCCGGCCCAGCTCCGGCAGGAACCGGGCGACAATGTCCATCACGGCGGGAGAGGCGTCCCCACAGCGGGCCAACTGCAAAAGCAGGCATTCCTGCAGGTTCCGGGCTCCCACACCGGCAGGGTCCAGACTCTGGACGGCCCCCAGCGCCTGGGCAATCAGGGCATCCGGGATGTTCATCTCCAGGAGACCATCCAGGTCCTCCTGGGTCAGATAGCCGTCCTCGTCCACCAGCTCGGCGATGTATTTGGACAGGGCCAGCAAGGGCTTGGGCAGATGCTTCCGGTCCAGCTGATCACACAGGAAGGCGGAGAGACTCTCCGTCTCCCGGTCCATGGCCCCCCGCTCCGGCAGACCGTTTTCCTCGTGGGTAAAGGTGGAGCCATAGACACCGCCGTCGATCCAGCTGGCCTTCTGCCGCAGTTCCTCATAGGCGCTGCGGAGGGAGGCGTTGTCCTCCTGCTCCAACAGGGGGTTTTCCTCCGTGGCGCGGCCCAGATATTCCAGCAGCTCCTGGGAATTCATTTGCAGGACTTCCATGGATTGCAGCAACTGAGGCGTCAGCTTCAGTTCCTGCCGCAGTTCTGTTTTCAATGAGACGAGACTCATAAGCCGCCTCCTTTCAGTTCCTGTCGCCGGCGGCAACGTATTTGGCGATTTTACGGGCCGCGGTGGCCTGGGAGATCCCAAGCTCCTTCGCCACGGCCACGGTGGTGCCGCAGCGGCGGTAGGAGTCCTGGATGATCTGCCGCTCATAGGCGTCCATCCGCTGGGCCAGTGTGCCGCTCTGGGCCAGCAGCTCCGCCGGCGGGACGGCTTCGCCCGTGTATTCCACCGGCAGGTGGGTCATATCGATGATGGGGTCCTGGACCGTGATGACCATGCGCTCGATGAGATTTTCCAGCTGCCGCACATTGCCGGGCCAGTCGTACTGCTCCAGAAATGTCAGAAAACGGGGGCTGAAGGTCAGCGTCTTGCCATACTCCCCGCAGAACCGGGTCAGGAACTGATAGGCCAGCGGATAGATGTCCTCCTGCCGCTGACGCAGGGGAGGGATATGGATGCGGATGACGTTCAGGCGGTAGAAGAGGTCGGAGCGGAACAGGCCCCGCTGGACCTCCTCCTCCAGATTGCGGTTGGTGGCCACGATCAGACGGAAGTCCAGTTCAATCTTCTTGGTGCCCGACAGGCGCTCAATGGTCTTCTCCTGGATCAGCTGCAGCAGCTTGGACTGGATGTGGGGAGGCAGCTCGCCGATCTCATCCAGAAACAGGGTGCCGTGGTTGGAGAGCTCGATCTTGCCGATCTTGCCGGAGGAGGAGGCGCCGGTGAACGCGCCCTTCTCGTAGCCGAACAGCTCGGATTCGATGAGGTTTTCATGGAGGACCGCGCAGTTGACCTCGATGAAGGGGCCGTCAGCGCGGTTGCTCATGGCGTGGATGTTCTTGGCGATGGCGCTCTTGCCCACGCCGGTCTCACCGGTGATGAGGATGTTGGCCTTGGTGTTGGCGGTGTTTTGCATCAGGGTCCACAGGCGCTGCATGGAGGCGCTCTTGAAGATCAGATTGGTGGACGTGGCCCGGGTGCGCAGCTCCGCGATCTCCTCGGAGAAATGGGCCAGGGAGTCCTGGAGATGCTGGTAGTTCCGGTGAATGGTGTTGATCTGTTCCATGGACACTGTGTTGAAGCACACGGCGTATTTGAGCTCGCCCCGGTCGTCAAACAGGGGGATGCCCACGGTCATGACGTTTTTGTGGACACGGTTGATGGTCTGGGTGGTGGTGATCTTTTTCTTCTGCCGAATGACCTCCGCTGTGATGCAGGGGGAAAAGGTGCCGTCCGCTTCCAGATCAAACGCGGATTTGCCGACAATGGAGTCGTGGGCGAATCCAAAGTTTTTTTCGTAGGTCTCGCTGACCCGGAGGATGATGCCCTGGGCGTCGGAGAGCATCATGTCATCAGCCAGGACCAGATTGTTTTCCGGGCTGATGATGTCGAAGAGGCCCTTCAGATTGATATCGTCATCAAAGAGCCCGAAATTTGTAGACTGTGACAAAATTTTCACCCGCCTTTTTGAATCGGTGAAGCACCGATGTTTTCTATTCATTTTTGAGTATACCATATTCAAAAATGAATAGGAAGGGAAGGGCGCGAAAAAAAGCGGTCGCATTTAACAGAAATTTGCCTTAAAAATTATCGCCTTCGCACAAAAGCAAATCCGACCCCCGGTTTACAGAAAAAAATTTCGGATTATTCATTTTTGAATAGATAGGAAAAATGTACCAAGTGTCGTAGACTTAATGCACAAAATAAGGGAATCTATTATGTGCAACACGGACAAAAAGAAGGGTGCTGACGGGAGATATGGGAGTTTTGAAATTGGCACAAACCTTGCTATTTATATTAGGCAGCAAAGAAGAGATACGTCTGGAGTCCCGCGCACGGATTTCAGGGAGCACGTATCACTGCTATTTAATATTTAGAGGAGGAACTTATCATGTATCAGACCATTCGTTACGAGAAGAACGGCAATATCGGCATTGCCACCATCAATCGTCCCGAAGCCCTGAACGCTTTGAATTCCACCGTTATTTCTGAGCTGGAGCAGCTGATCTCTGAGGTCGAGAAGGACACTGAGCTGCGTGCCTTCATCCTGACCGGCGAGGGCCGCTCCTTCGTAGCCGGCGCCGACATCGGCGAGCAGTATCCCATGGACGTGGCCGCCGGCCGCAAGTGGGGCCAGCGCGGCAGCGCTCTGATGCGCCGCATTGAGAAGCTGGAGATCCCCACCATCGCCGCGGTCAACGGTTTCGCTCTGGGCGGCGGCTGCGAGCTGGCTATGAGCTGCGACATCATCCTGGCTGCCGGCCCCAACGCTGAGGGCAAGGGCGGCGCCAAGTTCGGCCAGCCCGAGGTGGGCCTGGGCATCACCCCCGGCTTCTCCGGCACCCAGCGTCTGCCCCGCCGCGTGGGCATCGCCAAGGCCAAGGAGCTGATCTTCTCCGGCAAGACCATCGGCGCTGAGGAGGCCAAGGAGATCGGCCTGGCCAACGCTGTGTATCCCCCCGAGGAGCTGCTGAACGGCGCTATTGCCATGGCCAAGTCCTTTGCCGCCAACGCTCCCATCGCTGTGAAGTACTCCAAGGCCTGCATCGACCGCGGCATGCAGATGGACATCGACGACGGCATCGCTCTGGAGAACGAGCTGTTCGCCATGTGCTACGCCACCGCCGACCAGAAGGAGGGCATGGGCGCCTTCCTGGAGAAGCGCAAGGAGAAGAACTTCCAGAACAAGTAAGAGACTTGAAAATTCAGATTTAAAGAGGGATCAAGAGACATGAAGAAAGTTCGTGTGATTACCGCTGAAGAAGCGGCATTGATGGTCAAGGACGGCGACACCGTCTCCACCGGCGGCTTCGTCAGCTGCGCCTGCCCCGAGGCCCTGACAAAGGCTCTGGAGCAGCGCTTTGTGGAAACCGGCCATCCCCGGGACCTGACGCTGTTCTTCGCGGCCGGTCAGGGCCACCGGGACGGCACCGGCGGCGACCACTTCGGCCACGAGGGCATGTGCAAGCGCGTGGTCGGCGGCCACTGGGACCGCGCCGCCAAGCTGGGCGAGTTGGCTCTGGCCAACAAGCTGGAGGCCTATAACCTGCCCCAGGGTGTCATCACCCACATGTACCGCGATATCGCCGCTCACAACATCGGCACCATCACCCACGTGGGCCTGTACACCTTCGTGGACCCCCGCAACGGCGGCGGCAAGCTGAACGAGTGCACCAAGGAGGACCTGGTGAAGCTGGTGAACATCGAGGGCGAGGAGCGGCTGCTGTATAAGCCCATTCCCATCGATGTCTGCCTGATCCGCGCCAGCTACGCCGACGAGTACGGCAACTGCACCGTCCATCGTGAGATCGGCCCCCTGGACGTCACTGCCCAGGCCCAGGCCACCAAGAACTCCGGCGGCAAGGTCATCGTCCAGGTCGAGAAGATCGTCCAGGGCGGCTCTCTGGACCCCAAGCTGGTGAAAATTCCCGGTATCTATGTGGATGCCATTGTGGTAGGATCTGTGGAGGACAACATGCAGTGCCTGGGCATGCCCTATGACGGCGCCCTGACCGGCGAGTTCCGCATCCCCGTGGACGCCATCCCCCCCATCCCCCTGGACGCCAAGAAGATTCTGGCCCGCCGCGCGGCCATGGAGCTGCCCCAGGACGCCATCGTCAACCTGGGCACCGGCGCTCCCGAGAAGATCGCCAACGTGGCCGCTGAGGAGGGAATCTCCGACAAGCTGATCCTGACCGTGGAGGCCGGCGGCATCGCAGGCGTGCCTTACGGCGGCACTCAGTTCGGCGCCTCCGCCAATGCCATGGCCATCCTGGACCACAACGTCCAGTTCGACTTCTATCAGGGCGGCGGCCTGGATGTGGCCTTCCTGGGTCTGGCTGAGACCGCTCCCAACGGCGACCTGAATGTGTCCAAGTTCGGTACCCGTCTGGCCGGCGCCGGCGGCTTCATCGATATCACCCAGAACGCCAAGAAGGTCGTCTACTGCGGTACCTTCACCGCCAAGGGCCTGAAGACCGAGTGCAAGGACGGCAAGCTGATCATCACCCAGGAGGGTGCCAAGAAGAAGTTCGTCAAGCAGGTGGAGCACATCACCTTCTCCGGCGTCTACGCCAACAAGGTGCACCAGCCCGTGCTGTACGTCACCGAGCGCGCCGTGTTCGAGCTGCGTCCCGAGGGCGTGACCCTGATTGAGATTGCCCCCGGCATTGACCTCCAGACTCAGGTTCTGGATCAGATGGAGTTCATGCCCAAGATCGCCGAGGACCTGAAGCTCATGGACGAGCGTATCTTCCGTGATGAGCTGATGGGTCTGGCCAACGACTAAATCCAAACCCAAAACCACCGAGGAGGAAAAAAGAAAATGGCATTAATGACCGCACAGGAATACATTGACAGCCTGCGCAAGCTGAACACCCGGGTGTACATGTTCGGCGAGAAGATCGAGAACTGGGTGGATCACCCCATGATCCGTCCCTCCATCAACTGCGTCGCCATGACCTATGCCCTGGCTCAGGACCCCCAGTACGCGGACCTGATGACCGTGAAGTCCAGCCTGACCGGCCACACCATCAACCGCTTCACCCACCTGCACCAGTCCACCGAGGACCTGATGAACAAGGTGAAGATGCAGCGTTTGCTTGGCCAGAAGACCGCTTCCTGCTTCCAGCGCTGCGTGGGCATGGATGCCTTCAACGCCGTGTTCTCCAGCACCTACGAGATTGACGAGAAGTACGGCACCCACTATCATGAGAACTTCAAGAAGTTCCTGACCATGGTCCAGGACAACGACCTGACCGTGGACGGCGCCATGACCGACCCCAAGGGTGACCGGTCCAAGGCTCCCAGCCAGCAGGCTGATCCCGACATGTACGTGCATGTCGTGGAGCGGCGCCCCGACGGCATTGTGGTCTGCGGTGCCAAGTGCCACCAGACCGGCTCCATCAACTCCCACTGGCACATCTTCATGCCCACCATCTCCATGGGTGAGGCCGACAAGGACTGGGCCGTGAGCTTTGCCTGCCCCACTGACGCCGAGGGTCTGTACATGATCTACGGCCGTCAGTCCTGCGACACCCGCAAGCTGGAGGAGGACGCCTCCATCGACGTGGGCAACGCCAAGTTCGGCGGCCAGGAGGCCCTGGTCGTTCTGGACCACGTGTTCATCCCCAACGAGTACATCTTCCTCAACGGCGAGTATGAGTTCGCCGGCATGATCGTGGAGCGCTTCGCCGGTTATCACCGCCAGTCCTACGGCGGCTGCAAGGTCGGCGTGGGCGACACCCTGATCGGCGCCGCCGCTCTGGCCGCTGAGTACAACGGCGTGGAGAAGGCCTCCGCTGTCAAGGACAAGCTGATCGAGATGACCCACCTGAACGAGACCCTGTTCTGCTGCGGCATCGCCTGCTCCGCCCAGGGCTTCAAGACCAAGGCGGGCAACTATCAGATCGACCTGCTGCTGGCCAACGTCTGCAAGCAGAACGTCACCCGCTTCCCCTATGAGATCGTCCGCCTGGCGGAGGACATTGCCGGCGGCCTGATGGTCACCATGCCCTCTCAGAAGGACTTCCACAGCGATACGGTGGTGGGCCGGAACGGCGAGACCATCGGCGAGATCTGCAACAAGTTCTTCGCCGCCCGCGAGGGTGTCTCCACCGAGAACCGCCAGCGCATCATGCGCTTCATCGAGAACCTGTGCCTGGGTGCCGCCGCTGTCGGTTACCGCACCGAGTCCATGCACGGCGCCGGTTCTCCCCAGGCCCAGCGCATCATGATCGCCCGCCAGGGCAACATCCAGGGCAAGAAGCAGCTTGCCAAGGACATCGCCGGCATCAAGGACTAAAGCCGGGAAGCATTTTATATTCGACATCCCAACCGGTCCATGGAGCATGCTCCGTGGACCGGCGGGGACGGACTGGCAGGGACTGAAATATCGGCCTCTGAGAGTCAGTGCGCCTCCGAAGGGTCGAAAATATCGCAAAATCCAAAATTTGAATATAAGGAGAAAACATCATGGATTTCAATCTGAGCCGTGAGCACCAGCTGATCCGGAAGATGATGGCCGAGTTCACTGAGAACGAAGTGAAGCCCATCGCTGCCGAGACCGACGAAAAGACCCTGTATCCCCGCGAGAACATCGAGAAGCTGTTTGACCTGGGCGTCATGGGCATGTGCGTGCCCAAGGAGTACGGCGGCGCTGGCGCCGATCCTCTGGCCTCCGCTATCTGCATCGAGGAGCTGTCCAAGCAGTGCGCCTCCACCGGCGACATCGTGGCCACCCACAACGGCCTGTGCTGCGATCCCATCCTGACCCACGGCACCGAGGAGCAGAAGGCCAAGTATCTGCCCATGCTGACCACCGGCCACAAGGTCGGCGCCTTCTGCCTGACCGAGCCCAACGCCGGTTCCGACGCCTCCAAGGGCCAGACCGAGGCCCGTCTGGAAGGCGACCACTATGTGATGAACGGATCCAAGATCTTCATCACCAACGGCTATGTGGCCGACGTGTTCGTGGTCTTCGCCATGACCGACAAGTCCAAGGGCACCAAGGGCATCTCCGCCTTCATCGTGGAGAGCAGCTTCCCCGGCTTCTCCGTGGGCAAGCACGAGGTGAAGATGGGCCTGCACGGCTCTCCCACCGCTGAGATCGTGTTCACCGACTGCATCGTTCCCAAGGAGAACCTGCTGGGCCGCGAGGGCAAGGGCTTCTCCATCGCCATGCAGACTCTGGACGGCGGCCGTATCGGCATTGCCGCTCAGTCCCTGGGTATCGCCGAGGGCG
>CAMBAJ010000035.1 GCA_945864305.1 uncultured Clostridia bacterium | reverse complement strand
ATGGGATTGGAGCAGGCCAGCAGCGCCGCGCTGATGCCGTTGAAGCCCATCGCCGGGAGCGCGGTGGACACCTGCGGGTTCCACTCCGCCACGGTCGAGAGATAGTACAGACCCGCGCCCACGCCCGCCAGCGCGCCCGCGATGGTCATGGACAGGATGATGTTGCGCTTGTCGTTGATGCCGGCGTACTGTGCGGCGTTCTTGTTGAAGCCGCATGCCTTGAGCTCATAGCCGAAGGTCGTCTTGTTCAGCACGACGTAGACGACGATTGCGAAGAAGAGCGCGATGAAGATGGCGATGGTGACCGACTGCAGCTTGCCGAAGTGATCGCTCATGCCGCAGCTGGGAATCATCGAGCCGGGAGCGACCTTGCGCAGGCTGTACGTCTTGGTCGTGGCCAGGTCATACATGGGGCTCTGTCCCTTGCCGTACATGATGTCGTTGACCATGTACAGGCCGATCCAGTTGAACATGATCGAGGTGATGACCTCGTTGATGTTCATATAGGCCTTGAAGAAGCCCGGAATCGCGCCCCAGAGCGCGCCCAGCACCATCGCGGCCAGCAGGCACAGGTACCAGGGCAGCTGCAGCACGATGGCGCAGTACAGCGCGCCGAACGCGCCCAGCGTGTACTGGCCGGCCGCGCCGATGTTGAACAGGCCGGTCTTGAACGCGAAGCCGACGGAGAGGCCCGTCATGATGAGCGGCGCGGCGTTGGCCAGCACCGTGCCCATGTTGCGCGGGCTCTTGATGCCGCTTTGCAGGATGACCAGCAGGCCATCGCCGATGGCGTGCTCCGCATTGATGATCGCCAGCACGACCACGCCCAGCAGCAGGCCGATGACGATACAGATGAGCGATGCGACAACCGACAGGAACGCTTCCGAGGAAGCGAGCCGGCCGCCAAGAGAGGTTTTCTTGTTGTCCATGTTGCTTCCTCCTTATCCCTTGCGCTGCGCGCCGGCCATGTACAGGCCCAGCTCCTTGGCGGTGGTGTGACGCGGGTCGAGCTCGCCGACGATCTCGCCCTCGTACATGACCAGGATGCGGTCCGGCACCTCGAGCACCTCGTCCAGCTCCAGGGAGACGTGCAGGACGGCCTTTCCGCTGTCGCGCTGGCGCAGCAGCTCCTTGCGGATGTACTCGATCGCGCCGACGTCCAGGCCGCGCGTGGGCTGCACGGCGATGAGCAGGTCGTTGCCCAGGTCGATCTCCCGGGCGATGATCGCCTTCTGCTGGTTGCCGCCGGACATGCTGCGCGCGACGGTCACCGGACCCTGACCGCTGCGCACGTCGTACTGCTCGATGAGCTTTTCGGCGTACGCCCGGATTTCATTGAATTTAAGGAAGCCCCGGCTGGAAAACTGCTTGTCAAAGTAGCGCTTGAGCACCAGGTTGTTTTCCAGCGTGTAATCCAGCACCAGGCCGTGCTTGTGGCGGTCCTCCGGGATGTGGCTCATGCCGCAGAGGTTGCGCTCACGGATGGACATGTGGGAGATGTCCCTGTCGCCCAGGTAGATCTTGCCGCTCTCGGCCTTCATCAGGCCGGTGAGCGTGTAGACAAGCTCGCTCTGTCCGTTGCCGTCGATGCCCGCGATGCACACGATCTCGCCGCGGCGGACGTTGAAGGAGACGTTGTTGACCAGCGGCTTGCCGTGGCGCTTGCTCCTGACCGTGAGGTTCTGCACGCTCAGAATGCTCTCGCCCAGCTTTTGAGGCGCTTTCTCCATGACCAGCTGCACCTTGCGGCCGACCATCATCTCGCTCATCTCTTCCTTGCTGGTGGTCGCCACATCGACCGTGCCGACGCAGCGGCCCTTGCGCAGCACCGTGCAGCGGTCTGCGACGGCCTTGATCTCGTCGAGCTTGTGCGTGATGAACAGGATGGACTTCCCTTCTGCGGCCAGCCCCTTCATGATCTTCATCAGCTCGTCGATCTCCTGCGGGGTGAGCACAGCGGTCGGCTCGTCGAAGATAAGCACCTCGTTGTCCCGGTAGAGCATCTTGAGGATCTCGGTGCGCTGCTGCATGCCGACGGTGATGTCCTCCACCATCGCGTCGGGATCGACCTTCAGGCCGTAGCGCTCGCTGAGCTCCAGCACCTTTTTGCGCGCCTCTGCCTTCTGCAGAAAGCCCAGATGCTTCGTCGCCGGCTCCACGCCCAGGATGATGTTGTCCAGCACGGAGAACACCTCGACCAGCTTGAAGTGCTGGTGCACCATGCCGATGCCCAGCGCGTTCGCGTCGTTGGGGTCCTTGATGCGCACGACCTCTCCGTTCTTGCGGATCTCACCCTTTTCCGCCTGATACAGGCCAAAGAGCACGCTCATCAGGGTCGATTTGCCTGCGCCGTTTTCGCCGAGCAGCGCATGGATTTCGCCCCGCCTGAGCTGCAGCGTGACGTTGTCGTTGGCAATGATCCCCGGAAACTCCTTGGTGATGTTCAGCATTTCAATGATGTAATCGCTCAAAGCCATCACTCCTTCGTTTGCTTCTCCTTTATCCTCTATTATACCGTATTTATTCGCGATTTAAAAGCACATTTTCGACGCCTCTTCTTCATATTTTTTCAAAATTTTACGCTTGAATGAAATTAATTGCATAATCTATAATACAATTTTATCATTTTAATAATATTATCTTATTTTTTATTACAAATTTATTAATATATTGAAAAGTTATTGCATATTTTCGATTTATGCCCTATAATTCTACATAAAGTTAGTGTATTTGTTCAAAACGCATGAGCATTCATCTGTTACGTATTCATGAATCCCATGAGGATTCACACGATAGGAGGCGCGTCCCATGCTTCTTAAGGCTGCATCCACCCTCGTTGTTGTGGCTGCGTATCTCTTTCTGGCCTTCAGCCTCTCGGTGGCTGTCGGCGCTTTCATTCACTTTGGGAACGCCTGAGTAACAAAAGCAGTACGCAGTCAAAGCAGAGAACGCCCGCGGGCGCTCTTTGCTTTTTTGGCATTTTTCAAAAAATAATTGCACTTTTGACCGCTTTATGATATAGTAACAATGTTTGGGAATTCCTGAGAATTTCCAGCCTATACCGGTTTATCATGAATTGGAGGGAACATACATGTCTGAGAAAGCCCTTGTCGGCGCGCTGATCGTCGGCCAGTCCGGCGGCCCGTCCGCCGTCATCAACTGCTCCGCGTACGGCGTCATCAAGGCCGGCCTGGAGAACCCGAATATCACCAAGGTATACGGTGCGCATCACGGCATCGTCGGCGTGCTGAACGACGAGCTGATGATCATGGATGAGGAGGATGCCAAGGAGCTGGAGAACATGCTCCACACCCCGTCCTCCGCGCTGGGCTCCTGCCGCTACAAGATCGCCGATCCGGATGTGGACGATACCGATTACAAGCGCATCCTGGAGATCTTCAAGAAGTACGACGTCCGCTACTTCTTCTACAACGGCGGCAACGACTCCATGGACACCTGCAACAAGATTTCCAAGTACATGCAGAAGGTGGGTTATGAGTGCCGCGTGATGGGCGTGCCCAAGACCATCGACAATGACCTGTTCGGCACCGACCACTGCCCCGGCTTTGCCTCCGCCGCCAAGTATATTGCAACCTCCTGCATGGAGGTCTATCAGGACGCCCGCGTGTATGACACCGGCATGGTCTGCATCATCGAGATCATGGGCCGTCATGCCGGCTGGCTGGCCGGTGCCTCCGCTTTGGCCACCGCTTACGGCGCCGGTCCCGACCTGGTGTACCTGCCCGAGGTGGACTTCGACATGGACGCCTTCCTGGCCGATGTGGAGCGCATTTATAAGGAGAAGGGCAACTGCATGGTGGCCGTGTCCGAGGGCATCCACTACGCCGACGGCACCTTCGTCTCCGAGGCCAAGACCTCCGCCACCGACGGCTTCGGCCATGCCCAGCTGGGCGGTCTGGCCTCTTTGCTGGCCAACATTGTCAAAGAAAAGACCGGCGCCAAGGTCCGCGGCATCGAGCTGAGCCTGCTGCAGCGCTGCGGCGCGCACCTGGCCTCCGAGACCGACATCGAGGAATCCTACATGTCCGGCAAGGCCGCCGTGGAGAACGCCGTCAACGGTATCACCGACAAGATGGTGGGCTTCGAGCGCAGCTATGAGGACGGCAAATATGTCTGCAAGACCAAGCTGCTGGGTCTGACCGATGTGGCCAATACCGAGAAGAAGGTCCCCCTGGAGTGGATCAACGATGCCCACAACGGCGTGGAGAAGCCCTTCATCGACTATGTCCTGCCTCTGATCCAGGGCGAGCCCGAGCTGCCCAAGCAGGATTCCCTGCCCCGCTTTGCCAAGCTGAAAAAGGTTCTGGCGAAATAAGGTCTCCCCTGTTATGGAATAAAAAAGGAGCGGTACGCCGCTCTTTTTTTATATTCTGCCGTCATCCGCAGCCTGGTAAGAATTCAGAAACTGTTCACACATTTTCCAGGATAATTGCTATTATGTCGGTTACCATAAAATTGAAAGGATGTGTGACACGTATGCGCAGGCTGACAGCTCTGGCGCTCTCTCTGGTACTGTGTTTGGGATTGCTGCCTATGAGTGTGGACGCCGTCTCTTTTTCCGATGTGCCGGAGAGCTATTGGGCCTATACCGACATTCAGGAGCTCTGTGAGCGGGGACTGGTCCAGGGCAGCGGCGGAAAATTCCGCCCCGACGAGTCCGTCAGCATTCAGGCATTTTTGTCCATGGTATGCCGGGCGGCGGGACTGGACGACCGCAGTCTGCAAAGTGGCGACAACTGGGCGGCCCCAGCGGTGGCCTACGCCGTGTACCAGGGCTGGTGCGATGAGGAGGAGATTACCGCCACCAACCGGACAAAGCCCATTTCCCGGGAACTGGCCGCAAAGCTGCTGATCAGCGCCCTGTTTCCGGAGGCCCTTAAAACCTCCAAACACAAAACCACGTTCCGGGATGAGAGCAGCATCGCGCCCGCTTACCGGTCTCACGTCCGGGCTGCGTCGGAGCTGGGTCTCATCAACGGCTATGCGGACGGCCGGTTCGATCCCCGCGGCGGTCTGACCCGGGCCGCGTCGGCGGCGCTGCTGTGCCGCGCCCTGCGGCTGCGGGAGCAGTCCGCGCCTGCCCGGGGAGACAGTGTTCAGGTGCCCATCCTCATGTATCATGATATCTCCTATCTGGGCTACGGCTATTCCAAGACGCCGGAGGTCTTCCGGCAGCAGATGCAGGAGCTGAAAGACGCCGGCTTCCACACGGTCTTTTACAGCCAATTGATTGACTATGTGGAAAAGGGCACCCCCCTGCCCTCCAAGCCCATCGTCATTACCCTGGATGATGGCTACGAAAGCAACTATCAGTACGCGTTTCCCATCTTAAAGGAGTTGGGGATGAAAGCGGAAATTTCGCTGATCGGCGGCGCCGTCCAGTACTCCGATTGGGGTCTGAAATGGAGTGAGGTCCAGGAGATGGCGGACAGTGGTCTGGTGTCCTTCCAGGCGCACACCTACTTGATGCACGATGACACCAGTGCTCAGGGCGGCCGTCTCGGCGTCCTGAAGTCCCAGGGAGAGAGCTGGACGGAATACGTGGAGACCCTGGGAGCCGATACCGTCCGGATTCTGGACACAATCGAAGCCAAGACCGGCACACGGCCCGTTGCCTTTACCTACCCCCGGGGCAAGTGGAACACCATGTCGGAGGCCATCGTGACCAGTCTTGGCTGTAAGATCACGGTGACTACCAAGAACGGCATCGCGGTTGCCAACCAGGAGGATACCTCCTCCCTGCATCTGATGGACCGCATCGGCATGGACTTTCTGAACGGGAGCGTTCTGGCGGTCCTCCGGAAGTACGGATATCAGGATTGAGCAAAGAGACTGCCGCGCCAACGCGCGGCAGTCTCTTTGCTCAGCTTATTTATTCTTCTGATAGATGCTCCAAAGCCCCTCCATCAGCAGATACTTGTCATAGACGATCTTATTCCGGCAGTAGCGCACGATCACCGGCGCGTTGCCGCCGGTGGCCACCACGCTGACCTCCTTGCCGGGGAACTCCTCCCGGATGCGGTCAATGATGCCGTCCAGCATACCGGCGGTGCCGTAGACGATGCCGGAGCGCATGCAGTCCTCTGTGTTTTTTCCGATGAGAGCCTTGGGGTGCTGGAGGGAGATGTCCGGCAGCTGGGCCGCCCGGTGGCTCAAGGCCTCCAGGGACACATTGACGCCCGGCAGCAGCAAACCGCCCTCATAGGTCCGCCCCTCGGAGATGACGCCGACGGTGGTGGCGGTGCCCATGTCGATGGTGATGATGGGCGGCTGGAATTTTTCCAGCGCCGACACCGCGTCCGCCACGATATCCGCGCCCACCTGGGTCTGGACGGCCAAGCGGATATTCAGGCCCGTCTTAACACCGGGTCCCACCACCATGGGCGGTTTTCCCAGCAAGCGGGTCAGCGCCTTCTCCATCATGAAATTCAACGGCGGCACCACGCTGCACAAAATGGCGCCGGTCACGTCGGTGTATTGAAAATGATACAGCGTGAACAGATTCATCAAATCAATGCTGATCTGGTCCGCGGTCTTGCGGCTGTCCGTATCCAGGGACGCCAGAAACCGCAGCTTCTTCTCCTTATCGAACAATCCCACGGAGGTGGTGGAATTGCCCACGTCAATGGCCAACAGCATGAGGGCCTCTCCCCTTTCCACATCTTATCTTCTGTTTTATGGTATCACGACTGGCCGCCGCTTTCAAGTGTCCCCGGCTCTCTGTTTTTTCAGCAAAATTTCCGAAAATGAAGGGACATCCGCCAGAGCTTCTGGTATACTGGTTTCGATCCGGCGAAGGCCGGAACCCGTAACGAGAAAGTGAGATGTCCACGATGGCCTTTCTGACACAGTATGACTCCCCCCTTGGCGTCCTGCATCTGGCCTCTGACGGCAAGGCCGTCATCGGCCTCTGGATTGAGGGACAGAAATATTTTGCCGCAACTTTGGACGGTGATACGCAGGCGAGGGCTGATATTCCGGTCTTTCAGCAGGCGGCGGTCTGGCTGGACGCCTATTTCGCCGGAAAGGCCCTTCCAGAGCTCCCCGCCCTGGCGCCCCAGGGGAGTCCCTTCCGCCAGGCGGTGTGGAAGCTGCTGCTGGAGATTCCCTATGGACAGACCACTACTTACGGAAAATTGGCCCGTCGGCTCCGGGAAAGTGGGATCGCCGCGTCGGCCCAGGCAGTGGGCGGCGCCGTGGGGCACAACCCCATCTCCATCCTGATCCCCTGCCACCGGGTCGTTGGGACCGGCGGCAGCCTGACGGGCTATGCCGGCGGCGTGGAGAAGAAGCGGTTCCTGCTGGAGCTGGAGGGCGTGGATATGACGGGGCTGCATGTACCGAAGAAAGGAACGGCGCTGTGAAAAACAGGCGGGAATGTTCCCGCCCGTTTTTCTATATTACAAAATAATACAGATGAGCCCCCCGCTGCCCTCGTTGATAATGCGGGTCAGGGTCTCCTGGAGCTTTTTCCGGGCGTCCTCCGGCATCCGCTTCAGCTTCGCCTGCAAGTCGTCGCTGACCAGCTCATGGAAGCTGCGGCCGAAGATGTTGGACTGCCAGATTTTGCTGGTGTCGCCCTCAAACTCCTGGAGCAGGTAGTTCACCATGTCCTCGGACTGCTTCTCGTTGCCCACGATAGGCGAGACCGCCGTCTCGATATCCGCCCGGATCATGTGGATGCTGGGTGCGCTGGCCTTCAACCGGACGCCGTAGCGCCCGCCCTGCTTCATGATCTCCGGCTCCTCCAGCTTCAGCTCGTCGATGCCCGGCACCACGATGCCGTAGCCCGTCTCCCGCACGTCCTTCAAGGCCCCGGCCACCTTGTCGTGCTCCTTCTTGACATCTGCCAGACGGGTCAGCAGGCTCATCAGGTCGCCGTCGTCCGCCACCTCAAAGCCGGACTGCTCCGACAGGGTGTGGTAAAACAGCTCCCGGGGCAGGCACAGTGTGGCCGTGGCCACCCCCGTGCCCAGGTCAATGCCGGTGATCTTCGCCTCGCTGATGTTCTCGCAGGCGCCCAGGGCCGAGATGACGCCATCCACCTCCCGGATGTGGTGCAGTTCCGCCGTCCCTTGCCGCACTGCGTCGTACAGTTCGGCCTTGATGGGATGGTCGGAGGGCAGAGCGTCCACCCAGGGCGGCAGGAACAGGTCCAGCTCCTGCATGGGGAACTCGTAGAGGACGGCCTTCAAAATATCCGCCACATCCTCCTCCCCCAGCTCAAGACAGTTCACCGGCACACAGTTGACCTCGTACCGGGAGGAGATGTCCCTGCTGATGGCCTTCGCCCGGTCGCTGTCCGGCTCCGCCGAATTCAGCAGGACGATGAAAGGCTTTCCCAACTCCTGCAATTCCCGGATGACCCGCTCCTCCGCCTCCAGATAGTCCTCCCGGGGGATATCCGCCACCGTGCCGTCGGTGGTGATGACGATGCCGATGGTGGAGTGCTCCGCGATGACCTTCCGGGTGCCGATCTCCGCCGCCTCCGTCATGGGAATCTCGTGGTCGTACCAGGGCGTGGTGACCATCCGGGGGGCATCGTCCTCGTACTGACCGATGGCCCCCTTCACCATATAGCCCACGCAGTCGATGAGCCGCACGGAAAAGGCCGCCCCATCGGGCAGCTGTACCTGGGCTGCCTCCTCCGGCACAAATTTCGGCTCCGCCGTCATGATGGTCCTACCGGAGCCGCTCTGGGGCAGCTCATCCCGGGCCCGCTCCCGGCGGTATACATTTTCAATATTGGGGATCACCTGGGTCTCCATGAACCGTTTGATGAAGGTGGACTTCCCGGTCCGCACCGGCCCTACCACACCAATGTAGATATCCCCCGCCGTGCGGGTGGCGATATTCTGATAGATTGCGGTATTCATAGCATCCCGTCCTTTTTCCGCTCCATATTCATGTTTCCACTCTATGACGGACTGCCCAAAAGTATGACGGCCCGTCTTCCTTTGTGGAAGCCGCACAAAAACATCAGTGCTCTTTTGGCTTCATTCGGCAAAATTCCACCTTTACAGCCGTAATTTAGCATGGTAAACTACTAATGAATTAAACGAGCAGGAGATACCTGCTCCTATTTGGAGGATGAAATGATGAAAAACATGAAGAAGCTTTGGGCTCTGCTGCTGGCCCTGACCATGGTCCTGTCTCTGGCCGCCTGCGGTGGTTCCAAGGAAGAGACCGCCAAGGAGGAAGCCCCCGCCGAGACCCAGGAGGAGCAGGCCCCCGTTGAAGAGAACGCCGATGCCGACAGCGACCTGGCCTATGTCCAGGACAAGGGCGTTCTGGTGGTCGGCATCACCGACTTTGAGCCCATGGACTACAAGGACGCCGACGGCAACTGGATCGGCTTTGACGCCGACATGGCCCAGGCTTTCGCCGAGAGCCTGGGTGTGGACGTGGAGTTCGTGGAGATCGATTGGGACAACAAGGTCCTGGAGCTGGACAGTCAGGCCATCGACTGCGTGTGGAACGGCATGACTCTGACCGATGAGGTCACCAGCGCCATGGAGTGCTCCAACGCCTACTGCAACAACGCCCAGGTGGTCATCGTCCCCGCTGACAAGGCCGACCAGTATCAGACCGTCGAGGCCTGCGCCGACCTTGCCTTCGCCGTGGAAGCCGGCAGCGCCGGTGAGGCGGAGATCAGCGCTCTGGGCTACAGCTACACCCCTGTCAAGGCCCAGTCCGACGCTCTGATGGAAGTGGCCGCCGGCACCTCTGACGCCGCTGTCATCGACTCCCTGATGGCCGCCGCCATGGTGGGCGAGGGTACTGGCTATGCCAACCTGACCTACACCGTGGGTCTGAACAGCGAGGAGTACGGCGTTGGCTTCCGCAAAGGCTCCGATCTGGCCGCCGCGCTGAACGACTTCTTTGCCGCTGCTTACGCTGACGGCTCCATGATCGAGTGCGCCGAGACCTACGGCGTCCAGGCCGCTCTGATTGCGCAGTAACGCTTCCCTTCCCCCGCATACCAAACAGAGAGCGGACTCCCGCTCTCTGTTTTTGGTCCCTACCAAAAGAGAAAGCAGGGCGATTCTATGGAATTGATACTTGAACAGATGCCGGTGGTCATCCACTCCCTGAACATCGGCTTTTTGCAGACACTCAAGCTGTTTTTCGTCACGTTGATCGGCGCGATCCCTCTGGGCCTTGTCATTGCCTTCGGCTCCATGAGCCGCTTCTCTCCCCTGCGCTGGCTGACACGGCTGATCGTCTGGGTCGTCCGCGGTACTCCGCTGATGATCCAGCTGCTGATCATCTACTACTTCCCCGGCCTGGTGCTGAAGAACAACTGGTGGGGCAGCGGAGAGACCGGCCGCTTCATCGCATCGGCAGTGGCCTTCATTTTCAACTACGCCTGTTACTTTTCCGAGATCTACCGGGGAGGCATTCAGGGCGTGCCCAAGGGGCAGCAGGAGGCCGGTATGGTGCTGGGCATGACCAAGAGTCAGATTTTCTTCAAGGTCACGCTGCTCCAGATGATCAAGCGTATCGTGCCTCCCATGTCCAATGAGATCATCACCCTGGTGAAGGATACCTCCCTGGCCCGCATCATCGCGCTGCAGGAGATCATCTGGGCCGGTCAGGCCTTCCTGAAGGGCTCCCAGGGCATCTCCGGCGCTATCTGGCCGCTGTTCTTCACTGCGGTCTACTATCTTGTATTCAATGGCATTCTGACTGTTCTGCTGGGAAAGCTGGAACAGAAGCTGGATTATTTCCGTTAAGGGGGTGCTGATATGGCGATTCTGGAAGTACATAACATTGAAAAACACTTCGGCTCGACCCGCGTGCTGGAGGACATCAGCTTCACCCTGGAGCAGGGACAGGCACTGGCGATCATCGGCTCCTCCGGCAGCGGCAAGACCACCCTGCTGCGGTGCCTGAACTTTTTGGAGACACCGGATCAGGGCCGGATCGTGGTCCAGGGCAAGACTCTGTTCGACGCGGCGGACCCCGCCACCCAGCGGGAGAGCGAAATTCGCAAAAAGCGGCTCCACTTCGGCATGGTGTTCCAGTCCTTCAACCTCTTCCCCCAGTACACGGCTTTGCAGAACGTGACGCTGGCCAGCCAGCTGCTGGCAAAGGAACAGCCGGACTTCAAGGCCAACAAGGCCCATATCTTGGCAGATATTGAGGCCCACGGCAAGGAGCTGCTGGCCCAGATGGGGCTGGCCGACCGGGCCGGCCACTATCCGCATCAGCTCTCCGGCGGCCAACAGCAGCGGGTAGCCATTGCCCGAGCGCTGGCTTTGAAGCCGGATATCCTCTGTTTTGACGAGCCCACCTCCGCTCTGGACCCGGAGCTCACCGGCGAAGTGCTGAAGGTCATCCGCTCTCTGGCGGACCAGAAGACCACCATGATCATCGTTACCCATGAGATGGCCTTCGCCCGGGACGTGGCGGACCAGATCATCTTCATGGACGGCGGCGTCATTGTGGAGCAGGGCAACCCCCACCAGGTCATTGAGCATCCCAGAGAGGAGCGGACAAAGCAGTTCCTCTCCCGCTACTCCGAAAGTTGAACATGAAAGAGCCCGGGAACGGATGGTTCCCGGGCTCTTTTTCCCTCTCAATTTTCAATAGAGCTGCGTGTAGATACCCGCCCAGTGCAGCGCTGCTGCCACCAGAACGAACACGTGCCAGATACAGTGGTCATATTTTCTATTTCTGGCAAAGGGGATCATCCCCAGGGTGTACACCACGCCGCCCATCAGGATGAACCACAGCAGCGTTCTGGCGTGGAGGTAGAAGCTCGGCAAAAATACCAGGCCGCTCCAGCCAATCAGGAAATACAGGGTGAAATGCAGCGGACGCCACCGGCCCGGTCCAAAAATCGAAATCAGCGTCACGCCTGCGGCAATCACACACCACTGGGCGCAGAACAGCGCGATGCCCAGCTTACCGCCCACATACAGCAGCAGAATCGGAGCGAATGTCCCGCCGATCAGCAGATAAATGGAGGTATAGTCAAACCGCCGACACACCCGTTTGGCTGTGGAGCACGCCGGCATGGCGTGGTACACACTGCTCATCAGCATCATGAGAACCATGCTGATCCCATAAAAGCAGGAGGCCATGATCTCCAGCCCCGTATCAGAGCGCAGCAACAGTAAGATCATACCCGCGATGGCCAGTGCCGCGCCTACGCCGTGGCTGGCGGCGTTGAAGGCCTCCTCCCCCACCGTCAGGCGGGGCGGCTCGTTTCTGGCTTTGACGATGGCCTTTCTCCGCGCCCGCTGTACCTGTTTTGCAGTCAGAATCGCTTCCACTTGAACTCGTCTCCTTATATCTCATTTTGGCTTTTAAAACGCATCATCTAGTTTCTGAAACCATATTACATGATTCCTATTTTCTTTTCAAGTAGTTTATTAAAATCTTTTAAATTTATTCATATCCGATTTACACGAGAGGTCCCCGTTCCCAGGACCGGGAACGGGGACCTCTCGTATTTTTTACAGCTTCTTCATGTGGCTTCCGGCGGATTTCAGCATCAGCTTCTTGGTACCCATCGTGTCGAAGGCCACCTCTACCAGGGCGTCGCCGCCCATGGGCCGGACGGACAGGACCATGCCCTTTCCGAAGGCGGTGTGCTCCACCATATCTCCCTGCTGCAGCTGCATCATGGGCGCTGCGGGAGCCGCGTTCCGGCGGGATGCAGCCAGCGGGCGCTGAGGCGCTGGCCGGGCTTCCCGGTAGGTGTGGACGCTGCCGTTCTCCCGGGGGCCGCCGCTGGTGTAAATGCCGGTGGAGGGCCGGGCGGGCCGCTGGCCGTAGCCGCCGTAAGACGTACCGCCGAACGAGGAGCCGCCGTCCCACCGGTCGCCGCCGAAGGTACTGTCGTGCTCCATACCGCCGAAGCGGGGCCCCGGCCTGCTCTCCCAGTGCATGTTCTCCTCGGGGATCTCGTCCAGGAACCGGGAGGCCCTGTTGGCGCTGGTGCGGCCGTACAGCATTCTATGGCGGCAGTTGGTCAGGGTCAGTTTCTCCTTGGCACGGGTCATGGCCACGTAGCACAGCCGCCGCTCCTCCTCCAGTTCCTCCTCGTCGTATTGGGCGGAGGAGCCTGGGAAGATGCCCTCCTCCATACCCACCACATAGACCGTGGGGAACTCCAGGCCCTTGGCGGAGTGAATGGTCATCATGGTGACGCAGTTGTCATCGGCCTCCACGCTGTCCAGGTCCGTGTACAGGGCGATCTCGTTCAGGAAGCCGGATAGCGTGGCGTCCTCGGGGTCCTGCTCCAGGAAGCCCAGGATGTTGGATTTCAGCTCCTGGACGTTCTCGATGCGGCCTCGGCTCTCCATGTCGTTTTTCTCCTCCAGGGCTTTCACATAGCCGGTCTGGTCACAGACGGCGTCATAGAACTCCGGCAGGGCCAGCTCGCCGCCCGCCCGGCGGAGGTTGTCAATCAGGTCTGCGAATTTCAGCAGCTTGGCGCTGGCGGATTTCAGCTCCGGGAACAGGTCCGCGTTGCGGATGATCTCATACAGACTGGCTCCCTGGGAGTCCGCCAGCTGAGCCACCTTGTCCATGGTCGTGGCGCCGATGCCCCGGGCGGGGGTGTTGATGATGCGCCGCAGGCGCAGATCGTCCAGGGGGTTGTTCAGTACGCACAGATAAGCCAGCATGTCCTTGACCTCAGCCCGGTCGAAGAACTTCATGCCGCCCACTACTTTATAGGGGATGCCGTTGCGCTTCATGGCGTATTCCAGAGCGTTGGACTGTGCGTTCATGCGGTACAGCACCGCCGTGTCCCGGAAGTTCCGGCCCCGGTTGACGCCCATGAGGATGTCCCCTACCACGTAGTTTGCCTCGTCGCTCTCGTTGAAGGTGGTCTTGACGGTGACGGTCTCACCGCTGCCGTTGTCGGTCCACAGTGTCTTGCCCTTCCGGCCTATATTATTCTTGATGACGGCGTTGGCGGCATCCAGAATGTTCTGAGTGGAGCGGTAGTTCTGCTCCAGACGGATGGTCCGGGCATTGGAATACTGCTTCTCAAAGTTCAGGATGTTCTCGATGTTGGCGCCCCGGAACCGGTAGATGGATTGGTCGTCGTCGCCCACCACGCAGAGGTTCTTCCGCCCGCCGGCCAGCAGGCTGGTCAGCAGGTACTGGAGGTGGTTGGTATCCTGATACTCGTCCACCAGCACGTAGCGGAACTTGTCCTGATAGTAGTGCAGGACCTCCGGCTCCTGCTGCAGGAGGGTGACAGTGTGGTAGATGATGTCGTCAAAGTCCAGCGCGTTGGCCGCCCGGAGCTTCTGGGCGTACTTCTCGTAGACCTTGGCGATGCGGGACATCTTCCAGTCGTTCTCACCCGCGTGCTTTTTGTCGAAGTCCGCCGGGCTCTCGTACTTGTCCTTGGCGCTGCTGATGATGCTCAGGATGCTCTTGGGCTGGAAGGCCTTTTCGTCCAGGTTCAGCTCCTTCAGGATATCCTTGATGACCCGCTTGGAGTCGTCGGTGTCATAGATGGTAAAGTCCTTGTCAAAGCCGATACGGTCGATGTCCCGCCGCAGAATGCGGACGCAGGCGGAGTGGAATGTAGAGGCCCAGATATCATTGGCCATGGGGCCCAGGCGGGCCGCCAGACGGTCCTTCAGCTCCCCCGCCGCCTTGTTTGTGAAGGTGATGGCGATGATCTCCCAGGGGCGGGGCACGTCCACGGCGCACAGGCGGCGGGCCTGGTTCTTCTCCAGCTCGTCCGGATGCTCCGGGAAGCTCTCCAGAAAGGTCAGGTCCTCCTCCGTGGCCCAGTCGGGGACAAAGTCGGAGTCGCTGCCCCGGCCGTAGGTCAGGAGGTTGTACACCCGCTGGATCAGGACGGTGGTCTTGCCGGAGCCCGCGCCGGCCAGCAGCAGCAGCGGCCCCTCCGTGGTCATGGCGGCCTGGCGCTGCATGGGGTTCAGCCGCTGGAAGTCCCGGGCGATGACAGCCTTCCGGGCGGCGATGTATCGAGCATTGAAATCAGTCATATGTTCACCAGTTTTCTTTAGTCTCGGGGACTATTTTAAGGCAAAAGCCCGGCGGGGTCAAGGGGATGTCGCGGCGGGGTTTGCGGACAGAAAGCTGCGGTCTAAACGCTCCCGTCTTTTCTCCGTTCCGTCATTTTTTGTAACCGTTTTAAGGTTGACAATTGTCTACCTCTCTGTTACGGTATTGGTAGACAATCGTATACCTATTTGGAGGTGAACCCATGAAAATCAATCTGTCCGACAGTGAGTGGAAGCTGATGAACCGCCTTTGGAATCAGGCCCCCATGACCATCATGGAGCTGACGGCCGCCCTGCGGGAGGAGACCGGCTGGACGAAAAACACCGTCATCACCATGCTTTCCCGGCTGGAGGCCAAGGGTGCCGTCCGGCACGAGGATGGCGTGCGGGCCAAGCAGTACTTCCCCGTTCTGGACCGGGAGAACGCCGCCCGGGCCGAGACCGAAAGCTTTCTCGACAAGGTCTACGGCGGCAGCCTGGGACTGATGATGAGCGCCATGGTGGAGAGCCGCCGGCTGACGGAGGCGGATATCGCGGAGCTGTCCGCCATTCTGGAAAAGGCGGGAGGTGACGGAACGTGAAGGATATCCTGCTGACCTCCTCAGTTCTGATCCTGGCCCTGCTGGTTTTGCGTCAGGTATTCCGGAAGTCCGTCTCCCGCCGTTTGCAGTACGCCCTGTGGGCGCTGGTGCTGGTGCGGCTGCTGGTGCCGGTGAGCCTGCCCGCGCTGGATTTCAATGTACTGACGGCGTCGGAGCCGGCAGCGGAAACCGTCTCCCACCATTTGGAGCAGCGGACGGTCTACGTCCTGCCCACCGGACAGGTAGACCTACCCGAGGAAAGCCGACGAAATCCCGAGCTCCAGCCTGGCTATGTGATGGCCCCCACTTCCACAGGGATCATGGTGGTGGATGAGGGCGGAGAGACCGCCACCGTCTACGCGGGCTGGCTCACCGCCGGAGAGCTGCTCCGGGGCGTCTGGTACGCCGGCATCGCCGTCATGGCCTGCTGGTTCCTGGCGAGCAACCTCCGCTTCTGGCGAAAGCTGCGCAAAGCAAGAACTCTTTACCCTGTTGAAGGCTGCAAGTATCCCGTCTATCTGGTGGAGTCCGGTCTGCCCTCCCCCTGCCTGTTCGGACTGTTCCGGCCCGCCATCTACCTGACCCCCGCCGCCGTCTCCTCTCCGGAGCGCCTGCGGCACGTCATCGCCCACGAGACCACCCACGCCCGCCACCTGGACCCCCTGTGGTCGGTCCTGCGGTGCGTGTGTCTGGCGGTGTACTGGTTCGACCCGCTGGTGTGGGCGGCGGCCATCGTCAGCAAAACCGACTGCGAGCTAGCCTGCGACGAGGGCGCCCTGAAATGCCTGGACGACGGGGAACGCATCCCCTACGGCCAGACGCTGCTGTCCCTGATCCCGGTGCGGCGGGGCCCCGGCAGTCCCCTGCTGACCGCCACCACCATGACCTCCGGCAAGCGGCGGCTGAAGGACCGCATCACCCGTATCGCCGAAAACCGGCAGACGGTGACGGCGGCGCTGTTCCTGGTCATTGCCCTGGCGGCGGTGGTCTGCGCGGCGACCTTTACCGGGGCCAAAGAGCGGGACATCCCCCTGACGCAGGAGGAGCTGGACGATTTCAACGAGGAATTCTTCAACGAATTTTCCCCCATCCGCAGCCAGTTCCTGACTTCCCTCTATGAGAAACCGGAGGACATCGACATGTATGCCCTGTTCTACAACGGCACCGGCCTGCCCGGTATCGCCGGTCAGGAGGAGCGGCAGAAGGTGGTGGACACCTTCTATGACGGCTTTGACCCGGAAGTGGACCTGATAAAGCTGCCTGCCGCGGACGTGGACGCCGTTTTGAAGGAATATACCGGTTTGACGCTGGCGGATACCCAGGCACTGGGCATGGGCGGTTTCAACTATCTGGCGGAGTACGATGCCTACTACCACTTCCACGGCGACATCATCACCGCCAGCGATATCACCTTCACCGTTGGCGAGCGGGCAGGTGACACCATCCGTCTTTACTATCACAACGGCTCCTTTGGTGCCGGTGAGGCTGGCTGTTGGAAATGCGTGACCCTCCGGGAGATATCCGGCGAGGCGGCGGAATTTCCCTATCACATCGTCTCTCACACGCTCTGTGACCGCCCGGACCATCTGCTGCCGGAGGTACAGGCTCTGACCGGCGACGAGCTGGCGTATTTTAATGAGGAATTCTTCAACAATAACACTGATATCCGCAATCAGTTCCTCACTTCCCTGTACAAGAAACCGGAGGACATCGACCTCTACGAGCTGTTCTACTGCGGCACCGGCGTCGGAGCCGCCATGACCGAGGAGGAGCGGCAGTTGGTCTGCGCCTTCGACGAGAACGGCGAGGAGATCTGTCCTACCGACAAGCTGCCGGTCTCCGCCATGGACGAGGTCCTGCTGGCGAACACCGGTCTGAACCTGATGGAGACAAGACAGATCGGACTGGAAAACTTCACCTATTTGGAACAGTACGACGCCTATTATCACACCCACGGCGACACCAATTACAGGGCGAATGTCATCATCTCCGCCGGGGAGCGAGAGGGCGGCACCATCCGCCTCTACTACGCCGACAACGACGCCCGCTATCCGGACTGCGACTGGCTGTGCGTCACGCTGGAGGAACAGGCGGACGGCACCTACTGGTTCGTCTCCAACCTGCCCTGTGAGAAACCCACGATCGGTACAGTCTATCCCGAGGGCGAGCCGGTGCTGACCATCCCACTGACGGAGCTGGAGCCCTATAAGCCAGAGGCCGTCACCGTGGAGCATCACACGGATGACTGCGTGGAGCGGGGCGGCGGCTGGAGCATCTCCGCCGAAGACGGCAGCGATATCTCGGTCCGCTCCTATCTCTCCACCGATGGAAACCTGTACGCCGCCATCGTCTATGACGAAGCCGCCGGCAGGGATGGGATGCTGACCTGGAACGCGGGCTGCTTCTTCACCTTCCCGGAGAACAATTCCATCGCGGACGGCGAAAGCACTGTCGATACTTTCTTTTTCAGCGACCTCTTCGGCCACAGCGGCTGGCAGGTCTCCTACAGTGGCCAGCTTAGCGAGCACCATTGGACCACCTTCACCGATTACTACTATTTCGAGGACGGGCAAACCCCCGTTCTGCTGGCCCGGACTCACGGGCTGAACAACCAGATCGTCGACCTGGACGGCGACGGGCAAAACGAGCTGATCAACGAGGACAATCAGCTGTTCTTCCAGCGGGACGGCGAGCTCTACCAGGCGGATATCACCGTCCTTTTGCAGGAGCGCTGGCCGGAGATGGTCTGGTGGGATTACAGCATTCTGGATTCCTCCCGCCGCTGTCTCACCGTTAAGGGCTTTGTGGAGATGGCAGAGTGGGGCGAGGACGCCCAGGCCGATTTCTTGCGGGACATCTATTTTGACGGGGAAAATCTGCTGGTATATGGCAATCTGGTGGATACTGAGGACCATGTGGCTGTGAATATTCCGGGGACAGTGCCGGAACAGGTACTGGAAACTGGAAAGGCCCAGGCCCAGATGGCCTTTGAGGCCACCAAGCAGGGCGACGATGGCGCCCTTACCGACTATCATTTCGACGACTGGCGGGTCTCCTATCTTTCCCTGACAGGAACCTATACGGACTTCGGTCTGACGGTGGAGGTCTACTCTCTGGGCTATCAGTTCCACGCTGCGGAACCGGGAGAAATCATGCTGGCCGGCGGCATGTACATCCAGGAGGACGGCTGGGTGGGTGGCTTCTACGTGGAGGAAAGCCCCTATCTGGTGTACCAGGTCCGGGAGGACGGCACCCGGAAGCAGCTCATCAGCTACATCGCCGGAGACTGCTCCGTGGACAGTCCCATCTACCGGCAGGGCTGCTGCCGGACGTTGCTGAAAAGCGGGCTGATCCAGCCCTCGGACATGGAGGGAAAGGACTTGGCGCTGCTCTGCTACTCCGGCGTCCAATTCTTCAATGACATGGGAGAATACAGCCCGTCAACGCAGGCGGAGGCCTTCCGGCGTCTGGCGTCTTTCCAGGCCGCCGCCAGTGAGGAGGACGCCTACTACGTGAACGACGCCCTGCAAAATCTGGAGTGGAACTCCAGCGGTCTGACCGACGAAGGCCGGGACGCCTACTCCCGCCTCCTGGCGGCGCTGGACGAAGCGGCCGCCTTGAGCGGTGAAGAACTTCTGGCCCAGTTCACCGCCAATCCCGCGGCTTTCCTGCGGAGTACCGCTGAATTGGACGAGAGCGCCCGGGCCGAAGTCTGTCAGTCGCTGGCGTACTACTACGACGGCGGCACCTCCGCGCAGAAGGCCCGGTTCTCCGATGACCTCCACTCCGTGACCCAGCCGGGGCTGGGGGCCGACGACACGGCGGTCTATGAACTGCTGCGGGCCAGCTGTGCCCTCCCCGGTCCGGCGGAGCGCACCGCCGATGACGAAGCGGCGATTCTGGAAGCCGTCCAGGTCCGTCTGAACCGCTGGGGACAGACGGAGGGCTGTCTGTCCCTGCGTCCGGTCCAGGTGGAAATTGACGAAAAGGAGACCGCCCGCGTGGTGCAGATGTACACTGCCAGCCTGTTGGCCAACGCCAGCGGCTGGACCGATGACTACACTTCACGGATGGTGGTGGTCCGGGCAGTATACGACGCTTACTACGACTTCTCCAGACTGAAGGGAGACCTGGAACACGAGAACGGCCTTAACGCCTGGAATTTCTACCTGCTGCCCAATCAGAATACCGGCGAATGGGAGATTTGGGACGGTATGGGGACCCGCGTGCCGGAGGACATTCAGTCCGAATGGCAGGCCCAACAGCTCCCCCAAAAGACCTTTACCAAGTCGGATGTGGAGTTTTCCGGGCGGGCTTTGGACGTGCAGACGGACCCCATGACCTACGAAGAGCGGCTGGCGTGGTGCCAGACCACGGAGTTCTCCGGCTCTTTCGACTACATTTCCGCAGGCCAATATACGGAAGCCGGCGGGGCCATCGCCTGTGTGGGCCAGTGGATCGGTACGCCACATGTGAATCAGTACGGCCTGTCCCTACGCTTTTCCGACGGGACACTGGCCGGACTTCCTCTGCCCGATGACAGTGTGATGAGCATCGCTCCGCCGGGATCCATGGAATTTCTGGACGGTGTCTTTGTGTATCGGATTTACTTCCCCACCCAGGAAATCACCAATGATAACCAGACTCTGATCCATTTGAAGGGCACCTACCTCTATGAGGTAGACCTTGCCGCCAAAACGGTCTCCCTGACGGTTCTGGACAATTAAACATCAAAACTTCTTCCCTTTTCCTCCTGTTTCGGGTATACTGTCCTCAACGACAATCCGAAACAGGAGGACTTTTCCGTGAAACAGCTTCTTTTACTGGCCGCCGTCATCTGCTTCGGCATCGCGGCTATCAAATGGTACACCAGCCGCATGACGCCCAACAGCTCCGCCGCCAAGGCCAAACCGGAGAAAAAGGACCTGGGCTACCGTGTGCTCTCCCCCGAGGAGGCCAAGGCCCGGATGGACGCCAATCAGGACCTGATCCTGTTGGACGTGCGGACCCAGCCAGAGTACGACGACGGCCACATCCCCGGCGCCGTGTGCCTGCCCAATGAAGAGATCACCGAGGACATGCCCATTGCCTTTGATCGGGACGCGGAGATTCTGGTCTACTGCCACGATACCGACCACCGCAGCGCGGAGGCCGCGGAAAAACTAGCGAAGATGGGCTACACCAACGTGGCCGACTTCGGCGGCATTCTGGACTGGCCCTACGAGACCACCACAGACTGAGAAAAACGCTTCGGCTCTGAAAGCCGAAGCGTTTTTTCATATGTGAGACCTACTCTCATTTCAGCTCCCGGAGAATCTGCCACCCCACCAGCACCAGCTCCAGCCCCAGCAGGAACACGTGGTGCCGGACCGCGGAGGCAGGGTCGATCAGCAGCAGGAAACCCAGCAGCAGCTCGATGACCGCTTGGGCGCTTTTTGCCAGAAAGGGCTGCTTCCGGGACAGGCTGAACAGTGCGGCGTTCAGCGCCTCGGAGCCCTTCATCAGACCCAGGATGCCCCAGATGCTGCCGATGACCGCGTCCGCGTTGGCGTGGTGGAACAGAATCACCAGACCCAGGGCAAAATAGACGATGCCGTTGGCCGTCAGCTTGGTCTCACTGCTCTCGTACTCCTTGGTCCAGAGGCCGCAGACGGTGTGGTTGGCGCCGATCAGCAGCATGGCGCCGCCCAGGATGTACGGCAGGGCGTTGTAGACATGCTGGGTCAGCAGCAGGCAGGCGGCGCCCGCCAGAATCAACAGCGAGGCGAACACCCGGCCGATGGTCACGTTGGTAAAATGATGGCGCTCCTTGTGATACGCTCTGGCCGTGGGCGTATTGGTGATGATAGAGCGGACTTCTTCCTTACTCTTCATGGTGCAGCTCTCCTTTTGCTAATAAAGTTAGTTTTTCATCAGAAAGAAAGCGGCCGCGCAGGCCGCAGCTTCCTTATTTCTGGTAGTTCTGATAGATTTTTTCCTGAATCCTGATATACGCTCTGGCGTCCTCCGGGCCAAGGCTCTCCAGCATCTTTGCAAGATACGAGATGACTTCCCTTCTGGCCCCTTCAACGGCCTTCGCGCCGTCCGGCGTCAGTTGTACGATAATCTGGCGGTTGTCGCCGGGGTCCGGCAGGCGGGTAACCAGGGATTTCTCCTCCATATGGTTCAGGAGCCGGGCGATCCGGGCAGTGCTGACCGCCATTTTTTCGCTGAGCTCCTTGGGGTGGACCTCCCCCTCCCGATGGTCCAGATAATTCAGGACAAACAGCTCGCCCCGCAACATTTTGGACAGCTTCTGATTTGCCGGGACCTGTAAAAGATTTCCCCGGATGCTCAGCAGCTCTCCGGCCAAAGCCTCATAATCCATGGCGCTCCCTCTTTTTCCTAACAATATTAGTTATTCTATCGTGTGCATCTTCCTTTGTCAAGGGAGATTTGCGGAAAAACCGGCCCGGAACAGTGTCCGGGCCGGTGGGGGAGCTTTACTGTGTCAGCAGGACCAGATTCCGGTCCGTGATGAAATTCTGAATGCTGTACAGCACACAGATGGCATCGATGCTATTCTCCGCCGCGTACTGTGCTACGGGTGCCCGGTAGTACCGCAGGTCCAGAAGATGGACCTCGGAAAACCGCCGGGTCAGGAAGGGCACCAGGGAGTCGGAGTAGCTGTCCCGGATGAGAAGAATTTTGCTCCCGTCTGTAATGCTTTCATTTTTGATGACGCACAGGGGCTGGTTTCCGCCCAGGAAGGAGGAATACTTGTCCTTCTTCTCCAGATAGGAGCGGTCGTACAGGGTGCCCGGCTCCGGGCTGCCGCTGCGCCAGGAGGTGACGGTCAGGCCGTTGTCCGGGACCCAGAACTCCATGGTGTCCGGCTCCAGCCAGTGGACACCGGAGGTGGAGTACAAGGTGCCGTTGAAATCATCGCTGGCCAGCTCCGGCGTGAAGTCCTTCCGGGACAGCGGCTCCTTCCCCATGGATTCCAGCAGGGCGTTGGCGCCGTAGAAAGCCCCCAGAGTGGTCCAGTGGTGGTCCGTGCGGTAGAAGATTGGCTCACCGGCGTGATCCGTCAGGGCGGTGTGGAAGTCGATTATGGGCAGGCCCGTCTCCCCCGCCGCGTCCAGCAGCAGCGTCTGGTCCCAGCTCTCCGCTCCAGCGGGGAGCTTCTCCTTCCAGACCTCCGCCGCAGAGGGGATCAGGCCCAGATACACCGGGATGTCCGTTTTCCCGGCCAGGCGGGTGATATAAGACAGGCTCTTGTCCACCAGCTCTCCATCCGGCGTGTCCACCTTGGAGATCAGGGTGTCGCCGCAGAGGTAAACACCGTTGAACGTGCTCTTGCCGATGAGCTGCTCCGCCCGGGCTTTCAGGCCCGTCCAGCCGTCCCGCAGAGGAAACTGATCGGCAAAGTACGCCTCTACCGCGTCGGTGTAGCTGCCGTCCGCCAGAGCGGACCAGGAGAACTCCGGCTTCTGGGCCAAGGTCCGGTTCTCCGTCTCGGACTGGGCCTTATCCGGCAGCAGGATGTGCCACACCAGAAGCCCCCCGAGGAACAGGCAGAAAAATGCCGTCAGGAAGCGGCTGTATGCTTTTGTCATGTGGGGTCGCCTCCTCTCAGAACCGGAAATACAGGAAGGGATTGTAGCTGCCGTCCACCAGATAGGCGGTGCAGACCACCAGTCCAAGGGCCATCAGCACCGGCGTCAGGACCTTTTGGGCCCTGTCCGGCAGACGGCTCCAGGCGGTCTTTCCCAGCGTAGTGGAGGCCAGGATCAGCACCAGGAACGTGACGGCGTAGCTCCGGAGGCGGTATCCGTCCACGGCGCTCCACACCGGGGCGCCGCCGAAGCAGGCCGTCAGGTACTTCCCGCAGACGCTCAGGTCCTCCATGGCAAAGATGCCCCAGCCCACGAACACAACAATCAGGGTATACAGGTGCTTGATGAACGCGGGCGTCTTTTCCAGCGCGCCTCGGAGCACGTATTTTTCCAGGATCAGCCACGCCGCGAAATACAGGCCCCACAGGACGAAATTCCAGCTGGCACCGTGCCAGAAGCCGGTGCAGAACCAGACGATCAGGATATTCCGCAGCGTCTTGACTGTGCCGCCCCGGTTTCCCCCCAGGGGAATATACAGGTACTCCCGGAACCAGGAGGTCAGGGACATGTGCCACCGGCGCCAGAACTCCGTCACCGACGCGGAGAGATAGGGATAGTCGAAGTTCTCGTTGAAATGGAACCCGAAGATCCGCCCCAGGCCGATGGCCATGTCGGAGTATCCGGAAAAGTCAAAGTAGATCTGGAAGCCGTAGGCCAGCAGGCCCATCCAGCCGCCGAAGACGGTCAGGGTCCCGGCGCTCTGGGCCGCCAGGCACTCCTCCCACAGCGCGCCGATGGAGTTGGCCAGCAGGACCTTTTTCGCAAGACCCACGCAGAACCGGCGGGCACCCAGAGCGAAGTTCTCCGTGGTGTGGAGCCGGTGGTTCAAGGCCTCCGCCACGGTCTTGTACTTCACGATGGGACCGGCGATCAGCTGGGGGAACATGGTGACAAAGGCGCCGAAGCTGATGATGTTCCGCTGCACCGGCGCGTCCCGGCGGTAGACGTCGATGGTGTAGCTCATGGTCTGGAAGGTGAAGAAGGAGATACCGATGGGCAGCGGGATGTTCCGGAGCGGCACGGTGACACCCAGCAGGACGAGCTTTTCCGGCAGGCTGATCCCGGTGAGCAGGAGCAGGTTGTCGGCCAGGAAGTCCCAGTACTTGAAAAATCCCAGGAGCAGCAGGTTGAACACCACCGACTGTCCCACGAACCACCGGGCTTTTCGGTCGTTGGCGCGGTACTTCTCCACCAGCAGGCCGTGGGTGTAGTCGATGAGGATAGACAGCACCATAATGAAGATGTATACCGGCTCGCCCCAGCCGTAGAAAAACAGGCTGACCAGCAGCAAAACAAGGTTCCGCCACCGCAGGGGTGCCAGGAAATAGACCGCCAGTGTCAGCGGCAGATAGGCAAACAAAAATGTCAGACTGCTGAAAATCAAAACGGGGTCCCTCCTACTCTGTCATGCTCATAAAAACAGCCGCAGATTGACTGCGGCTGTTTGCTGCCGGATTCCATC
>CAMBAJ010000034.1 GCA_945864305.1 uncultured Clostridia bacterium | reverse complement strand
TGCCGGATATCGACATGGACTTCGGCGACACCCGCCGGGGCGAGGTGGTGGACTACGTCCGCCGGAAGTACGGCGACGACCACGTGGCCCAGATCGTGACCTTCGGCACCATGGCGGCCCGGGGCGTCATCCGGGACGTGGGCCGGGTCATGAACATCCCTTACGCCGAGGTGGACCAGATCGCCAAGCAGGTGCCCAACACCCTGCACATCACCCTGGACGACGCCCTGCGGCTGAGCAAGCCCCTCAGCGACCTGTACGACACCGACGAGACGGTGAAAAAACTCATCGACACCGCCAGGGCCCTGGAGGGCATGCCCCGCCACGCCTCCACCCACGCCGCCGGCGTGGTCATCACGAAGCGGCCGGTGTATGAGTACGTGCCCCTGGCAAAAAACGACGAGTCCGTGGTCTGCCAGTACGTCATGACGACGCTGGAGGAGCTGGGCCTGCTGAAAATGGACTTCCTGGGCCTCCGGAACCTGACGGTGCTGGACGACGCGGTGAAAATGGTCCAGAAGGAGCACCCGGATTTCCGGCTGGCCGACATCCCGGAGGACGACAGGGCCACTTTTGAGATGATCTCCAAGGGCCAGACCAGCGGCGTGTTCCAGATGGAGTCCACCGGCATGACCGGCGTGTGCGTGGGCCTGAAACCCCAGAACATCGAGGACATCACCGCCATCATCGCCCTGTACCGCCCCGGCCCCATGGACTCCATCCCCCGGTTCATCGCCTGCAAGCAGGACCCGAAGCTCATCAAGTACAAGCATCCCTCTCTGGAGCCGATCCTGTCCATCACCTACGGCTGCATCGTCTACCAGGAGCAGGTCATTCAAATCTTCCAGCAGTTGGGCGGGTACTCCCTGGGGCAGGCGGACATGGTGCGCCGGGCCATCTCCAAGAAGAAAGCCGCCCAGATTCAGAAGGAGAAGGACGCCTTTATCCACGGTGACAAGGAAAGAGGCATTACAGGCTGCGTGGCTAACGGCATCCCGGAGGCTACGGCGGAGGCCATCTATCAGGAAATCTACGACTTCGCCAACTACGCTTTCAACAAGGCCCACGCTGTCAGCTACGCGGTGGTGGCCTACCAGACGGCGTACTTCAAGTGCCACTTTACAAAGGAGTATATGGCGGCGTTGCTGACCAGCGTGCTGGACAACTCCGACAAGGTGGCGGGCTATATCAACGAGTGCAAGGACTGCGGCATCGCCCTGCTGCCGCCGGACATCAACCGTTCCGCCGACCGGTTCACGGTGGAGGAGGGGGGCATCCGGTTCGGACTGGTGGCCATCAAGAACATCGGCCGGGGTTTCATTCAGGCCGTCATGCGGGAGCGGGAGAACGGGGATTTTACCTCCCTCCACGACTTTTGCAGCCGCATGATGGGCAGCGACATGAACAAGCGGGCGGTGGAGAACCTGATCCGCTCCGGCGCCTTTGACTCCCTGGGGGCCCGCCGGTCCCAGCTCATCGCGGTGTACGAGACGGTGATGGACTCCGTCGCCGACCAGCAGCGTCAGAACCTGGAGGGCCAGATGGACTTCTTCTCCATGGCGGCTGGAACAGACAGCAGCGCAGGACGTGTAAAGGAAACTCCTTTGCCGGATATTCCGGAGTACACCACCCAGGAACTGATGAACATGGAGAAGGCCACCACCGGCCTGTATCTCTCCGGCCACCCCATGGACCAGTACCGGGAGCAGGTCCGGAGGCTGGGTGCGCCCACCATCGGCTCCATCCTGGAGGACTTCGGCCAGGAGAACGGCCCCACCCGGTTCGCCGACGGCCAGCGGGTGACGCTCTGCGGCGTGGTGACATCCAGCAAGACTAAGACCACGAAGAACAACAGCCTGATGGCCTATGTGGTGGTGGAGGACGACACGGCCTCCATGGAGTTGCTGTGCTTTTCCCGGGTGCTGGAGACCTGCGGCGCCTATTTAAAGGAGAACCAGGCCGTTGTGGTCAAGGGAAAACTGTCCGTCCGGGATGAAAAGGCACCCCAGCTCATGTGTGACTCCGCCTATCCCCTTGCCACGGCGGAGGGCGGCTTGCCGCCCCAGCCGGTCCAGCAGCCGAAAGGGGAGAAGATGGCGGAGGGCAGCACCCTCTACCTGAAATTCCCCAGCCTGGAGGACCCCACGGTGCGGCATATGAAGCTGGTGTTCAATATGTTCCCCGGCACCACGCCGGTAAAAATGGTCATGGCGGACACCCGAAAGGTGTTCGGCACCCGGGTCCTGCTGCACAAGGCCCTCGTCCAGGAGGCGAGGGAGACCCTGGGGGAGGCCAATGTGGTGGTGAAATAAGCCGGTCTGACCCATTGCGAAACCGTGAAACTCCGTCTCTGGCTTTGTGCCGGGGGCGGAGTTTTTCAACCGCGTCCCGCTTCTCGCATATACTGTTGGGAAAGGGAGGGGAGACCATGCGATTTGTACAGGACTATGACAGAAAGGCCGCCGTGCTGTACGCCCACCAGTGGGCCTACGGCCGGAACCCGCGCTTTTACGACTACGAAAATCTGGGGGGAGACTGCACCAATTTCACGTCCCAGTGCATCTATGCCGGCAGCGGTATCATGAATTTCACGCCCACTTTCGGCTGGTACTACATCGACGCCAACCAAAAGGCCCCGGCGTGGACGGGGGTGCCCTATCTCTGGAACTTTCTGACCCGAAAAGGGCCGTCTGTGGGACCGGTGGGGGAGCCCTGTGCCCTGGAGGACCTGCGGCCGGGGGATGTTGTCCAGCTCTCCTTCACAGGCGACAGATTCCAGCACTCGCCCATTGTGGTTTCGGTAGGATTTCCGGTCACGCCGGACAACGTGTTGATGGCGGCCCACAGCTATGACGCGGATAACCGGCCCTTGTCTACTTATGAGTATCAAAAAAGCCGGTTTCTCCATATCACCGGCGTTATGCGACCATAGTACGTTCACGGTTTGTTTACAAATAATTTTGACCATGTGCTATCATATTTCAATATTGATAAATCTGGAAAATACATAAGAGAGAGGGAAAGGCTTCCATGAAAAGATTTCTGTCCTGCCTGACGGCGCTGGCCCTGGCCGCGGCGCTTATGGTGCCCATGGCCTCCGCGGCCTATACGGATGTACCAGCGGGCAGCGCTCTGGCCTCTGAGGTGCAGAAAGCTGCTAGCTACGGCTTGATGAACGGATACAGCGCCGGTATCTTCGGCTATTCGGACTCCATGACCCGGGCCCAGTTCGTGACGGTGGTGGGCCGGATGCTGGGCTGGTTCCAGGGAGGCATGCATTCTACGGGTAACCATATCACGTCCGCCATGAAGATTCCCGAGACGCTGTCCGGCAGCTATCTGGACGCCATCAACTTTGCCGTGGAGTACGATGTGGTGGATACGAACGTGGCGTTCCGGCCCAACGACCCTGTGACCCGGCGGGAGATGGCGGAGATTCTGGTGCGGGCGCTGGGCCTGAAAGAGGCGGCGGCCATTGCCGAAAAACAGAATACGCTGCCCTTCACCGACGTGAAGAGCGGGAAGGGCTACATCTCCATCGCCTATACCATCGGTATGACAAACGGCACCTCTGCCACCACCTTTTCCCCGGATGCCACCGCCACCCGGGGCCAGGCGGCGGCCATGTTGGTGCGCATCTATGAGAAGCTGAACCAGAAAACGGATTTCATTCACGGCTTTTACGCCATCTCCTCTTACAGCCAGCTGAGCTATGCCAAGAACATGGACGCCGTCAGCGCCGGATGGAGCCGGATGACCTGGGACGGCACCACGGCCAAGCTGTCCACCACCTCCGCGGGGGGAAACGAGTACTGTGTTCCCAGCGGCTATCAGGACGTCACGTCGACCCTCCAGAGCTATGGAGCCGATTTAAAGCTGGAGGTGTACATGGACACCTCCGACGGCGTCCGGGACCTGCTGGCCTCCGCCGAGGGACGTACCCAGGCGGTGAACGAGATCGCCGGCGAGCTGACAGTGGCCTATCAGAAGCTCGGGCGCAATCCATACAGCGGCGTGACAGTGGACTTTGAGGGCCTGCGGGCGGAGCATAAGGCGAACTACACGGCGTTTATCCAGGAGCTGGCCGCGAAGGTCCACGGCATGGGCAAGACCCTGTATGTCTGCGTATCTCCGGTCCTGACCACGGGTCCCTACTACGACGGCTATGACTACCGGGCCATCGGCGACGCGGCGGACAAGGTAATCCTGATGGCCCACGACTACGACGCCAGGAGCCTGGCGGGCTTTGAGGGCACGGACTATCAGAAAACGACTTCGGCAGCGCCTCTGGGACAGGTCTACATGTCTCTCCAGGCCATCACGGACAAGACCACCGGCGTGCGGGATGTCTCCAAGGTGGTCCTGGGCTTCAGCTGCAAGAACATCGCCTGGAAGGTGGACGAAAGCGGCAAGCTGCTGGACTCCACGCCGGTGTATCCCACCAACGAGACTGTCTACAAGCGGCTGAACCAGACGGACACCGTCCACGGCTGGTCCGGCACCTACCACAACCGCTACGCCATCTACACCACGGAGACAGGAGAGCGGTGGTATCTGGTGTACGAGGATGACCGCAGCGTACAGGACAAGCTGAACGCGGCCAAGCTCCTGGGCGTCACCGGCGTGTCCATCTGGCGTCTGGGTACCATGCCCGCGTACAGCGACTGGAACTGGTCCAGCCTGCTGAGCCATTAAAAATGAACAGGGAAGAGGTCCTGTGAAAAACGCCGTCCCAAATCGGGACGGCGTTTTTGTCAGGATTTCTTCGATTTTTTAACACGTGACAAGGGATTTGCCTTTGCGGCAACACGGAGGGATTCATTGTCGATATGGGTATAAATCTCCGTGGTGTTCAGATGGTCGTGGCCCAAGACCTCCTGCACGGCCCGGACGTCCACACCGTTTTGCAGCATCAGCGTGGCGGCGGTATGCCGCAGCTTGTGGGAGGAATACTGGCTGGCGTCGATGCCGGCTTCACCCAGCCGCTTTTTCACCATGGCATGGACGGTGGACCGGCTGATGCGCTCGTTTTGGGAGGACAGAAACAGCGCGTTGGCATCCCGGCCAGTGATGGGCCGCCGCACCGCCAGCCAGCGTTTGATGGCGTCCTGGCAGGCGTCGTTCAGATAGATGATGCGGACCTTGTTGCCTTTGCCTAAGACCCGCAGGGCGTCGTCCTGGATATCATTCAGATTCAGGCCCACCAGCTCCGAAATACGCAGGCCGCAGTTCAGGAACAGTGTCAGGATACAGTAGTCCCGTTCCTGATTTTTGCCATCCACGGAGTTCAAAAGCTGCAAACTCTCGTCCAAAGTCAGATATTTCGGCAAGGTTTTCTTCAATTTCGGAGAATCGATATCTTTGACAGGATTTTCACGAAGTAGGTGCATCTTATTGGTCAGGTAGTTGTAAAATGATCGGATGGTGGCGATCTTCCGGGCCCGGGACGCGGCGTTCAGGCCGTAGTCAGAGTTGGGACTATTCTGGTGCTGAATGCGGTCCCGGCTGAGGTATGTCATATAGCCATAGATATCCGTCAGGGTCACGCTGGCGACGAAATCCAGATCAACATCCATGATATCAATTTCATCCAGCGCCTTGTCAGTCAACTGGGGGTCGCGAATCTGTTTCAGATAGCGGAAGAAATTCCGCAGATCCAGGAAATATTCGTCGACGGTGCGCTTGGAATGAGCTTTGATGGTCTCATGATAAGAAAGAAAATCCCGCAGGATTTCCGGAGCTTCGGTGCGGTAATCGGACATGGCGTTTTATGTGGATACGGTGTGTGGTTCGGCTGGAGCGGCTCCGGCGAGGGATTGGCCGGGCTGAGAGTCTCCAGATCGCTGGAAACCGGTTTTTGCCCTCCCCCAAATTGAACAAAATTTTTATTTTGTTCAATTTGAGATATATCCACAAAACCTCCTCTCTCCAGGGATATTTTGATCTTCCGGCCGGTGCGGCCGGGATCAGGCCATCACATAAAAACTGTCCGTCTGCGCAAGCTAATTGCATCACATGACAGAACGGATGATTGCAATGAGCCTGATCCCATGCACCAGCAATTGTGTCTATCAAACAGATGGCATCTGCACACTGGACAGCGCCGCTGCCGCCGGACTGCCGTCTCTGGGCGGCGCGTGCGTCCATTTTATTCCGGCTGACGCAAAGCGGCTCGGATCGCCTCACCGATATTGCGGGCCGGAATCAGCTGCAATCCAGGAAACTCCCCCAGCGCACCTACCCGGTGAGCCGGGATCACACATTTCCGGAAGCCCAGGCGCTGCACCTCCGAAATGCGCTGGGCCAGATGATTGACCGTGCGCAGCTCGCCTGTCAGACCCACCTCCCCGATGGCCACCAGGTCGTTGGGGATGGGCCGGTCCAGATAGCTGGACGCCAGCGCCACGATGGCGGCCAGGTCCGCCGCGGGCTCGTCCAGCCACAGACCGCCGATGATGTTGATATAGGCGTCGCAGACGGACACCTTCAGGCTGCCGCGTTTCTCCAGAACAGCCAGCAGCATGGCGGCACGATTGTAGTCAAAGCCGTTGCTGGTCCGCCGGGGATTGCCGCCGGCTGAGGTCACCACCAAGGCCTGAATCTCCGCCAGAACGGGACGCATGCCCTCCATGACGCAGGTGACGCAGGTGCCGGGGGCATCGTCCGGACGGCCGGACAGCAGCATTTCCGAAGGGTTCTCCACCTCGGTCAGGCCTGCGTCCTGCATCTCAAACACGCCAATCTCATTGGTGGCACCGAAGCGGTTTTTGGCCGCCCGCAGAATGCGGTAGGACGTATGCTGGTCGCCCTCGAAGTACAATACGCAGTCCACCATGTGCTCCAGCACCTTGGGGCCTGCGATGGAGCCCTCCTTGTTGACGTGGCCGATGACAAAGACCGTGATGCCCTCGCCCTTGGCCAGCTGCATCAGCGCCATGGTACAGTCCTTGACTTGGCTGACGCTGCCCGCCGGAGAGTCCAGTGCGTCATTGTACAGCGTCTGGATGGAGTCCACGATCAGCACGTCCGGCCGCTCCAGGCGGACGGACTCCAGCACGTCGCCCAAATTTGTCTCCGAGATGACGAACAGGCTGGGATTCTCCACACGTAAACGTTTAGCCCGCAGCTTTAACTGGTGCTCCGACTCCTCACCGGATACATACAGCACCTTGGAGAACTCGCAGAGCTTGCTGCAAATTTGCAGCATCAGCGTGGACTTGCCGATGCCGGGGGCGCCGCCCACCAGCACCAGCGAGCCCTTGACGGCGCCGCCGCCCAGGACCCGGTCCAACTCACCCATGCCGGTGGGAAACCGAATCTCCTCGTCAGCCTTCAGTTCTGTCACCGGGCAGGCACGGCGGATCCCCTGCCCTGCCCGGACCGTTTTTCCGGCGCTTTTCAAGATGGCCTTCGTGGCCTCCGGCTGCTCCACGATGGTGTTCCAGGCGCCGCAGGCGGGGCACTTCCCCGCCCATTTCGCCGTCTCATTGCCGCACTCCGTGCAGTAAAACATGGTCCTTTGCTTCATGGTACATCCTCTCCCGCGCTGACGCGCAGATAGCCCGCCGCAATGGCGGCGGCCAGCTTCAATTGGTAGGACGGCTCCTGTAATTTGGCCGTCTCCCCCGCGTTGGAGAGAAAGCCGCACTCCACCAGAATGGCGGGGGCCGTCACGTTTTTCATCAGATAAATGGTGTCCGGGATCCGCTTGGACTGCTTTTCATTGCCCACGTTGATGACGGCGTTCAAGGTCTCCTGCACGACACCCGCCAGTTCCTCCGCACCCTCCTGCCGGTTCCAGAACACCTGGGCCCCGTGGGTCACTGCGGAAGACGGCAGGCTGTTCTGGTGGATGCTCAGCAGCACCGCGTTTTCCGTGCTGTTGACAATGGACACCCGGTTGCGAATGTCCGAGGCCTTCCGCTGGCGGACCGTGGAGAGGCCCTCATCGCAGATGCTCACATCCTCTGTGCGGGTCATCACCGTCCGCTGTCCGGCAAAGCGGAGCAGGTCGTTGACCTGCTGAGAGATGGCCAGATTGATCTGGCTCTCCTCTACCCCGCTTGGCGAGACGGCGCCACCGTCTTCCCCGCCGTGTCCGGGGTCGATGACCACCGTCACCGGCACCTCTTCCCTGGCGGCAAACACCGGAATGTCCATGCCGTGCCCGGCCCATAAAACGGCGGCAAAGCAGACGAAAAAGCAGAGAAACAGGGCACTTCCCCAAATCAAACGTTTCCGAATCAGGATAATCACAGGCCACACCCCCGTAGGAGCCTATGTCCCCCTGCTTATCCCATATGCCTGATTATAACGGTTCCCCCTTCTGAAATCAAGGGCAGGCTCCCGAACGGAGAGAACTGCATACAATGGAGTGCACGTATGGTGCAATTCATGATACGTGACCCTTCCAGAAGGAGGAATTCAACCAAATGGAGAAACCTGACACCAATGTACCGATGACACCGTCCACCCCTTCCATGCCCAATACGTCCTGCGGTGCTGACAAGGGCACCCTGCCCTGTCCCTGCGCGCCGCTGGCATTCCCCTATATCCCCATGCAGGAGAACAACCCCGTCCGGTTCAGCCGCATGGAGGCCCTGCAGACCGGGACTCTGTTCCCAGGCCTGGACCTTCCCTTCAAGGCGGCCATCCAGGCCAAGACGAAGCTGGCCAACACCGCTTTGGTGGAGCTGATGGCGCTGGACTTTGCCATTGACGAGCTGGGCTTGTACCTGGTGACCCACGCCCAGGATCAGGAGGCGTTGCAGCTGTACTGGTCCTATATCAAGCTGGCCCAGGAGGGCCGGGAGAAATACCAGAAGATGTACGGACCTCTGCTTCAGACGGACCTGACGCCGGAAGCGGGCTATGCCTGGCTGAAAGACCCTTGGCCCTGGGATGAAGGAGGGAACGACTGATGTTTGTCTATGAGAAGAAACTACAGTACCCCGTGAAGATCAAGAACACGAATCCGAAGCTGGCGGCCATCATCATTACCCAGTATGGTGGACCCGACGGCGAGTTGGGCGCCTCCCTGCGCTATCTGAGCCAGCGGTACTCCATGCCCTATCCGGAGCTGAAGGCGCTGCTGACCGATATAGGTACCGAGGAACTGGGCCACCTGGAGATGATCGGCACCATCGTCCACCAGCTGACCCGCAACCTGACCGAGGAGCAGATCAAGACCGCCGGGTTTGATACCTATTTCGTGGATCGGACCACGGGTGTTTATCCGACGTCCGCCTCCGGCTTCCCCTGGAGCGCCGCCAGCATGGCGGTGAAGGGCGACCTGATCGCCGACCTGACAGAGGACCTGGCAGCAGATGCTGCGATGGCGGAAGTATAACATAGTTCTCTCCGGCATATGCATACCATGCATCACTCAGATGACTGTGGAAAGGAGTCGTGACCATGCAGGAAAGCACACCATCCGCCGCGGGGTGCCGCAGTGTATTCCGGGAGGGCGAGGCCGGACTTACATCGGAGATATATACACGGATGTGGATCCGTCTCATCAACCAAATTGAACAATCCAAGGCCGCTGTCCGGGCAAGGAGCAATGGCTGATGGGGCGGGCCGCGATCTACTGCCGTCTCTCTGAAGAGGACCGGAACAAGCAGTCCGAGGAGGATGACAGCAACAGCATTCAAAACCAAAAGGCCATGCTGCTGCAATATGCCGCCTCTCAAGGATGGGAAGTATTTCGCATTTACAGCGATGATGATTACACAGGTTCTGACCGGAATCGACCGGAGTTCAAGCAGCTTCTGGCTGACGCGGAGGCCTACAGGTTCGATATTGTCCTCTGTAAGACCCGGTCCCGTTTTACCCGGGAACTGGAGTTGGTAGAGCGATATATTCACGGTCTCTTTCCTCTCTGGGGCATCCGCTTCGTCAGTATCGTGGACAACGCGGATACTGACAACAAGGGCAACAAGAAATCCCGCCAGATCAAGGGTCTGGTCAATGAGTGGTATCTAGAGGACATGTCCGAGAACATCCGCAGCGTACTGACCAGCCGCCGCCAACACGGATTCCATATCGGCGCCTTTGCCCTGTACGGCTACCGGAAGGACCCGGAGCGAAAAGGGCACCTCCTTGTCGACGAGGAAGCGGCGGCGGTGGTGCGGGAGGTATTCATCCTTTGCTCCCAGGGGTACGGCAAGACGGCCATCGCCCGGATGCTCAATGACCGGGGAGTCCCCAACCCAACGGAATACAAACGGCTCCACGGTCTGCACTACCGGCAGCTGGAGGGTAAGAACAGTACCTGCGAAGAGCCCGACCGTGCCGGTGTCAAAAGGTCTGGCGCGCTCCCGGAGCATAGCCTGGACCCGCTCCCACAAGTCCCGCCCGATGATGGGCTTGTGGGTCCCCTCCACCCGATACCACTGGTCCCTGGGCCGGGGCCTGTTCTGTTTGGTCTTATAGGAGACGCTGCCGTACCTGCCTTGGACCATATTGCCGATATACATCTCGTTGGTCAGCATACCGGAGATGGCCGGATACCTCCAAAGGGTACTGTTCGCTGTGCCGGCTGCGGCTGCGTCCTGCGCTCCTCCAAGAGCCGCGGACGTCATTACCTCCAGTGCCCGACCCGGTATGTGTCCGAAAAGGCCTCCCCGGGGCCTTTATTTCCGTGAATCTACTGGAAAGCATGGTCATACAGGAGCTGGACCGGCTTTCGGCAGAGTATCTGGATATGGAAGAACTGGAGCAGAATCTCGAATATAGGGATTCCGCCAAAACACAGAAACAGAAGCTCCTCATGGACCTGGCCGCTTATCAGAGGAAAGCGGAGGAATACGGCAAAGGGCTCCGTGACCTGTATCTGGACAAGGTGAAGGGGATCATTTCCGAATCGGATTTTCTCACTATGGAAAAAGACTTTTCCGCTGAAAAAGTCCGCCTGGAACAGCTGACGGCCGCCGCCCAACAGCATTTACCGGAGTTGAATGCACAGATCGCTGCCGGTGACAACAGCCGTGAGCTGGTGGAACAATATATCCACTCAGCGCATCTGACACGGGAGATGGTGGAGATTCTGATTGACCACATCGTGGCGGGAAAGCGTACTCCTGGCGAAAAGGCGCCGCCGGTGGAGATCCACTGGAACTTTTGATCCTCCCCTGCCCTCTCCAAAGCTAAAAGGTGCGCAGCATATGCTGCGCACCTTTCACTCTCTATTCATGTAAAAACGCCACAGCCTCTTCGTAGATGGGAATGGAGTCTGCCGCGCCGGGCCTGGTCACAGCCAGCGCACTGGCCGCCGTCGCCAGCTGCAGGCACTCTTCCAGAGAGCAACCCTCCGCCGCACAGCGCAGGAAGTATCCGGTAAAGGTGTCCCCCGCTGCCGTGGTATCCACGGCCCGTACGGGCATGGCGGGAGTCTTCACAAACGTGTCTCCCCGGGCCGCCATGGAGCCGGCCTCGCCCAGCGTCAGCACAACAGTGGTATCCGGACACCGCGCCTGCAATCGCTGCAGGATCTCCTCCGGTTCCCCGGTCCCGGCCAGATAGGCGCCCTCCACCTCGTTGACCAGCAGCCATTCCAGCTTTTCCAGCGGGACCTCCCTCAGATTTTCCGCGCAGGGCGCGGCATTCAGCGCCGTACGCATCCCCAGAGCCCAGGTCCGGCGGACGATATAGTCCACGCAGGAGGTCTCATTCTGCAAAAGGACGATGTCTCCCCTGTCAAACCCCGCCAGAGCCGCGTCCACGTCCTCCTCCGTCAGGGCGTGGTTGGCACCGCTGTACAGGAGGATGCTGTTCTGTCCGGAGGAGTCCACCTGGATGATGGCATGTCCGGTCTTCTCCTCCGTCAGACGGATGTACTCCGTATGGACGCCGGCGCACTCCAGCTTCTCCTTCAAAAAGGTTCCCTCCGCGCCGATGCAGCCGGCGTGATACACGGTCATCCCCGCTTTCGCCGCGGCAATGGACTGATTAAGCCCCTTGCCGCCGCAGTTGACCCGCAGGCTTTGGGAACTCAGAGTCTCGCCCGGCTGCACAAAATGGGGCATGTGATAGACGTAGTCAATATTCAGGGAACCGATGTTCAACATCCGCATACACTGTCCTCCTGACATTCAGATTTCTCAGGCGGTCATGGAGCCAGCGCCCTGCAGCGCACCGTGACCCGCGTCTTTCCGCCGATGGTACAGGTGAACAGCGTCAGGTCCCAGTCCCCTTCCTCCAGCTCCTCCACATCGTTCTTTCCCAAAACCTCGGTCGTCTCCACGGAGTAGGAAAAGATATTCCCGTCCACATCGGTGAACCGCACCAGATCCCCCGGCAGCAGCTCCTACAGCATGCCGAAGTGGGACTGGTAGTTATGCCCCGCGAGGATCAAGTGGTCCTCGTAGGTGTCGCCCGTATAGCGGCAGGGGGCGATCTTCAGATTGGGGTAGCTCCACTGGCTGAGGATGGGCAGGGACAGCCCCAGCACCGGAATGTCCAGCGTGCCGATGTAATCCCTTCCGTCGATCTCCACCGTCGGCCGTTCCATCCCAGGGTCCAGCAGGTAATCGGGGGGAATGACCGCCTCTCCGTCGTTTTCCTCCGGCGGCACTGATTCTGCCACCAGCGGGACGATCTCCTCCAGCGTCTGGGTCACGGTGTCCGCGGCCCTGCGCTCATCCCACAGATTGTACAGGGTCAGGAAAAGGGCTGCCGCCACCAGCAGCAGCCCTGCGCCCATGAGCAGCGTTCCCGCCCGGTCATGTTCCTTTTTACCGGTCATCCCCGCTCCTCCGTTTCTGTGCCCTGATCCAGCCCAGCAAAAACAGCACCATACCGCTACAAGCCAGCACCGGAACCGGCCACCACAGTGCGCCGGTCTGCGGGATCGTGGAACCACCGGAGCTGCCGGAAGCCGGTCCGGCGGGAGCATCCGGCTGGACAGGGTTTTCCGGCGTATCCGATCCGCCGGAGCTGTCAGGCGGGGTATCCGGCTCATCGGGCACATCGGGACGGCAGGTGTTGGTCACCACGAAGGTGGCGCCCTCCCGTCGGATGGAGACGGTATAGCCCTCCGGCACATCATACTCCACCACCTGCCAAGTATATCCCCCGTCCAGCTCTGTCCAGGTATACCGCCAGTTGTTCCGCTCACTCAGCGTCACCGTGTCATAGACTTTTCCGTTCCGCAGTAGCTGGACGGTGACCTTGTTTGGCCGTTCCTCCTCATTCCCATCGTCTCGCCAGACTTTCAGGACTTTCCGGGTGACGGTGCCGCCGCCCTCGTCACCGCCATCGCCTGTTTCCCAGGTGTATTTTGGGTCCACCGTCTCGTCGTACACCCACATGTCTGTCTCGCTGTCCAGATTGGGCAGACAGATCAAAAAGGGGGACGGCGTGTAGATGCGGTTCCCCGCAGTGTAGCTGTCCCCCACCACCAGGTAGAGGCCTGGCAGCAGGGACTTTTGCTGCTGGGGGAAGCGCAGGGTGCCGTCGCTGCCGGTCCTGCCGCTGTCCAGGGGAGCCAGATGGTCTCTTGCCGCGTAGGCCGCCAGCGTTCCCGCCAGGGCCTGCCAGTCGGCACTGGAGAGGTCATCCAGAGACACCGGATATCCCGCAAAGTCCCCCGTCAGCCGGAACGCGGCGGTGCCGGAGACAACCGCCACCCGGTACAGCGAAAATCTCACGCCGGAGACCGCCTGCTCCTTTTGACAGCGCACTGTCAGAGACACGGGCTGGTCCGTGTCAATACGACCGATGGCACGGGCGCTCCGGGGCAGGAGGGAAATAACGGCCGCCAGACACACCAGCGCGATATACAGTTGTCTCCTCCGCTTTTTCAGCATGGCAGAAAGCCTCCTTCCGGAAATCATCCAGGTATCACTTCTTTTTGCGGTATTTGATCAGTAGCCACACCAGCAAGAGCATCAGAATAGGCGCCGCCACCGCCGGGGCCACCATCACGGGGTCGATCTGCATGGCGTCCGAGGTCACACGAACGGCTTCTCCCTCATCCTGGGTCTCGATGCGGTGTCCCCGCACCAGCAGCCGGTGGGAGTTGACGCCATAGGGCGTGCAGGTCACCAGCGTGCAGTAGTCCTTCCCCGGCTCGATCATCAGAGCATCCATATCGTCGGGCTCCACGATCAGGATCTGGTCCACCTCATAGGTCAGGACCTCGTCCAGGACCCGCATCATGAAAATATCCCCCTCCGTCAGCTGGTCCAGATTGGTGAACAGCTTGGCGCTGGGCAGCCCCCGGTGGCCGGAGATCACGCAGTGGGTCCCCTCTCCCCCCACAGGCAGAGAGGTCCACTCAAGGTGTCCTGCCGCGATTTGCAGCACCGCTTCATCCACGCCGTGGTATATGGGCAGGGAGCACTTGATCCTGGGGATTTCGATGTAACCCATGATGCCGCTGCCGGAGACATTCAGCAGTTGTCCATATGCCTCCTCGTCCTGTGCGGACAGTTCGAAGGGGCTGGTCCGGGAAGCGATCCGCCGGTTGAAGGCCTTGGCGTCCTCCCATAGCTGATCATAGGTGCTGTTGTCCAGTTCCGCCACCTCTGCGGAATAGGCGGCGATAGCTCTGGACTGGTGAAGGGAGTTCCAGTAGTCGCTGACACTGGGATACAGCAGCAAGGAGAGCCCTGTCAGGAATACCAGTATTAAGATGATTGTCGGCAGGTTTTTCCTCATACAGTGTTCTCCTTGCCGCTGCATCCCGGGAGGGTCTCCCCTCCCGGAATGCGGCAGGCTGGCCATTCAGATGCGAAGCAGATGTTTCAGTCACTTCTCGCCGCTCATACGCTTTTTGGTGACCAGCAGGACCACAGCCGCCAGGACCAGAATGGAGCCCACCACGTAGAAGATGGTGGTGCCCATGCCGCCGGTGGAGGGCAGTTCGGCGCCCTTGTTGTTGATTACATTGGCGGACAGGGAGCCTGCTGGGATATTTTCTGTGAAATCGATCTCTCCAGTAATTTTATTACCGTTGAGCTCCGTCAGGGCAGGTTCAGCGCCATCGGAGTGTGTGGCAGTAATGCTGAAGGTAATCGGGTCGATGGTGTTATAGCTGGCGGGGGTCACAGTCTCAGTCAACTTATAGGTGCCGTCATCCAGGCCGGAGAAAGTGAAAGTAGTGCCTTCGGCATTCTTGACCACGGTAATGACGTTCCACTCGTCGGTCTCCTTGTTATACTTCTCCAGAGTGAACTCCGCACCAGTCAGGGGAATGTACTCCTTGGAGCCCTCGACCTCAGGATCATAATCGGGGTTCTTGGTGACTTTATTGATAATAGTCTTGTAGGTAAAGACAATGACTGTATCTTCAGGCGTCTTGCCGGTTTCATTGTCGCCCTCTTCGGACTTATTGGGATTGTTGGAATACTCCAGATAGACCTTATTGGGGTTGCCGGCAGAGCCGATGACGGCATTGCTGTTCAAAGTAGCGGTGTACTCTACGGTGATGACGGAATTATTGGTGGCACCGAATTTCTTAACATTATTGCAAGAAATAGTCAGGCTACCGTTTTCCTCATTAATCGTAAAATAGCTGGTTACATCGGTACTGTTGAAGGTTACTTTGGCGTCATTGTTATAGGTCAGCCCTTCGGACAGGGTATCGTGGAATACCACCTTATAAGTAGTGTAGGAAGAGACGTTGTCCGCCAGGGTGGCCGTCAGCTTGAAAGGTACCTTGTCGCCGATGTCGTGGTCAGCGGAGTCCTGCCAAGCGTTGTCTGTAATACTGCTGTCCTCCGAGTCGTTGATATCCTGGACCTTCTTTACCACTTCGGGCGTACCGGTATTCTTGGGGTCCACACCCACATTCTTCACAACTTCCAAAATATAGCTGGTGTAGGAATCATGATCACCAGTCAGAGAACCTTCCTGATCCTTGATCAGATAATAACCGGCAGCCAGACCGGAGATGACGTACTTGCCGTCTGTGACAGCATTGGCGGAACCGGCAACAGTGCCCGGATAACCCGCCACTTCCTTTGCAAAGGCCGCGGCGTCATCTGCGGTTTTGATAGTCTCCGCCTTTTCAGCTGCATCGCCCAGCGCGGTCTGCCCCGCCGCGGACACGCCGGAGCCCCATTTGATGTTGGACAGAGTGCCCTCATACAGATCACCGGTAAAGATCTGGTAGGCCTCATAAGTATGGCCCTCGGTGGAGTTGTTAATCGTGATAGAATAAGTAGTCTCGTCCGCAAATGCAGGGACGGCCAGGGCCAGGGCCATGACCAGCGCCAGGAACAAGCTGGCGATTTTTTTGCTGTGTTTCATGGAAAATCTTCCTCTCGTCTCTAATTTGGGGCATCTATTTTTCCCACCGGGAACTCTGTACATTAAGAGGTATGATCCGCACGCTCCTTTCCGCGCCGTCTGCCTTGGCATAGCAGCCAGGCCGCACCGCAAATCAGCAGCAGGCCCGCTGCTGTATACAGCCAGGTGCCGGGGCCGCCCGTCTCGGGGAGCGATGTGTAATGCACCTGGTTGGTCACGGTAACCGTTTCGGCGGAAGTTCCGTCGGCAGAGACCGTTATTGCGTTTCCAGTCCTGTATGTGACGTCAAACATCTTACCTCCCACCGTTGCCGTCGACCCTTCCGGGATAGGCAGGCCGGCATCGTCCAGCTCGTAGATGTAGTAGGTCTCCCCCAGCTCCAGGCCGGCGAACTTTGCAATTCCGCCCGCCGGGGTGACCGTGCCGCTGCCGTATGTGATGGTCACGGTCTGCAGCGGGGCTCCGGCGGAATTCTGGTTGTCGTAAATGCCAAAGCGGTACGTGCCGGTCAGGCTGCTGATCTCCTTACCATCTCCGCCCTGGAATATCTTCTTCACCGAAGCCTCGCCCTTGTGGTTGTAGGCCTGATAGGTGTATTCGGCCCCCTGGTACCAGACCGCCACACCGTCCGGGAAGTCGGGATAATACGCTGTACCGTTCTCATCCGTCAGCTGCTGCGCAATGACAAAATCGTGCGGTGTTCCGTCCAGCACATATCCGGCCGGGGCTCTCGTCTCCTCCAGACGGTAAACCGTGTTGTACTTCATCACCTGTCCGGCCTCTTTTCCGAAGGTCAGGACGCCGTCTTCTCCGGTGGCGCCGGTCAGGGTAAGGCCGCCCGCTGTCACAGTGAAAACGCCGTCTTCATACGCCCCCTCAGTCAGTGTAAACTCCGCGCCCTCCAGATACATCTGGTTGTTGTACTGGTCCATCTTGATGATCTTCAGGCTGGGATTGGCCGTCACGCCTACGGTTCCGCCCACTGTGTACCGGAAGTTTTCGTCTGACACGCTTCCGCCGCTGGGCGAGGTATACCCCTCCCAATGGGCACTGTTGGAAATGCTGACCTCCTGGCCCGGCGCGGCGTTGACCAGCGTCTCGTAGGTAACGGTCAGGGGCAGGTCATCCGGCAGTACCAACTTCAGGGTCTGGCCCTCCACAGAGGACGTCCATCCGGTCACTTCCTCGTCGGTTTTGGTGTTGACTACACGAAGCGAGGTGATATCCAGGGTCAGGGTGTCGCTGAGCTCATCCACCAGCGTAATGGTGTCAGAACCATCCACCAGATCCTCGCCCAGCTCGTTCAGTGTGATCCTGAAGGGATACCGGCCGCCGTTGGTGTCCGGATCGTAAGTGCTTGTTTTGGACAGCGTCTGCCGTTGGATCGTGACGCCGTTGGAATCGACGCCGATATTCTGTCCGCTCACCGTATGGAGAGACACGTTGTTGTTAAATGTCCTGGATTCACTGCCCAGCAGTACATCCGGGTCTGTCACCCGGCAGACGATCTGGAACTCCACCGCGTAGGTGTCCTTTTCCCCGCCGGCGACCAGATCGCCGATATCCCACAGGACCTGCCGGCCATCGGTGTAATAATACGTGGTCTGCTGGCCAAAGTTGATGGTGCCGGTGGTCAGCACATGCTCTGTCCAGCCTGAGCCAAATACTGCCAGTTCTGCGCTGGTCAGCGGATTGACAGTGGGCGGAGAACTCCTGATCCTATCGCCGATCCACCAGATCCGGACATAGGCCAGTTCCATTCCCGCTGGGATCTCGTCGATCACCCGGTAGTGCCCGGACAGGTTGCCCTCGTAGTTGACATGGATCTGCCAGGCTGCGTAGGTCCCCGCCTCTCCGCTCAGCGCGGCGGTGTCAATGGCCTGATTGGTGCCGCCCTGGATGTCTGTGATGCTGCCGCTCCCGGTGTAGGTGAACACGCGGCCAAGCTCCTTAAACACATTTTCACTGCCGTACAGCGTCTGAGAAGCGGTATTGTGGTCAAACCAGGTTGTGCCGTCGGAGCTGCTCTGCAGCTTGTTATTGAAGGTTCTGGAATCGCGCTTTCCGGAGGGAACCGAAGAGGGCTCCGTCTTCACAATGATGTACAGCGACTCACTTTCCGTCAGAGTAACATCCCGGAGGAATTGCAGGGTCAGAGAAGTGTTGTTCGTCACGACCGTGTAAGCCCCGGTATCCAATTCCGTCAGTCTGCCGCTGCTCTGGAGGGCGCTCCAGCTGTGGTAACCCGTAAGAGCGCTCCCGCTCAGGCTGCTGGTATAGACCCCCGCGAGGGATGTCCCGCGAATATAGTGCAGCGTGCCTCCGGCCGCATTTGTGATGTCCCTGATCTGGGTACCATTCGGGATGATACTGCCATCCACCTTGATGACCCAGTACAGCGCGCCGTTGGACCAGTCTCCGGAGGTCACCTGGGGTGCCTCATAATACCAGCTGAGCTTTTCTGCGCCGAAATGATTGCTGCCCTCCACGGTGACCGAGGCGCTGACGGTGATGCCGGTGAGGATATACTGGCTGTCGCCGATCCCCACTTCACCCTCCAGCGAAAACTCGTTGCTCACCACGATCTGGGTGATGCCCTCCGTCGCCACGGGCTGGGCGTAATAGGTCAGGAGGTAGGCATAATTTCCATTCAGACCAACCTCTGCGGGTGTGAACTCAAAGGACCTCAGTCCATCCACCTTGATCCAGGCCGTCTGGTCCGGAGTGCGTGCGCTCAAATTCGCAATGACGCTTTCATCCGTCAGGTTGGAGGACGGTGCGTTGTCCGTGATCGTATAGGCATTTACCTGGACATAGCCCACAAACTGCATGTTTTGGCTGCCCAGAGTATCCTTCAGGGATGCCGAGGACACATCCCAGTCGCCGGCCTCATTGGCCACTACCCGGTACTGGTAGCTGCCTGCGGGAACGGTGAAACTGCCGGGATTCGTGCCCGAAGTGATGGAAGTTCCGGTGGCATCGTAAACGCTGCCGGACATAGGCACGGACATTTCCGTCTCCTGCTTCTCACCGGCCAGCTTGCGGTCCCAGACCTTGCGGCTCAGCGTATTGGTGGCGTTATAGGCATTCAGCACCTGGCCGCCTCCAGATGCGGCGTCATCGGTATAAATACGGGCGCGGTTATTGATCCTGGCGGCTGTGTTGCCCGCCGCGGCAAACACACCGGGCTCGACATTGACGGTATAGGTCAGCGTTTTGCACTCGCCGGGTGCCAGAGAGCCGATGTAGTAGGCAAAGCTGTCGTTGTTCTTCACGTCGCCATCGGCATCCGTGAATACCGGCCTGGTTCCCTCATTGATCTCCGTCAAGCCGCTGCTCCCGTTTTGATTCTTCACGCCGCCCGCATACAGATGGAACGAAGTCTCATCGTAGGACAGGTACTTGCGGATCCCCGAATCGGTGGCAGTTGAGCCCTCTGTGCCATCCAGCGCGTCGACGATCTTGACATTGTCCAGTGTATAGGTATTTCCGGCGCCGGCCTGGACCCACACCGTATAGGTGATAGTCCCGCCGCCGTTTTCATCCGGGACAAACGCCGCGGATATCTTGCTCATGGTTGCCTCAGCCTTGGGCGTGAAGTTTGCGGTGTCGCTGTCCCGCTCGTAGGTCTTGGAATAGACGTCTGCCGTGTTCTGGATCGTCCCCTTGGACGTAATGCCGGTGTAATCGTCGGTCACTTTGACCCGGTAGGTCAGGGTGCGGGTCTCGTTGGCCTGCATATCGCCAACCTCCCATACCAGCGTGCCGGGCTTTTCCGCGTCCTCTCCGGCCGGGTCCGGGATGGGACTGTCAGCTGTCGGCGCGGCGCCGATGTAGACATCTCCGGATGCTGCGCCAGCGGCAGAGCTAGTCTCCTGCGGGCCGTCGGTGTCATTTGTACTGGTCCTCAAGCCGGTCACGCCCACATAGGCTTCCACGTAAGCCTGATTTGCCGTAAAGGTATCCACCACTTTGACATCCGGACAGCCATCCGCGCCCGCAGTCACGGTCAGAGTGTATTCCAGATAGCTGCCGTCCGCCTCCTGAAGGAACGCAGGCGAATTCTTCACGATATCCACGTTGCCGTACTGCGCGACGATATCGTCTTCAAAATCAATGGTAATCGTCACATCGCCGACAACGATCTGGCCGGGTTTCCCGTCCTCCACCTGGGACAGGTCCGCCTCCGCCTCCACATAGAAGTCGCCGCTGATAACAGTGGCGTTACTCGCCTTCTGCTCCTGAAGCCAATTCAGGTCAAAGGTCAGCGTGACCGTGCTGCCGTCGACAGTGATGATGCCCACCTCTGTGCTGCCGCTGGTGATCTTTCCGTTGGCCGAGGGGTTGCGCAGTAGATCCGGCAGCGTGTAGGTCATCTCCCCGCCAGCCGCGATCAGATCATCGATGGGAACATTGCTGTAGTCGATATCCAGCCGGAAATCCGCGTCACCGGGAATATCTGCCGCGCTCTCCACATCTCTCCAGTCCGCACTGTCATCCGTGCGGTAGGAGAGCGCCGCATCCGTCACATAGTCCTCTACGTCCAGCGGTCCGGTGGTCTCCACCGGATTTTCCGCGTAATCATCTGCCAGAAGCGCGATCCCGTAGGACAACCATCCGCCGCCCGAGGCGCGGACCGTTCCCAGGATCGGGAGGCCCTCCGGGATCACCAGACCGGTCTCCGCCGGAGGGGTCTCCTCCTTGTAGCACGTCTCGTCGTGGGTGTGCTCCTCCAGCCGGCAGGTCAGGACCTGTACTTCCTCCGGCTCTCCCACCGGCGGCAGGACGCACTCGTCCGTGTGCTGGTGGGCCTGGGTCTCCAGCTTCCCGCAGATCAGACTGCCGCTGTCATCATAGCAGCCGCTGTCGTGGGTGTGGAGCACGATCTCCTCCCTGCCGCAGGTCAGCACCTGCTCGATCAGATAGCAGCTATCATCGTGGACATGACCCGGCTCCCGCTCCTCTTCGGTGCAGATCAGCTCCGATGTCCAGTCATAGCACTCGTCTGTGTGCTGGTGGCCCTGATACTCCTCCTGGCCGCAGACCAGCTCCCGGTGCTCCGTGTAGCAGAAATCATCGTGCTCGTGGCCCTCTTCCTCATTGGCGCAAGTCAGCTCCCGGGTGATCTCATAGCAGGCCTCCGTGTGGGTATGGCCCTCCGTCTCCTCCTCCTTGCAGATCAAGTCCCCGCGGAGGCGCTTGTAGCAAACCTCCGAGTGAGTGTGGCCCAGCTCCTCTTCCTCCTCGCAGAGCAGCGTCCGCTTTTCCGTATAGCATCGGGCGGTGTGGGTGTGGACTTTGATCTCCGGCAGCGTGCAGATCAGACTGCCGTCCTCGCTGTAACAATACGCGTCATGCGTATGTAGCGCAAAATCCGCGTATCCGCAGATCAGGCTCCCGTCACCGTCGTAGCAGCTCCCGTCATGGGTATGGACGCCCAGCGTCTCCGCGGAGCAGTTCATGGTGGACTGGGGATAGAGGATTTCCGTGCGGTAGCAATCCTCCGTGTGCGTATGCTCCTCCAGTCCGCAAACAGTCTCGCGCTCCATGGTGATGGCGGGCAGGATCAGCGCGTAAGTGGTGCAGAACACAACGACCATCGCCAGGACACTGACCACTTTGCGCCACCGCGCCGTGCGGCGCTTTTCCAGCAGAAACGCCGCGACCTGTGACAGTATGTCACCTTCCATGAACACCTCTCCTCTCTCTGGTCATCCTTTTGGCCGGTTAAGCCGCAAAAGGCATGCTGTCTGTATAAGTCCGGGAATGTTTCCGGCTGCAATCAGAAAAGCGAGCCCAACTCAGTCAGCGGCCAGATACGGAACACGATCTTTCCGACGATCTGCTCCTGGGATACGCAGCCGACCTCTGTGTTTCGGGAGTCCACCGATACGCTCCGGTGGTCACCCATGACGAAGATCCGCTCGTCCGGGACTTGATACGGAAGGCTGATGCTGCAGTCGCCGAAGGCCTTTTCCTCCAGATACGGCTCATCCAGCTCGTTTCCGTCCACGTAAACGGTCCCGTCCTCCCTGATGTCGACCCACTGGCCAGACGCGGCGATGACCCGCTTGATCAGGATCTTATTGTTGTAGTAAAACGCGACCACATCGCCGGGCTGAAACTCCGAGCTCTTCAAGGAGACGACAATGTCGCCGTCCTGCAGCGTCGGCGTCATGGAGCTGCCGTAGATCTGCAGCACCGGCAGCCAGAGGGTTGCCACCAGCACCGCCACTGCCGCAACGGTGATCAGCGTATAGATGGTGCTCCGCAGCACTCTTCCGTAGCGCCGCCGGTATTTTTCCCGTGCCAGCTCCTGTTCCAACTGGGCGATGGCCGGAAAGTCCACGGGACAGTCTCTCTTTTTCCTCTTCATGTTCCGGCGTTCCTCTGTTCACTGATGGCAAGCAGCTCTTTCAATCCGGCGTGGGCCTTATAAAAGGCCTCCATCTGTTCGGAGACCACTCTCCAATAGGCCTGGCTCTCCTGCTTTGCCTGGGCTACCATGGCGTCACATTTTTCCCGCGTCTCGGACTCCATGCGCCGGCAGGCCGTCTCTGTCTCCGTCAGCAGCTTGTCCGCCTTCGCACGGGCCTCGGCATCCATGCGGACGCAGATCCTCTCCTGCTCACCGCTGAGGCGCTGGATATTCTCCAGATACTGGGCGGCCGCGTTCTGGGCAGCCTCAAAGACTCCGTTCAGCTGCAAAGCCGCCTCGGCGATGGAGCCGGCTTGTTCCAGGGCGATCCGGCGGCTGCTCAATTCCTTCGAGGCCTGGTCCAGTTTGGCCCGCAGCGCCTCGTTCTCCCTGCTCTGGGCGATCAGCAGCTCCAGCAGGTCCTCCCGTTTCAGTTTTCTCAATTCATAGTCTGTCATAGCAAACACACTCCACGCAGTCCTCTGTTCAAAAAGCAAACCCGCAGAATACAAAAAACATACCGCTTCATCGGCGGCTTGGCTCCTGGTTTTCCTCCGGAGATCTGAACCGTCCGCCCTTTAAAAACGCGGTAATCCGACTCTGTCAGCAAACAGAGGACATCATGATGCTGACTAATTTTTCAAGTTAAAATTTGTATTTTTTTGTTAAAAGTGTTAGATGCATTTTAACATTTCTATTCCAAAAAGTCTACTGCTATTTTGCGGTTTTCCCTGGATGATCTATACAAAATATCCAATATCATGTATTTCCCTTTCCGTTCCTGCACCATCGCAGCAGATGCTGCGATGGTGTAAGGGCAATACCGCATAATGCAAAAATAGTCAAAATATGATATACTATTCTTATGGATAAGCAAATGAGTCTGTCCGCACTGAGCGATGAGCTTGCACAGGTGCGGACGAAGAAAAAAGAATTTCTCGCGCAGATTGACCGCATCATTCCGTGGGGAGAGTGGATGGAACTTATACGTCCGTGTTATTACAAAGGAGAACGCGGCAACAAGCCCTACGATCTGGAACGCATGCTCCGAATCTATATGATTCAGAATCTGTACAATCTTTCTGATATGGCGACTGTTGCCGAAGTGATCGACAGCCGCGCCTTTTCGGACTTCTGCGGCGTTGAGTCCAGCAATCAGGTACCAGACGGAGATACGCTGGGTCGATTCCGCAATCTGCTGATAAAGAACGGGCTTCAGGAAAAACTCTTCGCGCAGGTTGTCGAGCTTCTTACAAAGCGCGGCCTGATTCTCAAGAAGGGTACGATTGTGGACTCAACCTTCATCGAAGCTCCATGTTCCACAAAAAACAAGGATAAGAAGCGCGACCCGGAGGCTCATTCCGCAAAAAAGGGCAACACATGGCACTTCGGGTACAAGGCCCATGTGGGAGTTGACCACGAAACTGGCATTGTGCACTCATTGGAAGTTACATCCGCCAACAAACACGACGTCTGTGTGGTGGCAGAACTTCTTACCGGAGAGGAGCAGGGTGTCTACGGAGACAGCGGCTATCTCGGAGCCGAAAAGCGCACGGAAGCGGTAACCAGAAACAAATATGGCAAACGTATTCATTACAAAATCAATCGTCGTCCATCCCAGAGCAAGCACAACTCCAATCGATCCAGAGCACAGATCAAGCGCAGAGAGCGCGAAAAATCTTCCGTCCGAGCTAAAGTGGAACATGTCTTTGCTGTTGTAAAGCAACAGCTTCGCTTTCGAAAAACACGATACCGAGGTTTGCGAAAACAGACCGCAAAATTGAACATCCTCTTCGCACTTGCGAATCTGATTCTGGCTGACAGACCATGTCTGGCGGCTTGAGTCAGTGCGCACATGTAGACATTTTAGAGGGGTATCCCGATCATGATTCATGGTCTCGCGGTAGATGAGCCTACCGCTTTGGACGCACTGGACACCTTCGCTGAGCGATGGGACAAGAAATACCCCAAAATTTCTCAGTCCTGGCGGGATAATTGGCCCAATCTGAGTACCTATTTCAAGTATCCCCAAGAGGTTCGTCGCTTGATATATACGACCAATGCAATTGAGGGATTCAACCGTCAGCTTCGGAAAGTAACCAAGGCAAAATCCGTGTTCCCCACCGATGACAGCCTACTGAAAATGCTGTATCTGGCCATGATTGATATCACAAAGAAATGGACTGGCCGGAGACAGGATTGGAGCATGATTCATGCTCAGCTGGCAGTATTCTTTGCTGATCGCATGCCGGAAT
>CAMBAJ010000033.1 GCA_945864305.1 uncultured Clostridia bacterium | reverse complement strand
CCGGCTGCGGCTCCGGCACGGAGTACATGGCCGTCACCCCCTGGGGCGACCTGTATCCCTGCCACCAGTTCGTGGGAGAGGAAGCATACAAGCTGGGCGACATCTGGAACGGCGTCACCAACACGAAGCTGCGGGACGAGTTCAAATCCTGCAACGCCTACGCCCGTCCCGAGTGCGCGGACTGCTGGGCCAAGCTGTACTGCTCCGGCGGCTGCGCCGCCAACGCCTACCACGCCACCGGCTCTATCCGGGGCGTCTACGAGGCGGGCTGTGAGCTGTTCCGCAAGCGCATTGAGTGCGCCATCATGATGAAGGTGGCAGAGGACGCCGCCAAAGAGGAAGGCTGAATGAATACGCCCATCGCGGATTTCGTGCGGGGCTATGACGGCTCCGGCACCGCCCGGCTCCACATGCCCGGCCACAAGGGCAGGCCGTTCCTGGGCTGTGAGCATCTGGACATCACAGAGGTCAAAGGCGCCGACGCCCTGTACGAGGCGGACGGCATCATCGCGGAGAGCGAAAAAAACGCCGGGGCCCTGTTTGGTTCCGGGCGGACCCTGTATTCAACGGAGGGCTCCAGCCAGTGCATCCGGGCCATGCTGTATCTGGCCCTGACCTGCCGCCCAGCCGGGGCGGCGCCAGTCATCGTGGCCACCCGAAATGTCCACAAGGCCTTCGTCTATGCGGCGGCGCTGCTGGACTTTGAGGTGGTCTGGCTCTGGCCGGAGGGGGACAGTCAGTCCCTCTGCGGCTGTCCGGCATCGCCGGAGGGTCTGGAGAAAACGCTGGCGGAGCTGGACCAGCCGCCTGCCGCCGTCTATCTCACCAGCCCGGACTATCTGGGCGGCATGGCGGATATTGCCTCGCTGGCGCAGGTCTGCCACCGCCACGATACCGTACTGGCAGTTGACAACGCCCACGGCGCCTATTTGCATTTTCTGGACCCGGCTGTCCATCCGCTGGACCTGGGTGCGGACATCTGCTGCGACTCCGCCCACAAGACCCTGCCGGTCCTCACCGGCGGCGCGTATCTGCACATCGGCAAAAACGCCCCGGCGGGCTTCCGGGAGAACGCCAAGGCCGCACTGGCCCTGTTCGGCTCCACCAGTCCCTCTTATCTGACGCTGGCCTCCCTGGACCTGTGCAACCGCTATCTGGCGGAAGGGTATCCCCACCGATTGGCGGAGACGGTCGCCCGGCTGCGGGAGGTCCGCGCCCGGCTTGAGGCCCACGGCTGGCGGACGGAGGACACCGACCCCCTGCGGCTGACCGTTGCCGCCCCCGCGGGACTGATGGGCAGCGACATGGCGGAACTGCTGCGAAAAGGCGGCGGAGAGTGTGAGTACGCCGACCCGGAATTCCTGGTGCTGATGCTGACGCCGGAGAACGACGCCGGGGACCTGGAACGGGTGATCGCGGCGTTGGGGGAGAACCTGCGGCCCTACCCGGCGCGTCCCGCCCTGCCCCTCGCAAGAGGAGAGCAGGCGTGTTCCGTGCGGCAGGCGCTGTTCGCGCCTCATGAAACGGTCCCGGCGGAACAGGCTCTGGGCCGCGTCTGCGGCGCGCCCACCGTGTCCTGTCCCCCGGCCATTCCCATTGCCGTTTCCGGCGAGCGCATCGGCCCGGAGGCGTTGGAGTTGTTCCGGCATTATGGTGTGCAGACCGTGGATGTTATGAAATAGGAACAGCCATTCCGCGAGAATTCTCACGGAATAGCTGTTATATTATGCAAAAGAGATAATATATTAATCAATTTTCTGTTTCGTTGAAAACAAGATACTTCTCCTGTCGGGGAGCCAGTCGCGGGCGGTACATTCAATCAGCAGTTCCTCCACAGCGGAGACACCGGCCGCCAGGCAGAGGTGATACAGCAACAGGCCAGACCCAGTGAGCAGTTGGAAAGGCGGCCAGAAAAACAGCAGCAGGCCGGTGAGCTTATTGCCCCAGGTGTGCAGAAAGCCGGGCTGTCCGAACCGGACCCATGCCGCGGCTGCGGCACAGAGACGGACAAGCGCCACACCAATTGCAAACAGAAGAACGGGGACGCCCGGCCGGAGGACCGGCCAGAGCCGGACCAGACTGACACAGAGGAAGCAGACATCGGTGGCGGAGTCCAGCTTTGCGCCGAACTCACTTTCCGCCCGAAGCCGCCGGGCCAGCCATCCGTCCAGCACATCCGTCAGGCCGCAGAGGAGGTACAGCACGGCAAAGGCTGCGCCGGACACCGGGAGAATGCCCATCACCCCTGCCAGAAATAATCGTCCGCCAGAGAGCAGATTGGGGAATTGCTTTTTCATAGGCTATCCGCACGTTCCAGCAGGCTCCGCAGTCCCCTGGCAAAGGCACGATGCCCCGCTTCGGAGAAATGGACGCCGTCAAACACCAGTTCCACGTCCCACTGCCCAACGTCGGCGAAGCGGATGCCTAGCCGTCGAGCCAAGGCCTCATATTCTCTCGCCAGCCTGGCGGATTCCGTCAAAAGCCGCTCCTCCGTAACCCAGGCTCCGGTGCGCATGGGCGGCGGGGATATCAGCAGAATGGCGCCCACATCAGACCGGACCAGGAGATGCCACAAAAAATTCTCCATGCGGGCGGCCGTGTCTCTGGCGGTGAAGCCGGACGTCTGGAGCAGATCGTTGCTGCCCAGCATGATGGCCAGGAGGTCCGCTCCGCCGCAGCCGTCCAGCAGCTGGTCCGCCTGGGCCAGCTCCAATGCACGCCAGGGGATGCAGCGCCCGTTCTGCCCGGCATTCAGAACCTCCCACCCGGTGTCACAGGCGAGGCGCTCCGTCCACCGGACATCGGCGGGATAGCGGTCCCCAAGGAAGGAGCGGGGGTCGTAACCGTAGGTATTGGAATCTCCATAGCACAAAATACGTTTCACAGCGCTCACCTCCCGTATAGAGTAGCATATTTTTCCCTATCTTGCAATTTGGCGATGTATCCGGTATGATGAAGAAAATGATCCAAAGGAGGACCTGCCGACATGATCGACCAGATGCTGGCGTATAACCGGGAATTCGTAAAAAATGAGGAATACAAAAAATTTACCACCAGCAAGTATCCGGACAAGAAAATTGCCATCCTGACCTGCATGGACACCCGTCTGGTGGAATTGCTTCCGGCGGCGCTGGGCATCAAGAACGGCGATGTGAAGATGATCAAAAATGCCGGCGGCATGATCACCGGCCCCTTCGACAGTGCGGTGCGCAGCCTTCTGGTTGGCATTATCGAGCTGGGCGTAGAAGAGGTCATGGTTATCGGCCACACGGACTGCGGCGTGTCCCATATCAACGCGGACATGATGATCCGGCACCTGATCCAGAGGGGCGTTTCCCAGGACCATATTGATATGATGCGCTACTGCGGCATTGATTTTGAGGCCTGGCTCCGGGGGTTTGACAGCGTGGAGTGCTCTGTGGAGGAGACCGTGGACTTGCTGCGGAACCATCCCCTGATGCCAAAGGACGTGACCATCAGAGGTTACATCATCAATACGGAGACCGGAGAGCTGACGCCGCTGCCCTGAAAAATACTAAAAAATGACCGGAAAGCAGAATTCCTGCTTTCCGGTCATTTTTACACAGATGTTTTTCAGCGGCGAATGTAAAATACCCTATTTCAGCACATCGAGAACGGACAGATCGAAGCCCCGGTAGTCCCGCTCCTTCAGCAGGGCGATGACCTCGTCCAGTGTGGGAAGGGAGGGCATGGCGCCCATGCGGGAGACCGTGATGGCGGCGGTGTGGCTGGCGAAAGCCAGTGCTTCTTCCTGGGAAAGTCCCACTGCCAGCCCCACGGAGAGTGCGCCCACGAAGGAATCTCCGGCGGCCGTAGGGTCTGCCACATGGTCCATATGAACACAGGGAATATAGCGGATGCCATCGGCTTCCGCCACGGCGGAACCGTTGCTGCCCAGAGTGATGATCACATGCTCCGTGCCCTTGGACCGCAGAGCCGCAGCGATCTTCTGCAGATCCTCCTTCCGAAGGACACCGCTATCCATGCCCAGCGGGAGACCGGTCTCCGTGGAGGCTTCCTGCTCATTGGGGATCAGATAGGTCACCAAACTCAGCAGTTCGTCGTCCAGATCGGTGGCGGGAGCCGGATTCAGCATGACGGGAACGCCGGCCTCTCTGGCCCAGTGGGCCAGAGTCCGGTTTACCTCCAGCGGAATCTCCAGCTGAAGCAGCAGCATGTCATAAGAGGCAATTTCATCCTTGATCCAGATCACTTCCTCTACAGTCAGAGTCTGGTTGGCACCGGGGATGACGATGATACGGTTCTGCGCCGTGTGTTCTGTCACCTCCAGGGTGACATGTCCCACGCCGGAGGAGATGCCCTGCCGGACCAGAACGTGGCTGACATCCATGCCAGCAACCCTGGGCGTTTCCAAGAGCTTCTGGCCGAACAGATCATCGCCCACGCAACCCATCATCGTGACATCGGCGCCCAGCCGGACACATTGCAGCGCCTGGTTGGCACCCTTGCCGCCGGGGGCCATGTGGAAGGACTTGCCATAAACAGTCTGGGCGGATTGGGGAATGCGTTCTGTTGTGGCAATCACGTCCATGACGAAGCTGCCGACAACTAAGATTCGAGGTTTTCTCTGCATGATGGTTGATTACTCCTGTTTCGTATGTAAACGTTCACTCTATTATAAGACTTTGCGAAAAAAATACAAGCACTTTTCGGAAAGTTAAAAGATAAACGATTAAATTACGGGGAGAAGTAGAAAACACGACGAAATTTGCCATATCTGGGAAAAAGATGCCAGTATAAAAACCATCTGTCCGCGATGGCGTTGGAGCTGCGCTGCCGGAAGCGGTCTGCGATTTGCTGCTGATTTCCAATAAGATGCGTTTTTTGAAATCCCGTGTACCCAACGATCAGCTGTAAAAATTCGCTTTTTACCAGGTTTTAATATGCTGATCGTTCGAGGAGTTTCACCGTTCTGGCCAGGAAAAGCGAAGGAGAATCATAGAAAAAATTCGGAGCGGCCTATGGCCGCTCCGGATCAGCGGATTTCTTAGCTCCGGTTGCCGGAATTGGTGGTATCCTTCAGCAGCACATCGTGGGCGCCGCCCTCCACGATGGAGACGGAGGAGACTAGCGTCAGCTTGGCCTTCTCCCGCAGCTCGGGGATGGTCAAAGCGCCGCAGTTGCACATGGTGGAGCGGACCTTGGCCAGGGTGGTGGCCATGCCGTCGGCCAGGGAACCGGCGTAGGGGACGTAGGAGTCCACGCCCTCCTCGAAGGAGAGCTTCGCCGCACCGCCCAGGTCATAGCGCTGCCAGTTGCGGGCACGGGCACTGCCCTCGCCCCAGTATTCCTTCATATAGCTGCCGCCGATGAGGACCTTGGCGGAGGGACTCTCGTCGAACCGGGAGAAGTACCGGCCCAGCATGCAGAAGTCAGCGCCCATGGCCAGGGCCAGGGTGATGTGGTAGTCCTGCACGATGCCGCCGTCGGCGCAGATGGGCACGTACACGCCGGTTTCTTCAAAGTACTTGTCGCGCTCGGCAGCCACGTCAATGACGGCGGTGGCCTGGCCGCGGCCAATGCCCTTGGTCTCACGGGTGATGCAGATGGAGCCGCCGCCGATGCCGATCTTTACGAAGTCCGCGCCGGCGTCCGCCAGGAAGCGGAAGCCCTCGCCGTCCACCACGTTGCCGGCACCCACCTTCACGGTGTCGCCGTAGCGCTCCCGGATCCACTCCAGGCAGCGCTTCTGCCACACGGAGTAGCCCTCGGAGGAGTCCATGACCAGCACGTCCGCACCGGCCTCCACCAGAGCGGGGACCCGCTCGGCATAGTCCCGGGTGTTGATGCCGGCGCCCACCACATAGCGCTTCTGGGAGTCCAGCAGCTCCAGGGGGTTGCCCTTGTGAGAGTCATAGTCCTTGCGGAACACGAAGCTCACCAGATGTCCGTCCTTGGAGACGATGGGCAGGGCGTTGAGCTTATGGTCCCAGATGATGTCGTTGGCGGTTTTCAGGCTGGTGCCCTCGGGGGCGGAGATGATCTTTTCCGCGGGAGTCATGAACTCCGTGACGGGGGTGGAGGGGTCCATGCGGCTGACGCGGTAGTCACGGCTGGTCACAAGACCCAGCAGCTTGCCGGTGCCGGTGCCGTCCTCAGTGACGGCCATGGTGGAGTGGCCGGTGCGCTCTTTCAGCGCCAGCACATCCGCCAGAGTGTCCGTAATCCGCAGGTTGGAGTCACTGAACACGAAGCCCGCCTTGTAATTTTTGACCTTACGGACCATCTCGGCCTGCTGGTCAATGGGCTGGGAGACATAGATGAAAGCGATGCCGCCCTCTTTCGCCAGGGCAATGCCCATATTCTCACCGGAGACGGACTGCATCACGGCGGAGACCATGGGAACATTCATGGTCAGGGGGCACTCCTCACCTTTTTTGAACTTGACCACCGGGGTCTTGAGGGAGACATTGGCGGGAATGCAGTTCTCGTCAGAATAGCCGGGCACCAGCAGATATTCGCTGAAGGTGTGGGAGGGTTCGGTAAAATAGTATGCCATGTGGCCACCTCATTTCATAAGATTTCGGGTTGCGTCATAGGTCCAGTCCCATAAAAAATGTGGTATCCATGGGACTGTCGTTGTAGCAGGGAATATCGCGGAAGCCCAGCTTCCGGTACATGCGGACGGCGTCCTCCAGACAGGGCAGTGTGTCCAGCAGTATGCGGCGGTAGCCGATGGCCCGGGCGTCGGCGATGATCCGGTCCACCAGACGCCTTGCGATGTGTTGTCCCCCGGAAGGCGGGGCGGACGTACAGCCGCTTCATCTCACAGCGCTCCTCGTCCAGCTTCCGCAGGGCGATGCACCCGGCGGCTTTGCCGCCCACTCGAGCCAGATACAGTCTCCCATCCGGGAGGCCGTACTTAACCGTCAGGTCCCGGACCTCGTCCTCATAGTGCTGAATGTTCAGGTATAACTGAAAGTCCGGGTCCAGCCGGACCAGCATGCCAGTGTACTCTGAGAAAAGCCCGCGAATCTCATCGGGAAAGTCATAGCCCGGTGTCAGTTCCACAGCATCCATAAGATATCTCGCATATAAAGATTTTAGCCATTATACACGAAACAGACGGCATTGTCACCTGTCAAATGTCGAAGTACGCCTTGGCGGACTCAAACAGGTACAGGTCGTAATCGCCGGGGACGTTGCGGTACAGACCGGCGCCGGTGCGCTCGGCGTGGCCCATCTTGCCCAGCACGCGTCCATCAGGAGACAGGATGCCCTCCACGGCCCAGACAGAGCCGTTGGGGTTGAAGTCCACATCCATGGTGGGCACGCCGTCCAGGTCCACATACTGGGTGGCGATCTGGCCGTTTTCCGCCAGTTTCGCCAGCAGCTCGTCAGAGCACAGGAACCGTCCCTCGCCGTGGGAGATGGGGACGCTGACAATGTCGCCCACGTTCACCTTGGACAGCCAGGGAGAGCGGTTGGAGGCGATGCGGGTGCGGACGATCTTGGACTGGTGGCGGCCGATGACGTTGTAGCTCAGGGTGGGGCAGGTCTCATCGGTGTCGATGATCTCGCCGTAGGGCACCAGACCCAGCTTGATGAGGGCCTGGAAGCCGTTGCAGATGCCCAGCATCAGGCCGTCCCGGCGCTCCAGGAGGTTCGTGACCTCCTCCTTCACCGCGGCGTTCCGGAAGAAGGCGGTGATGAACTTGCCGGAGCCGTCGGGCTCGTCGCCGCCGGAGAAGCCGCCGGGGATGAAGATGATCTGGCTCTCCCGGGCCGCCTTGGCGAACCGCTCCACGGAGTCGGCGACGCCCTGGGCGGACTGGTTGTTCAGAACCAGAATCTCCGGCTCCAGACCGGCCCGCATGGCGGCGCGGGCGCTGTCGTATTCGCAGTTGTTGCCGGGGAACACGGGGATCAGCACCTTGGGTCGGGCCACACCGATCTTGGGGGCGGCACGGGTGACGGCGGGAGCCTCCAGTACGGGGACAGGGGCGTTGTCCACGGGGGTGCGGTTGGGATAGATGTTCTCCAGTACGCCCTCGTTGAGCGCCAGCAGCTCGTCGATGGAGGCGCTGTCGCCGCCGATGGTGACAACAGGCTCCGCCGTGGTGACACCCAGACGGGCGGCGTACTCACCGGAGATGTCCTCCGTCAGTTCAGCCACGATGGCGCCGGGCATGGCGCTGGAGTACCAGATGTCCCCGGAGGCATCTGCGGTGAAGCCCATGCGGTTGCCGAAGGACATGTTCATAACGGCCTCGGCCAGGCTGTTTTCCACAGCCCAGGCAGCCTTTACCTTTCCGGCATCAGACAGGGCGTGGAAGGCCTCCCACGCAGTCTGCTGGCTGTCGGCGGTGCCGTCGCACAGGAACAGGTACACGGGATGGCCGGCCTCCTTGAACTCGGGGGAGAGCACCTTGCCCGCCTTGGAGGGGGCGATGGCGAAGGAGATCAGGGTGGGGGGCACGTCCAGATCCAGGAAGGAGCCGGACATGGAGTCCTTGCCGCCGATGGCGGCGATGTTCAGGTCCAGCTGCGCGTCCAGAGCGCCCAGCAGAGCGGAGAAGGGCTTGCCCCAGCGCTGGGGCTCCTCACGGAGCTTTTCGAAATACTCCTGGAAGGTGAGATAGGCGGTGTGATAGTCGCAGCCGGCGGCCACCAGCTTGGCGACAGAGGTGATGACAGAGCGGTAGGCGCCCACGTAGGGGTCCACGCACATCTGCTCGGCGTCAAAGCCCCAGGCCATGACGGAGCAGTCCTCCGTCTCCTGGCCGGGCAGGACAGGCAGCAGAGCGGCCATGGCCTGAGCGGGAGTCCGCTGCGTCTTGCCGCCGAAGGGCATCAGCACGGAACCGGCGCCGATGGTGGCGTCGAACCGCTCGCCCAGACCCCGGCGGGAGGCGGACTTCAGGCTGCCTGCGATGTCCCGCAGCGTCATGACGTCGCTGCGGCCCAGGGCCCCCCGATTCTTTTCCTCCACCTGGACAGAGGTGTGCTTCACGGCGCCGTTGGTGTCCAGGAAGGCGCGGCTCAGGTCCACGATGGTGTGACCCTGCCAGTTCATGACCATCCGGGGGCTCTCAGTGACCACGGCCACCTGATAGGCCTCCAGGTTTTCCTTCTCGGCGGCGGCGATAAAGGCGGCGGCGTGCTCGGGCGCTACCACCACGGCCATGCGCTCCTGGGATTCGGAGATGGCCAGCTCGGTGCCGTCCAGACCCTCGTACTTCTTGCGGACGGCGTCCAGGTCGATCTGCAGGCCGTCGGCCAGCTCGCCGATGGCGACGGACACGCCGCCGGCGCCGAAGTCGTTGCAGCGCTTGATCATCCGGGTGACCTCGCCGTCCCGGAACAGGCGTTGAATCTTCCGCTCCTCGGGGGCGTTGCCCTTCTGGACCTCGGAGGCCATGGTGGTCAGGGACTTGCGGTTGTGGCTCTTGGAGGAGCCGGTGGCGCCGCCGATGCCGTCTCGGCCGGTGCGGCCGCCCAGCAGGATGACCACGTCGCCGGGGGCGGGACGCTCCCGGACCACGTTCTCGGCGGGAGCGGCGCCCACAACAGCGCCGACCTCCAGGTGCTTGGCGACATAGCCGGGGTGATAGATTTCAGACACGATGCCGGTGGCAAGGCCGATCTGGTTGCCGTAGGAGGAGTAACCGGCGGCAGCCGTCTGGGCCAGCTTGCGCTGGGGCAGCTTGCCGGGGATGGTCTCGCTGACCGGCGTGCGGGGATCGCCGCAGCCGGTGACGCGCATGGCCTGATAGACGTAGGCGCGGCCGGACAGGGGGTCACGGATGCAGCCGCCGATGCAGGTGGCTGCGCCGCCGAAGGGCTCGATTTCGGTGGGGTGGTTGTGCGTCTCGTTCTTGAACATCAGCAGCCAGTCCTGAGGCTCGCCGTCCACCGTGGCAGTGACATGGATGGAGCAGGCGTTGATCTCCTCACTCTGGTCGATATTTGTGAGCAGACCCCGCTTTTTCAGGACCTTGGCGCCGATGGTGCCGATGTCCATCAGGGTCTGGGGGCGGGCAGCGGCCTTCTCTTTTCCATAGACCTCTTCCCGGGCGGCCAGATACCGCTCATAGGCGGCCTTGGTAGCCTCGTCCAGAATTTCCACCTTATCGATATGGGTGGAAAAGGTGGTGTGGCGGCAGTGGTCGGACCAGTACGTATCTACCACCCGGACCTCCGTGATGGTGGGGTCCCGGTGTTCGTCGTCCCGGAAGTGGGCCTGGAGGAATTTCAGGTCGTCTAGGTCCATGGCCAGGCCCAGCTTATCCAGCAGAGCGGCCAGGCCAGCTTCGTCCAGATCGATGAATCCGGTGATGGTCTCCACACTGGTGGGGACCTCATACTCCATTTTCAGGGTCTCAACCGGCTCCATGTCGGCCTCCCGGGCCTCCACGGGGTTGATGACGTAATGCTTGATCTTCTCCACATCGGCAGGAGTTACTTCGCCGGAGAGCAGGTAGACCTTCGCCGTGCGGACGGCGGGACGGTCGCCCTGGGTCATCAGCTGGATGCACTGGCTGGCCGAGTCCGCCCGCTGGTCGAACTGGCCAGGCAGAGATTCCACCGCGAAGGCGGTATAATCCCCGGCGGGGAGGGCGGCGGTGGCGTCGTCCACCTGGGGCTCGGAGAAGACCGTCTGGACGGCCCGTTGGAAAGTGGCCTCGTCCAGACCCTCCACATCGTAGCAGTTCACGAGCCGCAGGCCGGTCAGGGCCGTGATGCCCAGCAAGGAGCGCAGCTCGTTCAAAAGACCCGCGGCCTCCTGCCGCAGAGGAGCTTTTTTCTCTACATAAATGCGTCGTACCATTTACTGTTCCTCCATCGCGGCCAGCGCCCGCCGGCCGATATCATGGCGCATGTACTTGCCCTCGAAATCCACGGCCTCCGCGGCGGCGTAGGCGTCCGCCAGAGCCGCTTGTAGGGTGGGAGCCGTAGCGGTGATGCCCAGCACCCGGCCGCCGATGGTGACCAGCTTGCCGTCCGCCAGCTTGTCACCGGCGTGATAGATGGTCACATTGGCAGGGGTGGACGCGGGGAAGGACATGACCTTTCCCTTTTCATAGTGGCTGGGATAGCCGCCGGAGGCCAGAATGACGCAGGCGGCGGCGCCGTCGGACCACTCGACTTCCAGGTTCGCCAAAGTCTCATTTTCCACGGCCTGCATGACGGTCAGCAGGTCGGTTTTCAGCAGGGGAAGCACCACCTGGGTCTCGGGATCGCCGAAACGGCAGTTGTATTCAATGACCTTGGGGCCGTTGGGGGTGATCATCAATCCGAAGTACAGGCAGCCTTTGAAGGGGCAGCCCTCGGCCCGCATGGCCGCCAGGGTGGGCAGGAAGATGGTGTCCATGCAGACCTTGGCGACGTCGGCAGTGTAGTAGGGGTTGGGAGCCACGGTGCCCATGCCGCCGGTGTTCAGGCCGGTATCGTTGTCCCCGGCCCGCTTGTGGTCCATGGAGGACATCATGGGGCGGATGGCGGTGCCGTCGGTGAAGGCCAGCACGCTGACCTCGGGGCCGGTCAGGAATTCCTCAATGACGATCTCGTTGCCGGAGTCGCCGAAGGCCTTGTCCTCCATGATGGTCTTGACGGCGGCCTCCGCCTCGGCCAGATTCTGGGGGATCAGCACGCCCTTGCCCAGCGCCAGGCCGTCGGCCTTGATGACGATGGGGAAAGAGGCGCTTTTCAGGTATTCCAGAGCAGTCTTGGGATCGTTGAAGACCTCGTAGCTGGCAGTGGGGATGCCGTACTTCTTCATCAGGTTCTTGGAAAAGACCTTGCTGGCCTCAATGCGGGCGGCCTTGGCATCAGGGCCGAAGCAGGGAATGCCGGCCTCGTGGAGCCGGTCCACGCAACCCAGAGCCAGGGGGTCGTCCGGTGCCACCACGGCAAAGTCGATGGCGTGAGACTTGGCAAAGTCCACAATGGCGGGGATGTCCTTGGCGCCAATCTCCGGGACGCAGACGGCATCCTGTGCGATGCCGCCGTTGCCCGGCAGGGCGTAAATGGTCTCCACACCGGGATTTTCTTTCAGCTTTTTGATAATGGCGTGCTCGCGGCCACCGCCGCCGACGACCAGAAGATTCATGGAAGCAGCCTCCTTGAAGGTCTTTTAATGGTGGAAAAGACGCATGCCTGTGAAGCACATCGTCATGTTATATTTGTTGGCAGTCTCAATGACGTTGTCATCCCGGATACTTCCGCCCGGCTCGGCGATGTACTGCACGCCGGACTTCCGGGCCCGCTCCACGTTATCACCGAAGGGGAAAAACGCGTCGGAGCCCACCGTCACGCCGGACTGGGTGGCAATCCAGGCCTTTTTCTCCTCGGTGGTCAGGACTTCGGGCTTGACCTTGAAGGTATTCTGCCACACGCCGTCAGCCAGGATGTCCTCGTACTCGTCGGAGGTGTAGATGTCGATGGCGTTGTCCCGGTCAGGACGGCGGATGTTGTCCACGAACTGGAGGCCCAGGACCTTGGGATGCTGCCGCAGATACCAGTTGTCTGCCTTCTGGCCCGCCAGACGGGTGCAGTGAATGCGGCTCTGCTGGCCGGCGCCCACGCCGATGGCCTGGCCGTCCTTCACGTAGCAGACGGAGTTGGACTGGGTGTATTTCAGGGTGATGAGGGAGACGATCATGTCAATCTTGGCCTGCTGGGGCAGGTCCTTGTTCTCCGTGACGATGTTGCCCAGCAGCTCTTCATCGATTTTGAAGTTGTTCCGGCCCTGCTGGAAGGTGATGCCGAACACGTCCTTGTACTCCTGAGGAGCGGGGACGTAATCGGGGTTGATCTGCACCACGTTGTAGTTTCCCTTCTTCTTGGTTTTCAGGATTGCCAGGGCCTCGTCGGTGTAGCCGGGGGCGATGACGCCGTCGGAGACCTCGTACTTGAGGTAGTTGGCGGTGGCGGCGTCGCACACGTCGGACAGGGCCGCCCAGTCGCCGTAAGAGCACAGGCGGTCGGCGCCCCGGGCCCGGATGTAGGCGCAGGCGATGGGGGAGAGCTCGGCGCCCTCGTCCACGAAATAAATCTTCTTATCCACGTCGCTCAGGGGCAGACCCACGGCAGCGCCGGCGGGAGAGACATGCTTGAAGGAAGCAGCGGAGGGCAGGCCGGTGGCGGCCTTCAGCTCCCTGACCAGCTGCCAGGAGTTGAAGGCGTCCAGGAAATTGATGTAGCCGGGCTTGCCGTTCAGCACGGTGATGGGCAGGTCGCTGCCGTCCTTCATAAAGATACGGGAGGGCTTCTGATTGGGGTTGCAGCCGTATTTCAGTTCCAGTTCGTTCATGAACACGTTCCTCAACTTTCCAAAATCTGTTTACATAACAATTCGGCGGCCTGGGGCAGCAGGATCCATTCCGCCTGCTCCATCACCCGGCGCTGGAGAACCTCCGGCGTGTCATTGGGGAGGATTTCCACGGCCTTTTGCAGCAGAATGCGGCCGCCGTCGGGGATCTCGTTCACCAGATGGACGGTGGCGCCAGTGACCTTCACGCCCTTGGCGAGGGCCGCCTCGTGGACCTTCAGGCCGTACATCCCCTTGCCGCAGAAGGAGGGGATGAGGGAGGGGTGGACATTGATGATGCGCTCAGGCCACTGCTTTACGAAATCGGCGGAGAGAATGGAAAGGAACCCGGCCAGGACAATGATATCCACGTCATATTCCACCAGCTTTTCCGAAATGACGGCCTCAAAGGCCTCCTGTGTCATCTGCTTTCTGGGAACGGCGACGCCGGGCACGCCATGGTTGGCGGCCCGGGTCAGGGCGTATGCGGTCTCATTGCTGGCAATCACCAGCACGATCTCTCCGTGGGGGATGCTCCCGGCCTCCTGGGCGTTCAGCAGCGCCTCCAGATTGGTGCCGCCGCCGGAGACAAACACGGCGATGCGGGCTTTTTTCAGCATAGCGTCACCCGCTCGTCACTCTCGACGATCTCGCCGATGACATAGGCGGCACAGCCCTGGGACTGCAGGGCGGCCAGCGCCTTGTCGGCGTCCTCCTTGGCAACGATGACGGTCATGCCCACGCCCATGTTGTAGGTGTTGAACATGTCGTGCTCGGGGATGTTGCCCATGCGCTGGAGCATGGAGAAGATGGGCGGGGTCTTGATGGCCGCCTTCTCGATCTTGGCGGTGAGGCCCTCGGGCAGGCAGCGGGGGATGTTCTCAAAGAAGCCGCCGCCGGTGATATGGCTGACACCCTTGACGGTGACGGCATCCATGCAGGCCAGAACGGGCTTCACGTAAATGACCGTGGGGGTCAGCAGGGCCTCCCCTAAGGTCTGGCCCAGCTCTTCACAGTAGAGGTTCAGATTGGCGTGCTCTACGTTAAAGACCTTCCGGACCAGGGAGTAGCCGTTGGAGTGGATGCCGGAGGAGGGCAGGGCCAGAATGACGTCACCCGCCTTCATGGAGCTGTGGTCCACCACCTTGGGCTTGTCCACGATGCCGACGGAGAAGCCGGCCAGGTCATAGTCCTCGGCGGGCATCATGCCGGGGTGCTCCGCGGTCTCGCCGCCGATGAGGGCGCAGCCCGCCTGGACGCAGCCCTCCGCCACGCCGGAGACCAGGGTGGCGACTTTTTCCGGCTCGTTCTTGCCGATGGCGATATAGTCCAGAAAGAACAGGGGCTTCGCACCGCAGCAGATGATGTCATTGACGCACATAGCCACGCAGTCAATACCTACGGTGTCATGCTTGTCCATCAGCTGGGCAATGCGAATCTTGGTGCCCACGCCGTCGGTGCCGGAGACCAGCACCGGCTCGGTCATGCCGGCCAGGTCCGGAGCAAACAGGCCGCCGAAGCCTCCGATGTCGGAGACCACGCCGGGGATCATGGTGCGGGCGACGTGATCCTTCATCAGGCGCACGCCCTCATAACCGGCTTCGATGTTGACGCCGGCCTCCCGATAGCTGTCAGAAAAACTACGCATGTTGATCTTTCTTCCTTTCGCTGATCTTGCACTCAAAGCGGTCCTTTCCGCCGTCCTGGGGGATCGGCGTGGGGTAGCCGCCGCCGAAACAGGCGGTGCAGAAGCCGCATTCGGTGTTGTCCGCCAGCTTGACCACATCCTGCAGGCTCAGGTAGCCCAGGGAGTCCACGCCGATGATTTCGGCGATCTCCTCCACGGTGTGGTGGGTGGCGATGAGCTTATTGGGATCGTCGATATCCGTGCCGTAGTAGCAGGCCGCCACAAAGGGAGGCGCGCTGACCCGCATGTGAATCTCCGTGGCGCCGGCCTTACGCAGAAGGTCGATGGTGCGGCGGCAGGTGGTGCCCCGGACGATGGAGTCGTCAATCAGGACCACCCGCTTGCCCTCCACGACAGAGCGGATGGGGTTCAGCTTGATGTTGACCTCGTTCTCCCGCATGGCCTGGGTGGGGGAGATGAAGGTCCGGCCGATGTATTTGTTCTTGATAAAGCCCATGCCGTAGGGGATGCCGGACTGCCGGGAGTAGCCCAAGGCGGCATCCAGACCGGAGTCGGGCACGCCCACCACGATGTCCGCCTGAACGGGGTGCTCCAGCGCCAGAAAGGCGCCGGCCCGCTGGCGGGCGATGTGGACGCTGCTGCCGTCGATGACGGAGTCGGGACGGGCGAAGTAGATGAACTCAAAGACACACAGCTTCTTGGGGGCCTTGCCGCAGTGGCTGGTGTCGGATTTGACGCCGTTCTTGTCCACCACCACGATCTCTCCGGGCAGGATATCCCGCTCGAACCGGGCACCGATGGCGTCCAGGGCGCAGGACTCAGAGGCGAACACCACGCTGCCGTCCTTGAGCTTGCCCATGCACAGGGGCCGGAAGCCGTGGGGGTCCCGGGCGGCGATGAGCTTGCTGGGAGAGGAGATGACCAGGGAGTAGGCGCCCACGATGCGGTCCATGGCGGCGGAGACAGCGGCCTCAATAGAGGGGGTCCGCAGCCGTTCTTGGACGATGATGTAGGCAATGACCTCGGAATCGGTGGTGGTGTGGAAGATGGAGCCCTTGCTCTCCAGCTCTGCCCGCAGTTCCTGGGAGTTGGTGAGGTTGCCGTTGTGGGCCAGAGCCATACGGCCTTTGTAGTGGTTCACAAGAATGGGCTGGACATTCCGCTTGTTGTCGGAGCCGGTGGTGCCGTAGCGCACATGACCAACGGCGATGTTGCCGGTGCCGAGAGCGGCCAGCCGCTCCGGGGGGAACACCTCGCTGACGAGCCCCACATCCCGGTAGGAGGAGAACACGCCGTCGTCATTCACCACGATGCCGGCACTCTCCTGTCCGCGGTGCTGCAGGGCATAGAGGGCGTAATAAGACAGGGAGGCCACGTCGGTGGCTGTTTCCGAATAAACGCCGAAGACGCCGCATTCCTCATGGATGTGGCGCTCGGTGATACCGGCCGGGACGGCTTTTCCGTTGAAGCTGCCCGCCGGGGTGTTCTGATTATTCCGCATCGTGGTCCAACAGGCGCTTCATGATCTCAGCGTAGGCGTCTTCCACGCCGCCCATGTCACGACGGAAACGGTCCTTGTCCAGTTTCTCGTGGGTCTTGGAATCCCACAGACGGCAGGTGTCGGGGCTGATCTCGTCGGCCAGGACGATGGTGCCGTCGGCGGTTTTGCCGAACTCCAGCTTGAAGTCCACCAGGGTGACGCCGCACTCGGCCCAGAAGGCCTTCAGCACGTCGTTGACGGCGAAGGAGTACTTCTTGATGAGATCGATTTCCTCAGGAGTGGCCAGCTTCAGGGCGATGGCGTGATAGGCGTTCAGCAGGGGATCGTGAAGATCGTCGTTCTTATAGGAGAACTCAATGGTGGGCTGTTCGAACACGATGCCCTCCTCAACGCCGTAGCGGGAGGCGAAGTGGCCGGCGGAGATGTTCCGGATGATGACTTCCAGGGGCACGATAGAGACTTTCTTCACCAGGGTCTCCCGCTCGCTCAGCTCCTGGACGAAGTGAGTGGGGATACCGGCCTTCTCCATCTTGGCCATCAGGCGGTTGGTCATCTGGTTGTTGATGACGCCCTTGCCCACGATGGTGCCCTTCTTCAGACCGTCCAGGGCGGTGGCGTCGTCCTTGTAGTCCACGATGACCAGATTGGGGTCATCCGTCTTAAAGACCTTCTTGGCCTTGCCCTCATAAATCTGCTCTAATTTCTGCATGATGTTTGTCCTCCTATGTCAAATTTAAATTATTCTTTACCGGTCCAGCAGTAGGTACAAATTTTATCACGGTCGATGCCAATGGCCTCCAGCAATCCGTCGATGGACTGATAGCCCAGGGAGTCGAAGCCCATTTGTTGGCAGATGGTTTTCAGCAGGCACTGGCCCCGCTCCGTGGAGGCGTCGGCGTATTCGTCCAGATGCTTCTGGCCCTCGTCGCCCTCCAGTTCCTGGACGGTCTTCCGGGCCAGTAGCTCCATGTCGGAGTTGCTGCGGGAGAAATTCAGGTACTTGCAGCCGTACATAATGGGCGGGCACGCGGAGCGCATGTGGACCTCGGCGGCGCCGCTCTCATAGAGAAAATCCACGGTCTCCCGCAGCTGAGTGCCCCGGACGATGGAGTCGTCCACAAACAGCAGCTTCTTGCCCTCAATCAGCTCGGGGACGGGAATCTGCTTCATCTTGGCCACCTGATTGCGGACCTCCTGGTTGGCCGGCATGAAGGACCGGGGCCAGGTGGGGGTGTATTTCACAAAGGGCCGGGCAAAGGGCTTGCCGCTGCGGTTGGCGAAGCCGATGGCGTGGGGCAGGCCGGAGTCCGGCACACCCGCCACGAAGTCCACCTTGGGCAGGCGGCCCTGGGCCACCTCGTCCCGGGCCATGATTTCGCCGTTGCGGTAGCGCATGACCTCCACGTTGACGCCCTCGTAATTGGAGTTGGGATAGCCGTAGTAAGTCCAGAGGAATGCGCAGATGCGCATTTTGTCCCCGGCGGGGGAGAGGGACTCCACGCCGTCCGCCGTGATCCTGACGATCTCCTGGGGGCCCAATTCATAGGCGGTCTGATAGCCCAGCTTCTGATAGGCGAAGGACTCAAAGGAGACGCAGCAGCCCTCCTCGTTCTGGCCCACCAGGACCGGGAGACGCCCCAGTTTGTCCCGGGCGGCGATGATGCCCTCCGGCGTCAGCAGCAGGATGGTGGCGGAGCCGTCGATGACATCCTGCGCGTGGCGGATGCCCTCCAGCAGGGAGTCCTTCTGGTTGATAAGCGCGGCGGTCAGCTCCGAGGCGTTGACCTTGCCGTTGCTCATGGCCATGAACTGGTGGCCGTGGTCGGAGAAGTACGTCTCTACCAGCTTTTCGGCGTTGTTGATGATGCCGACGGTGGTGATGGCGTACAGTCCCAGGTGGGACCGCACCAGCAGGGGCTGGGGGTCTGTGTCGCTGATGCAGCCGATGCCGCTGCATCCGTGGAAGTCCGCTAAATCCGCTTCAAACTTAGTGCGGAACGGCGTGTTTTCGATGTTGTGGATCTGCCGCTGAAAGCCGCTGGCCGGGTCATAGATGGCCATGCCGCCCCGGCGGGTCCCCAGGTGGGAGTGGTAGTCCACTCCGAAGAAAATATCAAGGACGCAATCCCGCTTGGAGATAGCGCCGAAAAATCCGCCCATGTGGTTTCTCCTGATTCTCTAGTTTTGTTGGCTTATTCCGCCAGCTCCGACTGGAGTTTCTGTTCTTTCTCGGCAATCTGCTTCGCCATATCCGCACGCTGGGCGTCCAGCTTGGCGGCCAGACTGTCGTCGCTGACAGCCAGAATCTGGGCCGCCAGCACGGCGGCGTTCTTGGCGCCGTTGATGGCCACGGTGGCCACGGGGATGCCGCTGGGCATCTGAACGGTGGCAAGCAATGCGTCCAGGCCGTCCATGGCGCCGCCCTTCATGGGGATGCCGATAACGGGAAGGGTGGAGTTGCCGGCGAAGGCACCGGCCAGATGTGCCGCCATGCCGGCGGCGCAGATCAGCACGCCGAAGCCGTTGGCCCGGGCGCTTTTGGCGAACTCCGCCGCCGCGGCGGGGGTGCGGTGGGCGCTGAGAATGTGCGCCTCATAAGGGATGCCGAAGGCGTCCAGCTGGGCGCAGGCACCCTTGACCACGGGCCAGTCGGAATCGCTGCCCATGATAACTGCTACTTTTTTCATGTGTAAACTCCTCTCTTACAGCTTCTTGCGCATGACGGTGTGGCGGAAGATACCGTCCACAAAATATTCCGTGGAGCAAAAGACTGGCTTGCCGTCAATATCAAAGTCCACCTCGTCCATATTCAGCAGGGGAGAGCCCATGGGAATCTGGAAAATCTCGGCCAGAGCTGCGTCGGCCACGACTGGCCGCAGGTCCGTCAGGTCCAGATAGGGGTAGATGCCGCAGAACTGCTGTAAAAAATGGAAAATGGGGAGCTTGAAATCCTTGATGGTGTAGTTCCCTTTGGCAAGGGCCTTTTCCACCACGTCCTCGCAGTAGATGGCGGGCTTGCCGTCGGCGGTACAGAGACGGGACACCCGGATGATGGGAGTCCCCTCGGGAATCTGAAGCTGGCCGGCGATCTTCTGATCGGCGATGCCGTCCGACACATGGACGGAGGCCACCGCCGGTTCATGGCCGCTCTGGCGGATCATATCCAAGAACTCCACTTCAATATCCATACGGGTCTGGGCATTCAGCACATGCCGGTTGATGATGGTGCCGACGCCGTGGCGGCGGGTGATGAAGCCCTCCCGCTCCAGGGAGGCCAGGATATCCCTCAGCTGGGTACGGCTGATCCCCAGCTTTTCCGCCAGAACGCTCTCGCGGGGGAGCCGTTCACGGTTGGCGTATTCACCGGCTTTCATCGCGGACAGCAGCTGGGCGCGAATGGTTTTGGACTGAGTCGGCTGGCTGCTCATTTCATTCACCTCGTAAATGAATTGTTCAACAGGCACTGCTTCCCCTGATAGGTAGTACCCATTTGAAAGGTCGTACCTATTGTATCGAATTCAGGCTATTCCCGCAATTGACAAATGTGACAGTTTGCGACGATCTTTTTGCTTTCAGGTTGTCTAGGCTGGCTGACAGCGGAGGAGAAGCCGATTTTCAGGGTTTTTTCGTGTAATTTAACCGTGGACAGATGTCCACATCATGCTATAATAATGTCTGCTGAATAGCCCTCAGAGCGGCTGCTGAGCCCTTTTTCCATGGAGTGCCCCTCATACCAGAGAGCGCTGCAAAGGGGAGCGGGATACCTAGCTTTGGACAGTTCCCTGGTATATAGGGACAGAAGACAGGCCACGAGACAAAAGGAGCACGATTCTATTATGAAAATTTTGATTCTGGGCGGACAGGCACGGTATGAGAAATACATGCCCCGACTGCCCTTTATCCGTCAGCAGGAGCTGGTGTTTCTGGATAAAAGCACAGACGAGGAGACGATCCTGGCGGTGGCTGGCGATGCGGACATGCTGTTTGTGGACGCCATTACGCCGGTAAAGAGCTCGCTGATCCGGAATATGCACAACCTGAAGCTGATCCACTCCGAGGGGGTGGCCTATGACAAGATCGACCTGGCTGCCGCCGGAGAGAGGGGCATCTGGGTGTGCAACAACAAGGGCTGCAACGCCGGCGCCGTAGCGGAGCAGGCGATTCTGCTGATGCTGATGCTCCTGCGCCACGGCCTTACCGGCGACAGGGCTGTCCGGGAGGGACGCCAGATGGAGATGAAGGAGCGCTGCATGGTGGAGGGCATCACGGAGCTGTCTGTCTGCCGGGTGGGCCTGGTGGGCTTCGGCGATATTGCCAAAGCCACGGCGGAGCGTCTTACGGCCTTCGGCTGCGAGGTCTACTATTACACCCTGCACCGCCGGAGCCGTGAGGAAGAGGAGCAGTACGGCGTCACGTACCTGTCGCTGGAGGAGCTGGCAGCCAGCTGCGACATCGTCAGCCTCCACTGTGCCGTCACGGAGGAGACCCGGAGCATGGTAAATGAGACGTTCCTCAAACGCATGAAGCCGACGGCGTATCTGGTGAACACCGCCCGGGGCGATCTGGTGGACAACCTGGCGCTGCGGCAGGCGCTGATAGACGGGACCATCGCCGGCGCGGGCCTGGATACCGTGGCACCGGAGCCGGTACCCCCGGACCATCCGCTGCTGACCATGCCTACCCCGGCCTGTGACAGGCTGGTACTGGCGCCCCACCTGGGCGGCATCACTGAGGCCTCGTTCCAGCGGGCCCACCTGCACATGTGGCGCAACGCGGAGCGGGTGGCCGATGGGCACAAGCCCGACAATATCGTAAACGGATTGGAATAAACCTATGAAAAATGTGATCCTGATCGGAATGCCCGGCACCGGCAAGAGCGTGGTGGGCAGAGCCCTGGCGGAGCGCCTGGGCTATACCTTTATTGACGCGGACGATGTGATCGTCGAGACGGCGGGCAAGACGCTGCCTGAGATTCTTCGCACCGATGGGCTGGACACCTTTCTGGAGATCGAGGCCAGGGTGGGCGAGACTATGGAGTATGAGAACACGGTGATCGCCACCGGCGGTAGCATGGTCCTGTACGAGAAAGCCATGGAGCATCTGAAAGAAAACGGCGTCGTGGTCTGGCTGGAGACGCCGCTGTCCCAGATCAATGACCGGATGCCGGACGATCTGACGGACCGGGGCATCGCGGCGCCCCAAGGCATGACCATCCGTCAGATATACGAACAGCGTGAGCCACTGTATGCCAAATACGCGGACCTGATCGTCGCCAGCAAGGACGGCGAGCATGACACGGCCCATCAGGTGGAGGCGGTCATGCGGACCGTGGGAATGAGTCTGTAAAAAATTCGTCCGGCAAAGCCGGGCGAATTTTTTTAAAATCCTCTTGACTCTGACGCTGCGTCATAGCGTACACTCCGAAGTGAGGTGAGACAGATGAAATTATCCGTCAGCGAGATGGCAAAACTGACAGGGGTCAGCGTGCGTACCCTGCATTATTACGACCAGATCGGCCTGCTCCGTCCGGAAACAGCGGCGGATTCCGGCTACCGCTGGTATGGGGAGGCCGATGTGGAGAGGATGCAGCAGATTTTGTTCTTCCGGGAGCTGGATTTTCCACTGAAGGATATTCGAGCCATCCTGTCCGACCTTCACTACGACAAACGGGAGGCCCTCCTGCGGCAGCGGCACCTGCTCCAGTTAAAACGGGAGCGGCTGGATCGGCTGCTGGATTTGCTGGAGGCCAATCTGAAAGGAGAACAGACCATGGAATTCAAGGGATTTGACGTGGCGGAGCTGGAAGATGCCCGCCGCCAGTACGCCGACGAGGCGAAGGCCCGCTGGGGCCATACGGAAGCCTGGCGGGAGAGTCAAGACAAAGCGGCATCCGCTGATTTGGACGGACAGACTGCGGGCATGAACGACATTTTTCGCCGGGCTGCCGCCCTGCGGACGGGTGATCCCGCCGCGCCTGCGGCCCAAGCGCTGGTGAAAGAGTGGCAGGACTTCATCAGCGCCCACTACTATCGGTGTACGAAGGAGATTTTAGCGGGATTGGGAGAGATGTATACGGCCGACGAGCGGTTCCGGAAGAATCTGGACCGGTTTGGAGACGGCACCGCGGCGTTTCTGTCCGGGGCCATCGCGGCCTATTGCAAAGTCTGAAAAAGAGGGAACTGCTGAGAAGCAGTTCCCTCTTTTTATCCGCAGTACCGGCAGGCGGCCAAAGCCGCCACGGCGCCGTCGGCGCAGGCGGTGGTGACCTGCCGGACCTCCTTGGTCCGGCAGTCGCCGGCGACGAAAATACCCTCGGCGGAGGTGCGGCAGGACTCTCCGGCGGAGATGAATCCGGCGCGGTCCAAAGTCACCAGACTTGCAGTTAGCGCCGTCTCTGGCAGCTGGCCCACGGCCTCAAAGAGCCCGTCGACAGCCAGCATCCGCTCCTCGCCGGTGACGGCGTTACGCAGTGACAGTCCGGTGAGGGTATCGCCTTCCGTGCGGAGGGCCGTTACCACAGTGTCCAGGAAAACGGCCACGTTTTCCTTCTGTTTCAGGCGGTCCACCAGAATGGGATCGCCTCGGAACTGATTCCGGCGGTGGATGAGCGTCACATGACGGCACAACTCCGCAAGAAACAGCGCATCCTGCAGGGCGGTATTTCCGCCGCCGCAGACGGCCACGTCCTTGCCCTGGTAGAAGGAGCCGTCGCAGACGGCGCAGTAGGAGACGCCGGGGATGCGCTCCTCACCGGGAAGGCCCAGGGTCCGGTGCTTCATGCCCGTGGCCAGGATCAGCGCCGTGCAGGTGTAGGCGCCGTAGTCTGTCACTACGGTCTTGGGGGTGCCGTCCCGGAGTTCCAGGACTTCCTCCAGCTCAATCCGGGCGCCCAGATCACAGGCCTGATCATACAGTCGCTCCGCCAGCGCCGCGCCGGAGATCACGGAAAAGCCAGGGCAGTTTTCCACTTTGGGAGAGGTGGCGATCTGTCCGCCGAAGCCCGCTTTTTCCAGCAGCAGGACGGACTTGCCCGCCCGGCGGGCGTAGACGGCGGCGGTGAGCCCGGCGGGGCCGCCGCCTACGATGATGATGTCAAAATGTTCGCTCATGTGTGGTACTCCTTATGGAAGAGTTCGACGGCCTTGAACTGTCCGAAAGGGCAGTTCAAGGCCGCGGAGAATTTTTGGGCTCCGCCCAAACCCGCCACCTTTGAAAAGGTGGACGAAAGTTTTATGCGTCGTGCGTGACGGCGAATTTCTTGATGGCGGAGGCGTTTACCAGTTTTTCCACCGCGCCGCCATGGCGGACAATCAGGGTGGGGGCCTGCTGGATGCCGTACTGGTTCACCAAGTCCATATGTTCGCTGACGTCCATCAACTGATAGGCAAGACCGGCCTTTTCCAGTTCGCTCTTGGCGATCTTGCAGTTGGGGCAGGTCTTGGTGGTGAACAGGAACAGCCCGTCGTCCGCTGGAGGAGCGGCGGGCGTGGGGACTGCGCTGTCGGGGGCGGTGGGGTTCTCCCGGTCGCAGAGACGGCGACCCTCCAGCCTGGAGTTGGCCGCGTCGTATTCCCTCCGGTCCTTGAACTCCTGGACCTTGCCGTCGTTCCAGTTCTGGACCGGGCGGTAGTAGCCAGTGATGCGGCTCCACACCTCGCAGACCTTGCCGCACTTGGGGCAGGTGGCGTGCTCACCGGAGAGGTAGCCGTGGTCCGGACAGATGGAGTAGGTGGGGGACATGGTGTAATAGGGGAGTTTGAAGTTCTCCGCAATCTTTCGCACCAGGTCCGCGGCGGATTTCCAATCCGGCAGCTTCTCGCCCAGGAAGGCGTGGAACACCGTGCCGGAGGTGTACAGGGTCTGGAGTTCGTCCTGGATCGCCAGGGCGTCGAAAATATCGGCGGTGTAGCCCACAGGCAGGTGGGAACTGTTGGTGTAGTACGGCGTGTCGCCGGGGTTCTTGGCGGCGGTGATGATGTCGGGGTATTTCTCCACATCGTGCTTGGCCAGCCGGTAGGTGGTGGACTCGGCAGGGGTGGCCTCCAGGTTGTAGAGGTCGCCGTACATCTTCTGATAGTCGGACAGGCGCTCCCGCATATGATTCAGCACGTCCTTGGCAAAGGCCTGGGTCTCGGGGTGGGTCAGGTCCTGGCGAAGCCACTTGGCGTTGAGGCCCACCTCGTTCATGCCGATGAGGCCGATGGTGGAGAAGTGGTTTTCAAAGGTGCCCAGGTAGTGCTTGGTGTAGGGGTACAGGCCGGCGTCCATCAGGCGGGTGATGACGGTGCGCTTGATCTTGAGAGAACGGGCGGCGATGTCCATCACCTTGTCCAGCCGCTCGTAAAATTCCTCCGGGGTCTGGGAGAGGTAGGCGATGCGGGGCAGGTTGATGGTGACAACGCCCACGGAGCCGGTGGACTCACCGGAACCGAAGTAGCCGCCGGACTTCTTCCGCAACTCCCGCAGGTCCAGCCGCAGACGGCAGCACATGGAGCGGACGTCGGAGGGCTCCATGTCGGAGTTGATGT
>CAMBAJ010000032.1 GCA_945864305.1 uncultured Clostridia bacterium | reverse complement strand
TTGAGGACGAAAACGGCGGCTCCGTCGCTATCACCGCCAACATCGTGAAGGACGAGACCCCCGTGGAGAATACCTACACCGTTACCTTTGACAGCAATGGCGGCGGTTCCGTTGCCTCCCAGCCCGTGAAGGAAGGCGAGAAGGCCGTAAAGCCCGCCGATCCTACCCGTAGCGGCTATACCTTCAAGGGCTGGTATCTGAACGGTGTGAAGTATGACTTCGATACGCCTGTTACCGGCAATATTACGTTGGTCGCCAAGTGGACCGAGGACAACAACGGCTCCGGCGGCGGGGGCACCACCCACACCTACACGCTGAAGTACGAGACCAACGGCGGCAAGAAGATTGATTCTGAGAGCAAGCGTAGCAAGTGGACAAAGGACTATGAGAACCTGCCCGTTCCTACCCGTTCTGGCTATGCTTTCACCGGCTGGTACAGCGATAAGAAGCTGACCAAGCTGATCACCGATGACGTAAAGGTCAACACCAGCGTGGTGACTATCTACGCCGGCTGGCGCAAGTCCTCCGTTCCCGCCATGCTGAACGGCGATGACCACTTCGCCTACATCCAGGGCTACGCCGACGGCACGGTCCATCCCGACAACAACATCACCCGCGCTCAGGTTGCCACCATCTTCTTCCGCCTGCTGGATGAGGATGTCCGTGACGATAGCCTGACCACCTACAACACCTTCACGGATGTGTCCGCCGATTACTGGGCCAACACCGCCATCTCTACCATGAGTGAGCTGGGTGTGATCCAGGGTTATTCTGACGGCACCTTCCGTCCCAACGCCTTTATCACCCGCGCCCAGTTCGCCGCCATCTGTGCCCGCTTTGACGACACCGTGAAGAGGGGCAGCAGCGACTTCACCGACATTGACGGTCACTGGGCTGAGGCGGAGATCGAGCGCGCTGCCACTCTGGGCTGGATCCAGGGCTACAACGACGGCACCTTCCGTCCCAACAACAACATCACCCGCGCCCAGGCCATGACCATGATCAACCGCGTCCTGTGCCGTCTGCCCGAGGAGGAAGACGACCTGCTCCGCGGCATGAACACCTGGACCGACTGCAATCCCGGCGACTGGTGCTACCTGGCCGTTCAGGAGGCCACCAACTCCCACGATTTCCAGCACAGGGGTGTTTATGAATCCTGGACTGATCTGAACCGCGATCCCGACTGGAGCAAGTACGAAAACTAATCCCATCAAAAAAACGGCCGCCTGCGGGCGGCCGTTTTTTTTTGCGCCTGCCACCGGGAATGAGATGTGTATTTATGCAGAGAAGTATGCATATACGCGCTGCGCCGTGCCAAAGGATAATACAGCCGCTATCTTTTGGGCAGCAGCTGGACAACAGGGGCCTAGTTCCACCAAATATTGTTAAAGTATGCAAAACTACCCAAATAAATCCTCCAAAGTTGTGCAACATAACACTTGTATAATTATTCATTAATGACGTATAATTCTACCATCATCAAACAACACATACGGAGGAATCCATCATGAAGAAAGATAAGAAAGACATCAAGAAGATCGTCCTGGCCTATTCCGGCGGCCTGGATACATCCATCATCATCCCCTGGCTGAAGGAGAACTACAACGATCCCGAGATCATCGCCGTGGCCGCCGATGTGGGCCAGGGCGACGAGCTGGACGGTCTGGAGGAGAAGGCCATCAAGACCGGCGCCAGCAAGCTGTACATCGCCGACCTGACCGACGAGATGGTGGAGGACGTCATCTGGCCCGCCCTGAAGATGGGCGCCAGCTATGAGCAGTACCTGCTGGGCACCGCCTTTGCAAGACCCATCATCGCCAAGAAGCTGGTGGAGATCGCCAAGGCCGAGAACGCCGACGCCATCGCCCACGGCTGCACCGGCAAGGGCAACGACCAGGTCCGGTTCGAGCTGGGCATCAAGCGCTTTGCCCCCGACATGACCATCATCGCCCCCTGGAGAGAGTGGGACATCAAAGGCAGAGATGAAGAGATCGACTACGCCGAGGCCCACAACGTGCCTCTGAAGATCTCTAGAGAGACCAACTACTCCAAGGACAAGAACCTGTGGCACCTCTCTCACGAGGGCCTGGACCTGGAGGACCCCGCCAACGAGCCCCAGTACGAGAAGCCCGGCTTCCTGGAGATGGGTGTCAGCCCCATCACCGCCCCCGACGCACCCACCTACGTGACCATCGACTTTGAAAAGGGCGTGCCCGTGGCTGTGGACGGCGAGAAGATGAAGGGCAGCGACATCATCCGGAAGCTGAACAAGCTAGGCGGCGAGAACGGCATCGGCCTGCTGGACATCGTGGAAAACCGGTTGGTCGGCATGAAGGACAGAGGCGTTTACGAGACCCCGGGCGGCACAATCCTCTACAAGGCCCACCAGTGCCTGGAGATGATCACTGTTGACAAGGACTCCGCCCACATGAAGGCCAAGCTGGCCGTGGACTTCGCGGACCTCATCTACAACGGCAAGTGGTTCACCCCCGTGCGGGAGGCCCTGTCCGCCTTCGCTGACAAGACCCAGGAGCACGTCACCGGCAGCGTGAAGCTGAAGCTGTACAAGGGCAACATGATCACCGCCTCCATCACCTCTCCCGAGTCCCTGTACTCCGAGGAGCTGGTGACCTTTAACGAGAGCAGCTACGACCAGACCAATGCCACCGGCTTCATCAACCTGTGGGGCCTGCCCGATACCGTGCTGGCGCTGCGGGAGCAGGGCAAGCTGTAAAAATTTGCACCGGGAGCCCGGTGACAGGAATACCCCCATTGTCGTCAAAAGAGACTTCGCTATACTCGCCCCGCCCTGACGGGCAGGTCTCGCACCGCTCCGTTTCTTTTTCCTCTCCCCACGAAAACCGCTTCGCTGGGTTTTCGTGGGTGCCCCTGGCCTTGCCAAAAAGAGAAACGGGCCGTGCGAGACGGTGCGTTCCAGACTTGCAAGTTTGTACCGGGTGCGCCCGACACAGGCAGAACTGTGAGGTGCTTCCCCGCAGTTGGAGGCGTGGGTGCGGCTTTCGGGGGTGGTCGTCGTATGGCCCCTGCTTCTCTTTCCGCGCTCCCCACTGCCTACGCCTAAGTGCCGCCGCTTTGCGGCGGTTGTCTCCGGCACGCGCCTGCGGGCGCAGTCGCTTGGCGCTACCGGGTTGGCAGCGGGAAGGCCGATTCGAGGTCGGCAGAGCGGCAGCGGCGGGAAGACGCAGGTCAAATCGGTCTTGCATCCTACGCCTCACGCAGGCAGTCCGTCGCGGGCGCATGACTGAAAGATTCAGCAAGTCCGAGTCCGCGCCCAACGCTTCGACCGAAAGTTTCTCACGCAGTCTCTTGCTGGGACCCCCGTATCACAAGCAAATAAGGCGCAAAGCGCCGTTTTGCGCCCAAGCGCCTTTTCTTTTGACCGTGAACGGCCGTTTTCTTTTCGGCGCAACCGAAAAGAAAATGGGGGTTCATTCCCCCGTAAGGGGCCCCCTTTGATGAAACGAACAACCACAGCTGCGGGACGGAGAATCTCTCTTCGCCCCGCGTCTGCAATGAAAGGAACCATCTATGAAACTCTGGTCCGGGCGGTTCGGCAAGGAGACCGACGCCCTCGTCAACGACTTCAACGCCTCTATTCAGTTCGATCAGCGGCTGTACAAGGAGGACATTACCGGCTCTCTGGCCCACGCGAAGATGCTGGGCGACTGCGGCATCATCTCCCAGGAGGACGTGACCGCCATCACCGAGGGCCTGAAAGGCATCCTGGCGGACGTGGAGGCCGGCAAGGTGGAATTCACCGCCGACAACGAGGACATCCACATGAACGTGGAGGCCCTCCTGACCGCCCGCATCGGCGACGCCGGCAAGCGGCTCCACACCGCCCGCAGCCGCAACGACCAGGTGGCCCTGGACTTCCGGATGTACGTCCGGGAGCAGATCCCCGTCATCGTGGACCAGCTTCTGGAGCTGGAAACCGTTCTGTGCAAGCAGGCGAAGCAGTACCAGACCGCCGTCATGCCCGGCTACACCCACTTGCAGCGGGCCCAGCCCATCTCCTTCGCTCAGCACCTGATGGCCTACGCCAACATGTTTGCCCGGGACATTACCCGCCTGGAGGACTGCAAAAAGCGCCTCAACGAGTGCCCCTTGGGCAGCGGCGCCCTGGCGGGCACCACGTACCCCATTGACCGCTGGGAGACGGCGCAGGACCTGGGCTTTGACGCCCCTATGAGCAACTCCCTGGACGGCGTCTCCGACCGGGACTACGCCCTGGAACTGATGTCCGCCCTGTCCATTCTCATGATGCACCTCAGCCGCTTCTCCGAAGAGGTCATCCTCTGGTGCAGCTGGGAGTTCAAGTTCATCGAGCTGGACGACGCCTACGCCACCGGCAGCTCCATCATGCCTCAGAAGAAGAACCCCGACGTGGCCGAGCTGGTCCGGGGCAAGACGGGCCGGGTCTACGGCGACCTGATGAGCCTGCTGACCGCCATGAAGGGCCTGCCTCTGGCCTACAACAAGGACATGCAGGAGGACAAGGAGCCGGTGTTCGACGCCATCGACACCGTGGAGATGTGCGTCCCCGTGTTTACCGCCATGCTGGACACCATGACCGTCCGCACCGACAACATGCGCAAGGCGGCGGGGAAGGGCTTCATCAACGCCACCGACTGCGCCGACTATCTCACCAAGAAGGGCATGCCCTTCCGGGACGCCTACACTGTCACCGGCCATCTGGTAGCCGCCTGCACGGCCCAGGGCAAGACGCTGGAGGAGCTGACGCTGGAGGAGCTGAAAGCCGTCTCCGACCTCTTTGAGGAGGACGTGTACGACGCCATCAATCTGGAGAACTGCATGGCCCTGCGAAATAGCTACGGCGGTCCCGCCGTCAGCGAGACCACCCGGCAGATCGGGGCCATCGAGGCCTTTGTAAAAGCCCACACCAAATAAAAGGGGATGTTCCCATTGAAACCAAAGGTATATATCGACGGCAAGGACGGCACCACCGGCCTGCAGATTTACGACCGCCTGTCCGCCCGTGCCGACATCGACCTGCTCCTCATCGACGAGACCAAGCGCAAGGACCGGTTGGAGCGGAAAAAGCTGATGGACGCGGCGGACATCGTGTTCCTGTGCCTGCCCGACGCGGCGGCCATCGAGGCCGTGGAGCTGGTGGAGAATCCAAAGACCCGCATCATTGACGCCTCCACCGCCCACCGGACCAGCCCTGACTGGGACTACGGCTTCCCGGAGCTGAGCGGGGCCCACCGGGCGGCTATCCAGAACTCCAAGCGGGTCGCCAACCCCGGCTGCCACGCCACGGGCTTCATCAGCGTGGTGTACCCGCTGGTGGCCATGGGCCTGCTGCCCAAAGACGAGTGCCTCTCCGCCTTCTCACTCACTGGCTACTCCGGCGGCGGCAAGAAGATGATCGCCCAGTACGAGGCGGCGGACAAGGAAACGGCCCTGTTCGCCCCCTGCCCCTACGGCATGGGCCAGAGCCACAAGCACCTGCCGGAGATGCAGAAAATCTGCGGCCTGGACAACAAACCGGTGTTCACCCCCATCGTGGACGATTATTACAAGGGCATGGCCACCACCGTTCCCCTCCACATGAGTCAGTTGAACGGAGTCTCCACGCTGGCGGAGGTCCGTCAGAAGCTGGCGGACTACTACGGAGGTCAGACCCTGGTCCGCGTGGCGGACACCACGGACACCGCCAAGCTGTACGCCAACGCCCAGGCAGGGAAGGACACCCTGGTTTTGTACGTGGCGGGCAACGACGAGCAGTTTACCGTCACCGCTCTGTTCGACAACCTGGGCAAGGGCGCCTCCGGCGCCGCCGTCCAGAACATGAATCTGATGCTGGGGCTTGACGAGACCACCGGCCTGAATGTATAAATAGGGACTGCGCCGGAGGCGCCCGTTGGGCGCGAGGGAATGTCAACCGTCCTCGCCGCTGAAGCGGCAACCGGACGGGATGACAAAACCGGCACCGTCGTCCAGAACATGAATCTGATGCTGGGGTTTGACGAGACTACCAGCTTAAACCTGTGAAAACGAGGTAAGAACTATGCTGAAATTTATGGAAGGCGGCGTCTGCGCCGCCCAAGGCTTCCAGGCCGCCGGCATCCATGTGGGCGTCAAGACCCACGCCGCCTGGAAGAAGGATGTGGCCCTGATCGTCTCCGATGTGGAGTGCGCCGCGTCCGCCGTGTTTACGAAAAACGTGGTGAAGGCCGCGCCCATCCATGTGGACAAGGTCCACTTGGCGGACGGAAAGGCCCGGGCCATCATCGCCAACAGCGGCAACGCCAACGCCTGCGCCCCCCACGGCGAGGAGAACGCCGAGAAGATGTGCGCGGCGGCGGCCAAGGCCATCGGCTGCAAGGCGGAGGACGTGCTGGTGTCCTCCACCGGCGTCATCGGCCAGACCATCAACATCCAGGCCATCGAGGACGGCGTGCCGGAGCTGTACGGCGCTCTGGCCCGCTCTGCCGAGGCCAGCGACGCCGCGGCCCACGCCATCATGACCACCGACACCGTGAAAAAAGAGGTGGCCGTGGAGACCACCGTGGGCGGCAAGACCGTTCGCATGGGCGGTATCGCCAAGGGCAGCGGCATGATTCACCCCAACATGGGCACCATGCTGTGCTTCCTGACCACGGACTGCGCCATCTCCCCTGAGATGATCCGGACCGCCCTGCTGGAGACGGTGAATGTCAGCTTCAACCGCATCAGCGTGGACGGCGACACCTCTACCAACGACTCCTGCATCGTCCTGGCCAACGGTCTGGCGGGCAACGAGACCATCACCGCCAAGGGCCCGGACTACGACGCCTTCCTGAAGGCCCTTCAGGCCCTGTGCATGGAGCTGGCCAAGAAGATGGCCTCCGACGGCGAGGGCGCCAAGCATCTCATCACCTGCAACGTCCAGGGCGCGAAGGACGAGGCCCAGGCCGAGACCGTGTCCAAGTCTGTCATCTCCTCCACCTTGACCAAGGCCGCCATCTTCGGCGCCGACGCCAACTGGGGCCGGGTGCTGTGCGCCATGGGCTATTCCGGCGTGGAGTTCGACCCTGACAAGGTGGATGTCCGCTTTGCCAGCGCCGCCGGAGATGTGGCGGTGTGTGCGAAGGGCCGGGGGCTGGACTTCGACGAGGCGCTGGCCAAGAAGGTTCTGACCGAGCACGACATCGAGATCAACATCACCATGGGGGAGGGCGAGGCCGCCTGCACCTGCTGGGGATGTGATATTACTTACGACTATATCAAGATCAACGGAGATTATCGTACCTGAGAGATGCGCCCCCCATTCTTTTTCGTCTTGCCGAAAAAGAATGCGCCGCGCCCGGTGGAAGAAAAAGGCGCTGGGGCCGCAAACTTGACCCGCTTTGGGGTCAAGTTTGGGCCAAAACGAGGGGTCCCAGCAAGAGACCTTGGGAGGTCGAATCGGCGTCATCGTTGGGCGCGGGCTCGGACTTGCTGAGACTTTCAGCCCTCAGCCCGCGACGAAAGTGATCCCGTGCGCCGGGGTGCAAGACCGATTTGACTTGCGTTTTCCCTCCGCTGCCGCTCTGCCCATCTCGAACCAGCCAGCGCTTAGCGAAGCGGAAAGCGCGGAAAGAGACGCTGGTCAAATCCGACAACCACCCCGAAAGCCGCCCCCACACCCCCAACTGCGGGGAAGCACTTCTTTGTTCCCACAGACCCAAGCGCACCCGGTAGGAGACTATCAATTTACGGGGGCACCGACTCGCTCGACCCCCGTTTTGCCCAAACCTGACCGACAGGGAAGGATTTGGGCCAGGCGTTTTTTCTCTTTGGACCGTGAACGGCCCGTTTCTCTTTTTGGCGCACCAAAAAGAGAAATGGGGGGTTCATTCCCCCGTCCCCTGCTCAGGGGACAAACCCAACAAGGAGCTGATGATTCATGTCATCCCACGCACAGCAGGCCCAGACCCTGGTGGAGGCTCTGCCCTATATCCAAAAATTCACCGGCAAGACCATCGTAGTGAAATACGGCGGCAACGCCATGATCTCCGACGACCTGCGCAAGGCCGTCATGAGCGACATCATCCTGCTGAGCCTGGTTGGCATCCGTGTGGCAGTGGTCCACGGCGGCGGCCCGGAGATCAGCGACATGCTGAAAAAGATCGGCCACCAGTCCAAATTCGTGGACGGCCTGCGCTATACCGACGAGACCACCATGGACGTGGTCCAGTCCATCCTCTGCGGCAAGGTCAACAAGAACCTGGTGGCTCAGCTGAACCGCCTGGGCGGTCGGGCCATCGGCCTGTGCGGCATGGATGGCCAGCTGTTCCAGGCGGAGCAGCTGGATGAGAAGTACGGCCTGGTGGGCAAGATCACCGGCGTGAACCCCGATCCGGTGGAAAACGCCCTGATGAACGGCTACATCCCCGTGGTTTCCACTGTGGCCCAGGGCATGGACGCCGACACCGCCTACAACATCAACGCCGACACCGCCGCCGCCAAGCTGGCGGAGGCTCTCCACGCGGAGAAGCTGATCCTGCTGACGGACGTCCGGGGCCTTCTCCGGGACCCCAAGGACGAGGAGACCCTCATCCACGTGCTCCACACCTACGACGTGCCGGAGCTGGTGGCCCAGGGCGTCATCTCCGGCGGCATGATCCCCAAGATGCAGTGCTGCGTGGACGCCATCAACGGCGGCGTGGAGCGGGTCCACATTCTGGACGGCCGCATCCCCCACTCCATCCTCATCGAGCTGCTGAGCGACCGGGGCATCGGCACCATGCTGAAGCGGGAAGCGGACTGACACGCCCCGCGAATTTCATTTGCGAAAGGAATGACCAGACATGACTTCTGAAGAGATCAAGAGCCTGACCGGCCAATACGTCATGAACACCTACGGCCGCTTCCCGGTGGCCATCGACCACGGCGAGGGCGCCCGGGTCTACGACCCCGAGGGCAACGAGTATATCGACTTCACCAGCGGCATCGGTGTCACGGACCTGGGCTACGGCTATCAGCCCTGGGTGGACGCCATCGCGGCCCAGGCAAAAAAGCTGGGCCACGTGTCCAACCTGTTCTACACCGAGCCTGCCGCGAAGCTGGCGGAGACCCTCTGCAAGCGCACCGGCGAGAGCTGCGTGTTCTTTGCCAACGGCGGCGGCGAGGCCAACGAGGGCATGATCAAGCTTGCGAGAAAGTACAGCTTTGACAAGTACGGCAAGGGCCGCGCCACCATCGTCACCCTGAACAACTCCTTCCACGGCCGCACCATCACCACCCTGATGGCCACGGGCCAGGAGGTGTTCCACAACTACTTCTTCCCCTTTACCGAGGGCTTCCGCTACGCCGACGCCAATGACCTCTCCTCTCTGGAGGCCGCCGCAGGTGACGACGTGTGCGCCGTCATGGTGGAGTTGGTCCAGGGCGAGGGCGGCGTGCTGCCCCTGGATAAGGAGTACGTGAAGGCCGTCGCCAAGCTGTGCGCGGAGCGCGACTGGCTGCTGCTGGTGGACGAGGTCCAGAGCGGCGTGGGCCGTACCGGCAGTCTGTTCTGCTTCCAGCAGTACGGCATCCTGCCGGACGTGGTGTCCTTCGCCAAGGGCATCGCCGGCGGCCTGCCCATGAGCGGCATCATGGCCAACGAGAAGTGCCGGAACGTCCTGGGCCCCGGCACCCACGCCACCACGTTCGGCGCCAACCCCGTCTGCGCCGCCGCAGGCCTGGTGGTGCAGGAGACCCTCAGCGACGCGTTCCTGGAGGAGGTCAAGGCCAAGGGCGCGTATCTGCGCGAGGGCATCGAAGCGCTGAATCTGCCCTGCTTTGGACAGACGAGGGGTCTGGGCCTGATGATCGGCATTGCGGTCAAGGAGGGCTACAACAAGAGCGAGATCGCAAACAAGCTCATCGCAAACGGCCTGCTGGTTCTGACCGCCGGTCCCGGCATGCGTCTGCTGCCGCCGCTGGTCATCACGAAAGAGGAGATGGACAAGGGTCTGGAGATCATGAAGAAGACCCTGAGCTGAATATTTTTTCTCTCCACGCCCCGGAGGCGTACAGTTACAATCACATTCACAATAACCATTACCATAACATTTCCCATAACAGTTACATTACACCGTGTCACTTTGCATCGGAACGTGCAACAGCCAGACTTTCAGACAAGAGAGGATACAACATGGAAAATCACACCCATTTTTTGAAGCTCCTGGATTTCACGCCCGCTGAAATTCAGCAGTTCCTGGACACCGCCGCCGACCTGAAGGCCAAGAAGAAGGCGGGCATCCCCCACCGGTACTTAGAGGGCAAGAACGTGGCCCTGATCTTTGAAAAGACCTCCACCCGCACCCGCTGCGCCTTTGAGGTGGCGGCACAGGACTTAGGCATGGGCAGTACCTACCTGGGCCCCACCGGCAGCCAGATCGGCGTGAAGGAGTCCATCGCCGACACCGCCCGGGTGCTGGGCCGGATGTTCGACGGCATCGAGTACCGTGGCTTCGGTCAGGAGCTGGTGGAGGAACTGGCGAAGTACGCCGGCGTCCCCGTGTTCAACGGATTGACCAACGAGTTCCACCCCACCCAGATTCTGGCGGACTTTCTGACTATTCAGGAGCACTTCGGCAAGCTGAAGGGCGTGAAGCTGGTCTACCTGGGCGACGCCCGGTTCAACATGGGCAACAGCCTGATGGTGGGCTGCGCCAAGATGGGCATGCACTTCGTGGCCTGCGCCCCCAAGGCCTACATGCCGGACCAGGCCCTGATCGACACCTGCCAGGCCATCGCCGCTGAGACCGGCGCCGTGCTGGAGTTCATCGAGGACCCCATGGAGGCCACTAAGAACGCCGACGTGCTGTACACCGACGTGTGGGTGTCCATGGGCGAGCCGGTGGAGGTCTGGGCCGAGCGCATCGAGGCCCTGGGCCCCTATCAGGTGACGAAGGCCCTGATGGACAACGCCGGTCCCCAGTGCAAGTTCATGCACTGTCTGCCCGCCTACCACGACCACAAGACCAAGGTTGGCAAGGAGATGGGCGAGAAATTCGGCCGCGACGCCATGGAGGTCACGGACGAGGTCTTCGAGTCCCCGGCGTCCATCGTCTTTGACGAGGCGGAGAACCGGATGCACACCATCAAGGCCGTCATGTACGAGCTGATGAAATAAAACACGCCGAAACAGGAACGCCCCTCCGGCATTCGCCGGCGGGGCGCGTTTTGCGGTCAGGGGATGGAAGCGCCGGGGACCCAGTCCTCGGGACATTGTATGACCTTGATGCTGCCTCCGGCGTACCGAAAGGCGTCCAGCACAGTATAGGTGGTCTGCCCCTCTGATCCGCGCAGCAATCACCATGGTGTCACCGCCTGAGAGTTCAGAGCTGGTCTGATAATCCCCGGCGTTGTACATCTGCGTGTAGCCAGCCTCCCGGAACAGAGACACCGCCTCCTTTCAGCGGTATCGTATCAAACCGGGCAAAATCTGGTGACCACCGGCGGTTGCGGCCCTGATCTTGCAGGGGATTGAGAAAATCATACCATATCCGCCGCCTGAAGAAAAGCGGCCTTGACAGTTACTGACCCGATACATAAAATAAAAACGTTGAGACTATAAAAAGAGGAGAGAGATTCCCATGAGACGTTCCGCCGGCATCCTGCTGCCGATTTTTTCCCTGCCGTCAGACTACGGCATCGGCTCCCTGGGCAAGGAGGCCCGGGCCTTTGCCGATTTCCTCCACGCCGCCGGACAGTCCTGGTGGCAGATTTTGCCCGTGGGCCCCACGGGGGAGGGGAACTCCCCCTACACCAGCATGTCCACCTTCGCCGGCAACCCGCTGTTCATCGATTTGGACCTGCTGGCGGCGGACGGACTGCTGGACCGGAGCGATCTGACCGCCGCCAAAGTCCCTGCCGGGGACCAAATCGAATACAACGCACTCCACAAGACCCGGGAGGCCCTGCTGCGCAAGGCTTTCCGACGGGCAAAGGGCAAGGAGGACAAAGAGGTTCGGACGTTTACAGAGCGTAATCCCTGGGCGAGAGAATACGCACTGTACCGGGCCGCCAAGACCCATTTTGACGGAAAGCCCTGGTACGACTGGCCGGACGAAGCCCTGCGCCGCCACGAGAGCGCCGCTGTGGAGCGCTGGCGGGAGAAACTGGCTGAAGAGGTCTCCTTCCACACCTATATCCAGTACTGGTTCTTCACCCAGTGGGAATCCCTGAAGCAGTACGCCAACAGCCTGGGCATCCAGATCATCGGCGACCTGCCCATCTATGTGTCCCTGGACTCCTCCGACGTGTGGGCGGAACGGGAGCAGTTTTTGCTGGACGGGGAGGGGAAGCCCTCCAAGGTGGCGGGCGTGCCGCCGGACTACTTCTCCGAGGACGGCCAGCTGTGGGGCAACCCGCTGTACGACTGGGCCGCCATGAAGCGGGACGGCTTCGGTTGGTGGATTCGCCGGGTGGAGGGCGCCTCCAAGCTGTTTGACGCCATCCGCATCGACCACTTCCGGGGCCTGGAGAGCTACTGGGCCGTCCCGGCGGAGTCCGACACCGCCAAGGTGGGCCAGTGGGAGAAGGGCCCGGGGATGGACCTGCTGGGCGTTCTGACCAGCTGGTTCTCCAATATCACCTACATCGCCGAGGACTTGGGGCTGCTGACCGACGCGGTCCACGACCTGCGGAATGCCTCCGGCCTGCCGGGTATGAAGGTGCTGGAATTCGCCTTTTCCGGACCGGACAACGCCTACCTGCCCCATAACTATCAGCCCCACTGTGTCTGCTACACCGGCACCCACGACAACGACACCGCCGTGGGCTGGTACACCCACGCCACGGAGGAAGAGAAAGAGTTCGCCAAGGCCTACCTGGGTGTGGACGACGCTGAGAGCGCCCGTTTGGCCCTGCTGCGGTGCGGTCAGGGCAGCGTGGCGGAGCTGTTCGTGGCCCAGATGCAGGACTATCTGGCCCTGGGCAGTGAGGCCCGCATCAACGTCCCCGGCATCGGCGGCGGCAACTGGCGCTGGCGGATGCTGCCCGGCGCGGCCACGGAGACGCTGGCAAAGGAAATCAAGGCCCTGACCCACACCTTCGGCCGGTGCTGAGGGGTTTCATCGCCCGCTGCAATTGACAGAAAGTTGGAAATATAGTACAATACACAACGCCTGTGGGAAGCCGCTGACAGCGTTTCTGACCGCCGGCACACATCCTGAATTCTGTCGTTCTGATGGCAAGGAGATTCCGAGCCGGAAGCTGCGGGAAACGGCGCGGGAGGACCCGGGCCGGAAAGACTGTGCGTTTTTCATCCCCTCTGCCGGACGGCGGAGGGGATGTATCATTTTCCGAAAGAGAGGAGAGAACTGTATGGAGACCCGCGTGGCCGTGCTGGCCATCATCGTGAAGGAGTCCGCCTCCGTGGCGGCGCTGAACGACTTCCTGCACCAGTACGGAGATTTCATCATCGGCCGGATGGGCATCCCCTACCGGCAGCGGGGCGTGAATGTCATCAGCGTGGCCATGGATGCTCCCGCCGATGTGATCTCCGCCCTGTCGGGCAAGATCGGGCGCCTGCCGGGCATCACGGCCAAGACCGTGTACGCCCCGGAGGACGCGCTGAAGTGATGAAAGGAAGGAAACCAAGATGAAACTGTTCAAAAATGGCCTGGCGCTGTGCCTGGCACTGCTGCTGACGCTGTCCCTGGCCGGGTGCGGCCAGAAGGCGGAAGAACCCGCCCCCCAAGAGGAGGCCCCCGTTGAGGAAGCTCCCGCCGAGGAGGCCGTCACTGCCCGGGTGGCCGCCCTGAAGGGCCCCACCGCCATGGGTCTGGTGAAGCTGATGAGCGATACGGAGCAGGCGCTGCCTGCCTCCGGCAACGACTATGAATTCACCCTGGCCGGCGCCGCCGACGAGGTGACGCCCTCCCTCATCAAGGGCGACCTGGACATGGCCTGCGTCCCCGCCAACCTGGCCTCCGTGCTGTACAACAAGACCGAGGGTGAGATCGTCACTCTGGCCGTCAACACCCTGGGCGTCATCTATATCGTGGAGAACGGCAACGCTATCCAGTCCATGGCGGACCTGAAGGGCACCACCATCGTGGCCGCCGGTAAGGGCAGCACTCCGGAGTACGCCCTGCGCTACCTGCTGACCGAGAACGGCATCGACCCGGACAGTGACGTGACCATCGACTGGAAGAGCGAGCACGCCGAGTGCGTGGCGGCTCTGGCCTCCGGCGCGGCCACCATCGCCATGCTGCCTCAGCCCTTCGTCACCGTGGCCCAGACCAAGATCGAGGGCCTGCGGGTGGCGCTGGACCTGACGGAGGAGTGGGACGCCCTGGACAACGGCTCCGGCCTGCTGACCGGCGTCGTGGTGGCCCGGAAGTCCTTTGTGGAGGAGCACTCCGCCGCTGTGGAGGCCTTCCTGGCGGACTACGCCGAGTCCGTGGAGTGGGTGAACGGCAACAACGCCGACGCCGCCCAGCTCATCAGCGCGTTCGGCATCGTGGAGTCCCCCATCGTGGCGGAGAAGGCCCTGCCCCACTGCAACATCGTCTGCATCACCGGCGGGGAGATGAAGGAGAAGCTCTCCGGTTATCTCCAGGTCCTCTTTGACGCGGAGCCTACCTCCGTGGGCGGCAAGCTGCCGGAGGCGGACTTCTACTACGGCGCGTGATTGCTGACACAGGGAGAGTTTTATGAAAAAGAGCACCGTCCAAAACTCCATACGGCCCTGGGCGGTGCTCTTCTGGCTGCTGGTGTGGCAGGGGGCCAGCATGGCCCTTGCCGCCGCCTACCCCCACGGGTATCTGCTGCTGGCCTCGCCTCTGTCGGCGCTGGTCCGGCTGGGAGAGCTGGCCTGTACCGCAGCCTTCTGGCGGGCGGTGGGGAACTCCGCCCTGCACATCTTCGGGGGCTTTCTGCTCTCCTGCGTGCTGGCGGTGCTCTTCGCGGCCATGTCCGCCCGGTTCCGGGCGGCGCGGGAGATGCTGTCCCCCCTGGTGGCAGCGGTGAAGGCCGTCCCCGTGGTGTCCTTCATCATTCTGGCGCTGGTGTGGCTGGACGGGCGAGATCTGTCCCTGTTCATCTCCGCGCTGATGGTGTTTCCCCCGGTGTACCTGAACGTGCTGGCGGGCATCGACAGCGCGGACCGGCAGTTGCTGGAGATGGCGGCGGTGTTCCGCGTGCCCTTCCGGCGGCAACTGCGGGGCATCTGGCTGCCCCAGGTGCTGCCCTACTTCCGGGCGGCCTGCTCCCTGGCCCTGGGGCTTTGCTGGAAGGCCGGCGCGGCGGCGGAGGTGATCGGCCTGCCCGGCGGGACCATCGGCGAGCGGCTGTATACCGCCAAGGTCTATTTCCAGACCCCGGACCTGTTCGCCTGGACCGCTGTCATCGTGGCGGTGTCCGTGGTGTTTGAAAAGCTGTTTCTGGCGCTGATCGACGCGCTGGTGCGAAAGGCGGGCGGCTGATGAAGATTCAGGTACACAACCTCTGCAAGCAGTATGACGGCGTACCGGTGCTGGAGAACGTATCCTTCACCGCCGGGACCGGCGTCACCTGCGTCATGGCGCCCTCCGGCACGGGCAAGACCACTCTGCTGCGCATCCTGCTGGGACTGGAGACCGCCGACAGCGGCGCCGTCACTGGCATGGAGCACGGCCGCTGGGGCGCTGTGTTTCAGGAGGACCGGCTGCTGGAGCAGCTGGACGCCATGGGGAATCTGCGCTTCGTGCTGGGACCGGAGCTGGACCCGGAAAGCGCCGCCGCCCTGCTGGCGAAGCTGGGCCTGGGAGACGTGGGCGGAAAGCCCGTCCGGGACTTCTCCGGCGGCATGAAGCGGCGGCTGGCCCTGGCCCGGGCGCTGCTGGCGCCCTCCGACGCCCTGGCCCTGGACGAGCCCTTCACGGGGCTGGACGGAGAGAACCGGGAGCGGGCCATCGCCTGTATCCGGCGGGCGGCGCGGGAGAAGCCCGTGCTGCTGGTGACCCATGAGGAGGCGGATGCCACGGGACTGGCGGCGCGGATCATACGGCTTTGAGAACACGCCTCGCGGGACACTGCGGGGCGTGTTTTGCCGGGGGCTGTGAAGCTTTTCGTTAAGATATGGTTTCTTCCCGCAGAAATACTGGTATTCCGTAAAAAGCTATGGTATGATAAAACCGCTTTTCAACCAACCAGCAAACGCGGGAACTTATCCGAGGCACCGCAAAACTTCAACATACAAGGAGCAATTACATGATCAAGATCACTACCGACAGCACCTGCGACCTGCCGGCATCGGTGCTGGAGCGGCACAATATTTCCGTCATCCCCCTGGGCATCGTCAAGGGGGGCAAGCTGTATCAGGACGGCGTGAACATCCGCACGGCGGACATCGCCGCCCATGTGGACGCCGGTGGCGAGATCACCACCACTAACGCCGTCAACATCGCGGATTACGAGAACCTGTTCCGCGCCATGACCGAGAAGTATGACGCGGTCATCCACATCAACATTGGCATCGGATTCTCCTGCTGCCACCAGAACGCCAAGCTGGCGGCGGAGGAGGTGCCGGAGGTCTACGTGGTGGACTCCTGCAACCTCTCCGTGGGCCACGGCATCATGGTCCTGGCCGCCGCCGAGGCCGCCGAGGCGGGCAAATCCGTCACGGAGATTCTGGCCATGCTGGAGGACATGACGTCCCGGGTGGAGATGAGCTTCGTCCTGGACCGGCTGGACTACATGAAAAAGGGCGGCCGCTGCTCGGCGGTGACGGCCCTGGGCGCAAACCTTTTGAAGCTGCACCCCTGCATCGAGGTCATCGACGGCAAGATGTCCGTGACGAAGAAGTTCCGGGGCTCCATTGAAAAGGTGGTGGCGGACTACATGCGGGAGCGGCTGGAGGGCCGGACGGACATCGACACCCGCCGGGCCATCCTGGTGGACACCTGCCAGGACGACGCCCTGGCGTCCCTGGTGCGGGACATGGTGAAGGAATGCGGCGGCTTTGAGGAGGTCATGGAGGCCAAGGCCGGCTGCACGATCTTCTGCCACAGCGGACCCAAGACCCTGGGCATCGTGTTCTTGCGGAAATAAAAAAGAGGACCGGCTCCCGGGAGCCGGTCCTTTGTGTATGCCTTGGAAGGTGCTTACTTCGCGGCGATGGCCTCGATCTCGCACAGAACGCCCTTGGGCAGGTCCTTGACCGCCACGCAGGAACGGGCGGGCTTGGAGGTGAAGTACTTGGCGTAGACCTCGTTGAAGGCGGCGAAGTCGGCGATGTCGGCCAGGAAGCAGGTGGTCTTAACCACGTTGTCCATGGTCACGCCGGCGGCCTCCATCAGAGCGGCCACGTTCTTGCAGCTCTGCTCGGTCTGGGCGGCGATGCCCTCGGGGACTTCACCGGTGGCGGGGTTGACGGGGATCTGGCCGGAAGCGAACACCATGTCGCCCACGACCCAGCCCTGGGAATAGGGGCCGATCGCACCGGGAGCGTTGGTAGTGGAAATCACAGTCTTGTCCATTGGAATGTACCTCCTTGGATGAATTTTGATGAATCCATCATATCACAGGTAGACAAAAAGTCAATATTGTTCGTTGTGAGACGGACAAAATCGTGGTATAATGGACCCAAAATCAAACGTCCCAAAGGAGTATGAACAGCGTGAGAGATTTTAAACAGACCCTGACGGAGAACAGCTACTCCCGCCAGGAGGAATTGATTTTTGCCGACTGCGACCGCAATCAGCGTGCCCGGGTGGCGTCGCTGCTGAGCAAAATGGCCACCTTTGCCGGCTACGACTATGACGCCCGGGGGCTGACCCACGACATTCTGTACGCCAACCGGGAGATTTTTCTGATCTCCCGGATCGCCATGCGCATCCACCTGTGCCCCAGGGCCAGCGATGTACTGACGGTCACCACCTGGGAAAACGGCGCCCGGGGCGCCCATATGCAGCGGGTGTTCGAGATGGTGGACCAGGAGGAGCGGCTGTGCGTCTCCGCCAAGAGCGACTGGATCCTGGTGGACCCCATCACCCGGAAGATCCTGCGGCCCAGCTCCTTTACCGCCAAGCCCCTGACCACCTGCGACAAGGTGATCGACTGTCCGGAGCCGAAGAAGATCGTCCTGCCCCGCGAGGGTCTGGAGGACCTGGGTACCCGGCGGGTGGTCTGGTCGGACCTGGACGGCAACGGCCACCTGTACAGCGGCAATTACGGAGACATTGTCTGGGACTACCTGCCCGGCGACTTGCAGGAGCGGTCTCCCAGGGAGTTCTATATCAATTACAGCAAGGAGGCCACCCTGGGCCAGGAATTGCGGCTGGAGGGCTTCCGGGAGGGCGAGACCTACCGGATGGAGGGCCTGGGCCCCGACGGCACCTGCTTTACGGCGCTGTGCGTATTTTAAAGAAATCCCCCGACGATTTGTCGGGGGATTTCTTTGCCCGGAAGTAGGGCTCAATAGCCGTAGATCATGGAGCGGTTGATGTCGCTGAGACTGTGGGCACCGCACATGGCCATGGTGTCGGCCAGCTCGGCCTTCAGCTTCTCCACGTACACCTTCACGCCCTCGGCACCACCGCCGTAGACCATGTTCACGAAGGGTCGGCCAATGAGCACCGCGTCGGCGCCCAGGGCCAGGGCCTTGAACACGTCCATGCCGGTGCGGATGCCGCCGTCCACCAGAATGGTCATCCGGCCGCCCACGGCGTCCGCAATGGCAGGCAGGACCTCCGCGGTGGCGGGGCACTGGTCCAGCACGCGGCCGCCGTGGTTGGAGACCACGATGGCCTTGGCGCCGGCCTCCAGCGCCTTCTTGGCGCCGCTGACCGTCATGATGCCCTTGAGGATGAAGGGCTTCTCCGCCAGCTCCACCACCTGCTTCAGCTCGTCCACGGTCTTGCTGCCGGCGGGAGGCGTCAGGTTCTTCAGGAAGGGAAGGCCGGCGGCGTCGATGTCCATGGCGATGGCGAAGGGATCGGCGGCCTTCACCAAGGCCAGCTTCTCCTGGATGGTCTCCATGTTCCAGGGCTTGATGGTGGGCACGCCGCAGCCGCCGGCCTTTTTCAGGGCCTCGGCGGCTGCCTCCATGACGGCGGGATTGGTGCCATCGCCGGTGAAGGCGGCGATGCCGGCCTCAGCGCAGGCGGAGACCAGAATGTCGTTGTACTGCAGGTCATTGTACTTGTCGCCGTAATGCAGGGTCATGGCACCCACGGGGGCGGCGAACACGGGGATGTCCACCTTCTGGCCGAACAGCTCGAAGGAGGTGTCCACGGGCTTGTTCTCGCAGATGGTGTCCATGTTCACGCACAGCTCCTGCCACTTCTGATAGTTGCGGATGAAGCCGGTGCCGATGCCCTTGGCGCCAGGGCCGGGCACCTGGTTCTTGCAGGCCAGACCGTTGCAGGTGGGGCAGGACTTGCAGTAGGGGCCCATGCAGGTCCGGGCGTTTGCCAAAACTTCCTGATAAGTCATGATCGTATTCCTCCGGTATGTAGATAGGATGTTCCTTGTTTCCCTCTGGATCACAGTAGTTTCATTGTACCGCGCCCCGGGGAAAAAGGCAAGGCATGGAAAAAAGTTTGCGGTTTTTGGAAACAGCGGGAACTTTCCCCGGAGCTATGCCGTCTATAAAGACAAATGTCCCCGCATGGAAGAGCGGGGGCGGAACAGGAGGATGGCGATATGAGGAGAAGAGTTCTTGCGGGACTGCTGGCGGTGTGGATGCTGCTGGCCCTGACCGCCTGCGGCGGGTCCAAGAGCGCCAGCACGGCGTCCTACAGCACCGCTGATGCCGCGGCCCCGGCGGAGGCCGCCATGGAGTACGGCGGAGGTGTGGAGTATGAGGAGGCCCAGTACGACAGCGGGACCGGGGAGACCCGGGAACAGAAGCTGATCTGTACCGCCCAGATGGAGATGGAGACCACCGCCTTTGAGGAGGCCACATCGGCCCTGGCGGACCTGACAGAGCAGTTTGGCGGGTACTTCGAGTCCAGCAGCATCGGCAAGCGGGGCAGCGGCTCCCGCTGGGCGGATTACACCATCCGGGTCCCGGCGGAGCGGTATCAGAGCTTTCTGAACCAGGCCGGGGAGCTGTGCCACGAGACCTGGCGCTCCACCACCCAGGAGGACGTCAGCGAGGCCTACTACGACACCGAGGGGCGGCTCAAGACCCAGCAGATCAAGCTGGAGCGGCTCCAGGCGCTGCTGGCCAAGGCGGAGAAGATGGAGGACATCATCACCATCGAGTCCGCCATCTCCGAGACGGAGCAGACCATCGACGACCTCTCCGGCACCCTGCGGCGGTACGACGGCAAGGTGGACTATGCCACGGTGTACATCACCCTCAGCGAGGTCTACAAGCTCTCCACCGTGGAGGAGGTGCCGGACAGCTTCGGCACCCGTCTGGGCACGGCCTTCTCCCAGGGCCTTGCAAACTTCGTGGACGGCCTGGAGAATCTGGTGGTGGCCCTGGCCTACGGCTGGCTGTGGGTGCTGGTGCTGGCGGTGGTCGTTTTCGCGGCGGTCCGCGTGCTGCGGAAGCGGAGACGGACCCGGAGAGACGCCACGGAGAAAAAGCCGGATGACAAGCCGGAATAAAGCTGGTATGATAAAAGAGACGGGGAGGCCCGTCTCTTTTACCATGCTGAGGAGGATTGCATATGAAACTGACCTGGCTGGGACACGCCTGCTTTGTGCTGGAGCAGGACGGATACAGGATCGTCACGGACCCCTACACCGGCGTGGAGGGCTACCCGGACCTGCGGGTACAGGCCCATGAGGTATTTTGCAGCCACCACCACTTCGACCACGACGCGGTGGACCGGGTGGAGCTGCTGCCGGGGCGGGAGAGCCCCTTCACCGTCCGGGAGGTGGAGACCTGCCACGACGACCAGGGCGGCGCCCTGCGGGGGCCCAACACCATCCGAATTTTCACCGCCGGTGGCGTGTCCGTGGCCCATCTGGGGGACCTGGGGCACCAGCTGACAGCGGAGCAACTGGCGGCCATCGGCCCGGTGGACGCGGTGCTGGTGCCGGTGGGCGGCGTCTACACGGTGGATGCCCAGGGCGCCAAACAGGTCTGTGACGATATCGGCGCCAGGTGCGCGGTGCCCATGCACTATCACCACGCGCCCTACGGCCTGCCCAATGTGGCGGGGGTGAAGGACTTCCTGGCCCTGTGGCCGTCGGAGAAGGTCCACCGGCTGGACAGCCCCTTCTTTGAGGTGGGGCCGGAGACAGACGGCGTTCTGGTGCCGGAATTCCAATAAAGGATGCGGAGGACCGCCGGTGACGGCGGTCCCTGTATTTTATCTTGACAGGCGGCCCTCTGTCCTTTATAATTCCTATGAAAATACTATGGAAGTAGGAAGAATAAACATGGGAAAACGGGTTTTGGTGGCCATGAGCGGCGGCGTGGATTCCAGCGTGGCGGCATGGCTGTTGCAGCAGCAGGGATACGAGTGCGTGGGCGTCACCATGAAGCTGTATCAAAACGAACAGGTGGGCCGCAAGGGACACACCTGCTGCGCGCTGGAGGATGTGGAGGACGCCCGGAGCGTGGCCCGGCGGCTGGGCATCCAGCACTATGTGTTCAATTTTTGCGAGACCTTTGACGAGCAGGTCATGCGGAAATTCGCGGACAGCTATGAGCGGGGGGACACCCCCAACCCCTGCATCGACTGCAACCGCTATTTGAAATTCGGCTATCTCTTTCACCGGGCGCAGGTGCTGGGCATGGACTACATCGCCACCGGCCATTACGCCAGAATTGTCCAGGACCCGTCCACCGGGCGGTGGGCGCTGGAGAAGGCGGCGGACCCGGACCGGGACCAGAGCTACGTGCTGGCCTCCATGACCCAGGAGCAGCTCTCCCGGACCCTGTTCCCCCTGGGCGGGCTCCATAAGCCGGAGGTCCGGAAAATCGCGGAGGAGCAGGGCTTCTGCAACGCCCGAAAGCACGACAGCCAGGACATCTGCTTTGTGCCGGACGGCGACTACGCCGCCTTTCTGGAACGGTACACGGGCATACAGTACCCGCCCGGGGACATTCTGGACCGGGAGGGCCATGTGCTGGGGCGGCACAAGGGCGCGGTGCGCTACACGCTGGGCCAGCGGAAGGGACTGGGCGTCAGCGGGCCGGAGCCGCTGTACGTCTGCGGCAAGTCCATGGCGGACAACACCGTCACCGTGGGGCCGGAGTCCGCCCTGTACGGCCGGGAGCTGCTGGCGGAGGACTGGGTCTGGGGGGCCGTTCCGGGCCTGACGGGCCCCACGCGGGTCACAGCCAAGGTCCGCTACCGCCAGGTGGAAAAAGCCGCCACGGCGGAAACGGCGGAAAACGGCGCCGTGCGCCTGACCTTCGACGAGCCCCAGCGGGCCATCACCACGGGCCAGGCGGTGGTCCTGTACCGGGGAGACACGGTGCTGGGCGGCGGCACCATCACGAAGGCCCTGTAAGCATAAAAAAGCGCACCCGGGAGGGTGCGCTTTTCGTGCCGTCAGAGCTTCCGGAACACATGGACCCGGAAGGCGATGCGGGTGGTCAGGCGGTCCAGCGCCGCCAGCCGCTCCGCCCCCGCCTTGGGGGTTTTCCAGTAGTAGGGCGTCATCTGGAACAGGGCGTGGATGTCCGTCTGGCTCTCCAGCGTGATGGTATCGTCCACGGGGACAATGGCCTCGTAGGCGAAGCCCTCGTAGGGCGTCTCCTTCTCCTCGTTGGGATAGGGCCGGTTGTAGAGGACCTGCTTCATCTCCCACAGGTGGTCCGCCGCCGGGACCACGTAGAAGAACTGCCCCCCGGGCTTCAGCACCCGGCGGAACTCATCCAGCGCCAGGGGGGAGAAGCAGTTCAGCAGAATGTCCACGGTCTCGTCCGACACCGGCAGGTGGTAGGAGGAGGCCACGGCGAACTCGATGGCCTTTTCCCGTTTCGCGGCGGAGCGGAGGATGAATTTGGAGATGTCGATGCCCGCCATCCGGGGCGTTTTTCCGGCGGCGCACAGGGCCTGATAGATGCCTGCGGTGTAGTACCCCTCGCCGCAGCCGGTGTCCAGCAGCACCGGGGCGTCGCCGGAACAGGCCAGAATCTGACTACAAATCGTATTCAGAAGCGGGGCATAATACCCCTTGGACAGGAATTCCCGCCGGGCGGCGGCCATGCCCTTGTCGTCGCCGGGGGCGGCGGAGTGCTTCTGGTTGGGGGGCAGCAGGTAGGTGTAGCCTTCTTTGGCGAGGTCGTAGATGTGGCCCTTTTCGCAGCGGTAGGCCCGCTCCTCCCGGACCAGCGGCCCGCCGCAGACGGGGCAGCGGAACAGGCTCATGTCTCATACCCCCTTGTGACATCATGGATCCACTTGCCGCCGTTGATGCGCCAGGCGCACAGCGGCGACTTGACAATGCACTCCAGCTGGATGGCGAAAGCGATGGGCCAGGCGCCGGTTTTCAGCACCAGAGCGCACAGCGCCGTCACGGGCAGGCACAAGAGCCACTGGGGCCCCAGGTCCAGCGCGGTGGAGAAGGCCACGTCGCCGCCCGCCCGCAACACGCCGGTGACGGCGGAGATGGCGTAGGCGTGGAGGGGGATGGTGACGAAGCCCGCCACCGCCAGAGCGGTGGCAATGGCGGCGGACTGGCCGAACAGATTGAACATGGGGAAGATAACGGGCACGAACAGCGTAGGCACCAGCGCCAGCGCCACCAGTCCCACGGCGCCGCCCACCAGAACGGCGAACCACAGCAGCGTCTGACTCAGAGACATGACTTCGTCCTTGGACTTGCCCTCGCCGATGGCCTTGCCCACGATGACCGCCGTGGCGGCGCCCATGCCGAAGCACACCACCAGGAACAGCCGGTTCAGATTGCCCATGACGGCGTTGGCCGCCAGCATCTCCACGGAGTTGTCGGTGTAGCCCAGGATGACCGTCAGCAGGGAGTTGCCCAGGCCCCAGGCGGTCTCGTTCAGCACCACCGGGGAGGCGTATTTTAAAAAGCGGCGCACCATGTCCGTCCCCGGCCGCAGGAAACGGCCCAGGTCCAGGGGGATGTTCCTGCTGCGGACGGCGCAGACCACGCAGATGACAAACTCGCTCATCCGGGCCAGCAGCGTGGCCACGGCCGCACCCTGGACGCCCAGGGCGGGGAGACCGCCGTGTCCGAAGATCAGCAGATAGTTCAGCACGGTATTCAGTACCGTGGAAAAGCCGAACAGCTTCATGCCGAAGGTGGAGTTCTCCACGCTGCGCTGGGCGCTGGCGTAGAGGGAGGAGAGCATGTTGAACACGTAGGAGAAGCCGATGACCTGAAGGTACGGCGCTCCCAGCAGGCTCAGGTCGTGGCGGTTGGACAGCAGGTCCATCACCTGCACAGGGAACAGGGCGAACACCACCGCCAGCACGGCGGTGACGCCGACGCCCAGGAAGCAGGCCACGCCCAGGGCGCGGTTGATGTTTTTCAGGTCGCCCTTGCCCCAGTACTGGCTCACCAGAATGCCCAGGCCGCTCTGGAACCCGAACACGATGCTGATGAGCAGAAATACCGGCACGTTGGCGGAGGAGACGGCGGCCATCTCCTCGTTGCCCAGCTGGCTGACCATAAAGGTGTCGATGAGCCCTAGGGAGAAGGTAATGAGGTTTTGCAGGATGACCGGCAGGGACAGCTTCCACAGCTGTCTGTAAAAGCCGGGCTCCCGGCGGAGATGTTTGAACATGATGATATCCTTCGTCGATAAAATTTCAATCATTTTTGTCAGGGCGTGTACCTGACAAAAATACTTTGACCCGTGCGCCCTTGGGGCGCACACACCAGTCCGCAGACTGGTGAGGGGGAGGTCGAGGGGGAGCCTGCTCCCCCTCGAACATTCACAGCATGGGCATCCGGGTGTCGTGGTGCCGCCGCAGGGCCTCGGCGCAGACGTCGATGTCCGCCTTCGTGGTCTCCGGGCCGAAGCTCAGGCGGATAACGCCGCCGGCCACCCGCTTCGGCAGCTTCAGCGCCGCCACCACATGGCTGGGCTTGCCCTGGTGGCAGGCGGAGCCGGCGGAGATGCAGATGCCCTGTTCGCTCAGGTCGTTGACGATGTTCTGGCTGGGCCAGCCCACTAGGGACACAGAGAGCACATGGGGCGCGGTGCCGTCTCCGATGAACAGGAGGTCGGGGATGCCCGCCAGCTGTTCTTTGGCATAGGCCTTGATCTTCGCCA
>CAMBAJ010000031.1 GCA_945864305.1 uncultured Clostridia bacterium | reverse complement strand
CTTTTCGTTACGTTGTTTAATTTACAAGGTGCACGCCGCTTTCCGGCGGAACATTGCCATTATACAAGACTTCATTCCGTTTGTCAAGTACTTTTTTCAAAAGTTTTCGACTCGCGGTCCGTTTTGCATTCGCAGCAACTTTTTGAGTCTGCCACTTTCAGAAGCTCTTGTCAAGCACTTTCTTTTCGGAAGTTTCAACTGACGTTCGCTTTCCTTCAGCGGCAACTTGTTTAAGTTACCACATTTCAGCCTTGCTGTCAAGCATCTTTTTGAATTTCTTCAAATCTGCTCTCCGCCGCAGTGCTTACCGCGCCGACGGCTTTGTTAGAATACCAGACCATTCCCCATTTGTCAACGCCTTTTTACAATCTTTTTGCTTTTTTCGAATATCTACTATTCGTCCTCCTTATTTCGGTACTACCTCTGTGCATTTTGGAATACACCTCTCATGAGTTAACGCCAAGTCTCTATTCTCTATATTATAATCTAAACAGCAAGGCCGGGCACAAAGCCGGACCTTGCTGTTTCTCGTCATTCACCCCACCGGACATCCACGATTGTGCCGCCCTGGAATTCGATATACTCGCTTTTCAGGATATAATCCTTTTTGCCGATACGAACCTCCTGATCGCCTACCTTTGTGGTCATGACCTCATCGGAGGGAGTCTCCGTTGTCGCTGTGAAGTACAGCGTCACATGCTCCGGATCTTCCACCCATTCCCCGTCAGGGCCAAGTACATAATACGGAGTTTTCTCCACGCTTTCGATCTGGCCACCTACCAAGGCTCCGGAAGCCATCAGCGGAGAGGGCAGATGGGCTTGGCAGGTTTCATACAGTTCTGACGGGACACCTTCCACCTTAACGGTGTAAGTAACCTTGGTCATAGCCGCCTCGCCGCTCTCGCCGCCACCGCGGTTCATCAGTTTGATACCGGCAAAGACTACTACCGCCAGAATTAGGATCACGGCAATCATATCAATGATGTTGAACTTTCCAATTTTTTTTGCTTTCTGTTCCATGGTTTCCTCCACAGCAGGCGCCGCGCGTCTGGTTTTTCTTGTTCTGGACAATATTCTTGGAGTATTGTATAATATTTTCCGCAATTTCTCAAGACCATTTTTTACGAAAGGAAGGCTTTTCATGAAAGTCATCCATTTGATCAGCGGCGGTGACTCCGGCGGCGCTAAAACTCACGTGCTGAGTCTGCTGCAAAATCTGAACAAAACCATTGCTGCCCAGCTGGTGTGCTTCCGCGATGGTCCATTTGCCGACGAGGCCCGGACTCTGGGCATTCCCACTATGATTGTCAGCGGCAACAACGTGCTGCGGGTCCGGCGTCAACTGACTGATTACATTCTGGAGGGCAGATATCAGCTCATCCACTGCCACGGTTCCCGGGCCAACATGATTGGTGCTCTGCTGCGGAAATCCACCGGCCTGCCGGTGGTCAGCACTGTCCACAGCGACTACAAGCTGGACTACATGGGACGGCCTCTCAGTCGTCTGACTTTCGGCACCATCAATGCCTGGGCCCTGCGTCAGGTGGATTACCGCATCGGCGTGTCTGACGCCATGGTGGACCTGCTGATCTCCCGGGGATTTCCGCCTGACTGCTTTTACGCCATCTACAACGGTATCGACTTCACTCCCGCGCCCAACCAAGGGGATCGTCTCCCCTATCTGCGCGAACTCGGTGCCGACGTTGACGAGACATCCGTTGTGGTGGGCATCGCCGCCCGCCTGAATCCCGTGAAGGACATGTCCACTCTGATCCGGGGCTTTGCCGCCGGCTATCAGTCCTGCAAGCGGCTGCGGCTGGTCATCGCCGGTGACGGCGAGGAACGGGAGAAGCTGGAGTCCCTGGCAAAGGAGCTGGGTGTGGAGAAGCAGGTGACTTTCGCCGGCTGGATCAGCGGCGGCATGGACCGGTTCTACTCAGCTTTGGATATCAACGCCCTGACAAGCGTGTCAGAAACATTCCCCTATGCGCTGACCGAGGGTGCCCGCTTCCACCTGGCCACCGTAGCTACCGCCGTGGGCGGCATCCCCTATCTCATCGACCAGGACGTGAGCGGCTATCTCTTCACGCCCGGAGACTGGGAGGCCTTGGGGACCCATCTGGCAGCTCTCGGCAATGACGACGAGCTGCGCCGGAGCATGGGCGAGAAGCTCTACGAAAAGGCCTCCACCCAGTTCTCCATCCAGAAAACAGTGGATACTCAACTGCATATCTATGAGGAGATCATCCGTCGACACAATCGTCCCAAGCAGGACCGGGACGGCGTGGTCATCTGCGGCGCCTACGGCCGGGGCAATGCTGGAGATGATGCCATTCTGGAGGCCATTTTGCAGGAGATGCGTTCCATTGATCCGGACATGCCAATACTGGTTCTGTCCAAGGACCCCAAGAGCACCCGTCTGACCTACCGGGTCCGCTCCGTCAGCCGGATGAACCTCCCTGCCTGGCACAAGGCCATGCGGCATTCCCGGCTCTATATCAACGGCGGCGGCAGTCTGATCCAGGATGTGACCTCCCGGCGGTCCCTGTGGTTCTATCTCCACAATATCCAGAGCGCCAAAAAGTGTGGCTGCAAGGTGCAGATGTACGGCTGCGGCATCGGCCCCGTCACCCGGGAGAGCCACCGGAAGCTGGCCGCCAGAGTGCTGAATCAGAATGTGGACATTATCACCCTGCGGGAGCCGGACTCCCAGGCAGAACTAAACGCCATGGGCATTACCCGGCCGGAAATTCTGCTGACGGCGGACCCGGCCCTGATTCTGCGCCGCGCCTCTGACGCGGAGACAGACAGCGTGCTGCTGCGGGCAGGCATCCCGCCCCACGGCAGATATATCTGCTTTGCCCTGCGGCGCTGGAAGGGCTTTGAGGAGAAGGCTCCCCTCTTTGGTGCCGCCGCCAGATACGCCTACGAGACCTACGGTCTGACGCCGGTATTCGTGGCTGTGGAAAAGCATCTGGACCCCGGCGCCGGCCAGCTGGCAGCCCGCGGCCTGGATATTCCCCACTATTTCCTGGATGACGCCGGCGGCGCCGGCACCATCATCGGCGCCCTGTCCCGGATGGAAGTCGTGGTCTCCATGCGGCTCCACGCGCTGATTTTCGCCGCTGGGCAGGGCATTCCTCTGGCAGGCGTGGTGTACGACCCCAAGGTCTCCGCGTTTCTGCGTTATATCGGGCAGGAGGTGTTTACCGATTTAAACGCCTTAACCGAAGAGAATCTCCGGACCATGATCGACCAGGCAGTGGCACAGACAGCCCATCCAGATGCCCAAGCAGCCGCCGTGGAACGGCTGCAGGCAATGGAGCAGCGGAATGTGGAAGTCGCCCGACGGCTGCTCGGAAAATAAAAATAGCTCGCGGGCGTTTTGTGCCATGCGTCCGTCCCCCACTCACCGTCAGCAATCAAGTCTTTTATACGTAAAGGGCGGCCCCTGTTGGCCGCCCTTATTCTTTCAGTTTACACCGTTCCCTCTGTGCGGCAATGGTAGCCAGGGTATCCCCCAGCTGGACCAGGACCGCCCCCACGAGAGCCAGATCGTCATCGTTCAGCTGGCTAGCCATGGACACCGCCAGTGTGTTGACAGCGGTGGTAAAGGCCAGCGGGTCACAGTCACAGTTTCTCATGACATCCCCCTGACAGCCTATGCGTCAGGGGAGCCGTCTGTTCACTGTTTCTTTTTCAGGCGCTCTGGGTGGAGGGGAAACACCGTCAGCTTCTCGCCGCCGTCCCACAGCGCCAGCAGAACTTCCTTTTCGTCCCTGTAGCCCTGCCGTAGCAGGCTCCGATAGACCCAGTCCTCCGCCTTTCCCGCCTGCCGGATATTGTCCGTCATCAGTCTGCCGTCCATGACGAAGGGCGTCTGGACCTGGGACTGCTTGGGATTCAGGTCCAGGTCCGCAGGCGTAGCGGGGCGGTCCTTCTCCCTAGGCAGAAAGCTGACTACGCCGTTGTGCTCCAGCACCGCTGTCTGGAGCTGGTTCAGGTCGAACCAGCCGCCGATGCGGCAGTAGGTCAGAAATTCGTTCAGGTCCAGCCGGGCCTTTTTCAGATTGTCCCGGTAGATGACGCCGTCCTCCAGCAGTACCAGGGGCTTGCCTGTCACCACGCTTCTGGCTTTCGGGGATTTGTTGGTCAGCACGGAGATGGCCACCGCCGCCGCACCGTAGGCCACCAGCGCGGTCAGCGGCTTGGCGGGCGCCTCCAGCTCCGTGGCCAGCTCCGCCGCGATGGAGCCGATGGTGATGCCCACCACATAGTCGAACATGGTCATCTGGGATACCTGCTTGCTGCCCATCAGCTTCGCCAGCAGGAACAGCACCACAATGGACAGCAGAGAAGTCAGGATCGTCAGGCCGATTTGCAGTAAAAGTTGCATAAAAAGTCCCCCATGGCAATGTCGTTTGAGACAGTGTGCCATGGGGGAGCTCTTTTTATTCGGTTTTCCCCGGTTTCGGATATCCGTAAACCGCGTCAGTCCTCTTTCACGCTGCCGGCCACCGGCGGCTCCTCGTGAGGGGCTCCGGCGTGGTGGGCGTTGGTATGGACATTGATATACTGGGCCTTCAGTTTGGAGTACAGGATGGTCTGGCTGGAGTACAGGCCGTTGTAGCCGGAGAGCATGTAGCTGATGCCGCAGGCCAGGGCAAAGTACAGCAGGCCTCCGTCACCAAACAGCTCCACGGACAAAAAGATAGAGGCCAGAGGGCAGTTGGTGGCACCGCAGAACACCGCTGTCAGTCCCAGTGCGGCGGCAAAGCCCGCCGGGATACCCAGCAGGGGACCCGCCACGCAGCCGAAGGTCGCCCCCACAAAGAAGGAGGGGACCACCTCGCCGCCCTTGAAGCCGGCAGCCAAGGTCACGGCAGTAAACAGTAATTTCAGCAGGAAGGCCGCCGGGTGGGCAGTCCCCCGCTCCACGGCGGCGGTGACCACCTCCATGCCGGCGCCGTTGTAATCCGTGGTGCCGCAGAGATAGGTCAGTGCGATGACGGCGATGCCGCCCACCACTGCCCGAATCCAGGGATTCGGTAGGTATTTGTGCATCTGGTGCTCCGCAAAATGGATGGTGCTGCAAAACAGCACGGAGACCAGCGCGCACAGCGCCGCCAGCACGCCTACCCGCAGCAGCATCTCCGCGTCCAGCGCCGGCATCTCCACCTGGAAGCGGGTGGGCTCCACGCCCATCAGAATGGAGATGCCGTAGGCCACCAGAGAGGCCGTCAGGCAAGGGATGAACGCCGCATGGTAAAAGACGCCGATGCTGATGACCACCATGGCAAACACAGTGGCGGCCAGAGGTGTGCCGAACAGCGCCGCGAAGAACGCGGCCATACCCGCCATGGTGGCGGTCCGCAGGTCCCGGTCATCCAGGTGGCACAGGCGGCCCGCGTGGTAGCCGATGGTGCCGCCCATCTGGAGGGCGGCACCCTCCCGTCCGGCGGAGCCGCCGCACAGATGGGTCAGGACCGTGCCCAGAAAGATGGCCGGCAACAGCCAGATGGACAGGCCCTTGCCCAGATGGACCTCGTCGATGATGTCATTGGTGCCCTGGCCCTCGGTCTTTGTCAGCTTGTAAAAGCCCACAATGACCAGACCCGCCGCCGGCAGGCACCACAGCAGCCACGGGTGCTCCGCCCGCAGGACCGTGGCGTGGTGAACACCGATATGAAATAACGAGCCGATGAACCCGCAGAGTACGCCGGTGATAATCGCCAGCGCCAGCCATTTCGCCAGCGCCCGCACATACAGATTCAGGTGTTTGAACCACGCCCAGAGGCGTTTCCCGTATCCGGTTTCCACTGTCCGAGCCCCCTTACGCCTGCGCCGGGACCGGAACGGCCTTGCCGTCCAAGCGGCTCTCCAGCAATTCGGGCTTTTTCAAATAGCGTTCAAACGCCGCAAAAAAGCGGGAGTATTCGATGCCGGTGGCAATACGCTCATCCATCACAACACCCAGCGGCATGTGCTTTTTCCGGCTCCCGGCCGGAGCCAGCGGGTCCAGTGTCGGCTTGCCCATGCAGATAAATACACTGGTGGTGCCGAACTCATAACAGTGGTGGTAGATACACCGGGTATTGATGGATGCCAAGTTGGTAACGAACAGGCTGGTATGGAAGGGACTCAAATCGATGATCTTCCGCGGCAATAGCCCATGGAGGTCCAAATGATACGCCAGCCAGAACACGAAGCGGGCCAGTCCCGGTGTGGAAAACGCCAAGTTGGCAAACTTGTCCGTGTTGTTGTTATGGGCGGTTTCCTGATTCCGGTCCACCAGTTCCTTGATCTTCCGGCTGATGGTGAACACGTCGTCCTCCGGCTCCAAAAACACCTTCAGTGCCGTCTCGTCCGGCGTGCCGTCCTCCCGCGTCTTGAGAATCACAAAGCTGAAGCAGAAGTGGTTCCGCTTGTACACCTTACGGTTCATGATGAAATAATTTACCTTTGGATTTTCCAGTGCGGCCTTATAGTAGGCGGCCACCAGAACGCTCATATGGGTCACATGCTGACCCTCCCGCCGCTTCTGACGGATAAAGCCCTTTATGATCTCCTCATCCACATAATCGCTGGCCCAGTTCTGGGCGTCGTAGCGTTTAGGCATGATATAGGGCAGTGCCTGTACAATGGGGGTCAAGCCTTTGACCCGGGTTCCATCCGGTCTCATGGGCATTTCTCCTTATTCTCCTGGACTGGGGGACCTCCCCGTCATTCACACATGTAATTATTATATAAAAGATATGTTAAAATTTCAATGCCAATCTCCTCTGGTCTTACCTGGTAAAATCACTGGTCAGTGCTACGCGGTGCAATTTTCGCCGCATAAGACAATATAAAGTGATAACAGAGAAGGAGGCGGCGCTTAAAACGCCGCCTCCTTCTCTGTTATCCACACTCCAGAAGGGAACTCTTTCGAGGGCTTTTTCTCTCATTTCCAGTTAAAATGTTCCTTGCCCGCGCCGATTTCAAAATGATATTTCACGATGCCCAGATCCACTCCGGAATAAAAGCCTTTGCCCGCCTCCGCCTTTACCGTGTTTCCCTCCAGCGTCAGCAGAAATTTCTGCTGATTCACCGCCGTGGGAGCTAGAAGCGCCGCCTCAGCACCGGCCCGGAACCAGTCCGGCATGGGGCCTTCCGCCCGACAGACCTGTTCCAGGGCCTTGCTCTTGTGGGGGACGCCGCGGTTCACGCCATAACCCAGCGTAATAACGCAGACAAGCTTTTCGCCGGGTGCCGCTGCGCAGCGGCACTTGCCCTTCCGGAACGTCAGTGCCACCCAGCAGGTGTCCAGTCCCAGCTGTACAGCTTTTAAAGTCAGACGCGCCCCATAATACCCCAGCTTCTCGTCCAGCTCCGGTCCCTTGGGGCCGATCAGTGCCAGGTAATTCCGGACACCGCTGAATTTGCCGTAATGGGCCAGAACGCCCTGAAACGCATCCGGTTCATCGGTCACCAGCCGGATGTGCAGGCCGCTCTCCGCGTTGCACGCGGCAATCTCCGTCTCCAGTTCCTGAATGATCTCCCGCGGCAGAGGGCGGTCTGTGTATTGCCGCACGGAGTGGCGGCACCGGATTGCTTCCAAAAGTTCCATTGTCATTCCTCCTATTCTTCCCGCAGATGGGGATACCCCACGGACGCGGCATACCGCACCACGGTGTCGATATGTTCCGCCATAGTCCGGAGAGCCGCCCACCGGGTCGTATCCACATTGGCGTAATAGTAATTGCGGGTCCCCTCCCGATGGAGCCGGACCAGTTCGGCGTCCCTCAAAATTCGGAGATGATGGGACACCGCCGGGCGGGACAGATGGGTCCGCTCCGTCAGCTGTCCCACCCGCAGGCCGACCTCCTCGCTCTCCAACAGGGCCAGAAATATCTGCTGCCGGTTCTCGTCTCCCAGCGCCGCAAACAGCGGCTTCAGCTCGCGGAATTCCTCCGCCAGCGCCGTCCGCATCTCCACGCATTCCCGGTACGTTTTCATGGTATCTCCCCTTTGGTTCAAAAATTTAAACCAGTATAGCACAGTTTTCCCTCCGCGGCACATTGGGAAAGAAAATCGAGCAGATTTGTTTTTAGTACATTTCAATCATTATTCTCCCATTTTTTGTATCTTTTTTCTCCCGTTGCAAATTTGTTCACAGAAAATTAACTGCCATCTCCATTTACTTTTTCAAGTTGTCAGATTTATAATAGAAATCATCACGAAGAAGGTGGTGGCATTTTATGAAGCAGGCGGTCGTTCCGTCTCAATATCTGCAAATTGCGCTGGACCTCGCCCGGCGTATCGCCAAGGGCGAGCTGCCCGAGGGAAGCCGCATTTACGGCCGGTCCGTTATGGCCTCGGAATACAACGTGTCGCCGGAGACCATCCGCCGTGCCCTGCGGCTGCTGGCAGATATGAAGGTAGTGGAGGTGAAACCACAGAGCGGCGCTATTGTCCTTTCCGCCGACAGCGCCCGCCGCTACATTGCAAATTTCGAGGAAAACTCTGACGTTCACGCTCTGCGGCAGCAGCTGAAGGACTTGATGGCGGAATACGCCGATCTGAGCCGAAGGCTGTCCGAGACGGTGGCCGCCCTGGTCAAGAGCCGGGATACCTTCGCCGCTGCGGAGGAACCTCTTCCCAACTATGAAGTCCCTGTTCCCAAGGACTCTTCTCTCATTGGAAAAAGCCTTGGGGCGCTGAAATTCTGGCAGTCCACCGGCGCCACCGTGGTGGCCATCCGGCGGAGCCAGACAGTCATCCTGTCCCCCGGCCCCTACGCGGAGCTGTATGCCGGGGATGTTCTTGTTCTGGTGGGTAATTCCTCCGCCGCGGAGGCAGCCCACCGCCTGGTTGCGACAAAGGAGGTCTCATGATCCAGTTTGAACACGTCTGCAAAAGCTATGGCAAAACCCCCATTCTCAAGGACCTGAACTTCACCATCCCGGACGGACAATTCGTGGTCCTCATCGGCCCCTCCGGCTGCGGCAAGACCACCACGCTGAAAACCATCAACCGGCTGATTGACATCGATTCCGGCACCGTCTCCATCGACGGCAAGGACATCCGGTCCGTGGACAAGGTGGATCTGCGCCGCCACATCGGCTATGTCATCCAGCAGATTGGCCTGTTCCCCAACATGACCGTGGCCCAGAACATCTGCGTGGTGCCGAAGCTGCTGAAGGCTGACAAGGCCAAGTGCGACGAGATCGTGCGGGATCTTTTGAAGATGGTGAACATGGAGGCTTACGCCGACAAGTACCCCTCCGAGCTGTCCGGCGGACAGCAGCAGCGCATCGGCGTCCTGCGGGCACTGGCAGCGTCTCCCCCCATCGTGCTGATGGATGAGCCCTTCAGCGCTCTGGACCCCATGACCCGGGAGACGCTCCAGGACGAGGTGAAGAACATCCAGCAGAAGCTGAACAAGACCATCGTGTTCGTCAGCCACGACATGAGCGAGGCCCTCAAGCTGGCGGATATCATCATCTTTATGGACGCCGGTCAGGTGGTCCAGATGGCCTCCCCGGAGGAGATGCTGGAGCACCCCGCCAATGACCTGGTGCGGGACTTTTTGGGCAAGCACGCGCCGGACGTGCCCACGCCCTCCACGGTGGAGCATTTCATGCGTACGAACATCGTCACCGTCAAAACGGACCGCGGCGTTCTGGAGTGCGCCGAGCGCATGGCCCGCAGCAGCGTGGACTCCCTGCTGGTCACGGACAACGAGGGCCGGTACGCCGGCACCATCTCCATCGGCGACATCCGCCGCTACGGCCGGGAACTCAACAGCATTGAGCCCATGGTCCGTCAGACCGCCCGGACCGTCCGGGTGGGTGACGACGCCAAGGAGAGCTTCGACTATCTGCTGGACTCCGGCGCCAACTACGTGGTGGTGCTGAACGAGGACGACACCATCGCGGGCATCGTCACCAAGACCAGCGTGGCCCGGTCCGTGGCGGAGAATCTGTGGGGGGCCGGGTCATGAGGGCGCTGTTTGATACTTATGGTGCCATGCTGGCAAAGGCCATTGTCATTCATACGGGGTATGTGCTGGTCTCCGTTGCCATCGGCTTTGTGCTGGGACTGGTGCTGGGCATTCTGCTGTCCCGCATCCCCAAGTGGTCGGGCGTCATCCTGCCGGTCGTCTCCGTGTTCCAGACCATCCCCGGCCTGGTGTTCATCGGCCTCCTGTTTTTGTACCTTGGCATGGTCCCCGCCACGGTCATCATCGCTCTGGCCATCTACGCCATGTTCCCGGTGCTGAAAAACACCTATACCGGCATTCTGGGCGTGGAAGGCAAGTATGTGGAGGCCGCCAAGGGCTGCGGCATGTCTCCCTTCCAGACACTCATCAAAGTGGAGCTGCCCCTGGCCATGCCCACCATCATCGCCGGCCTCCGAATGGCGGCGGTGTATACCGTCTCCTGGGCGGTGCTGGCCGCCATGATCGGCCTGGGCGGCCTGGGTGACTTCGTATACCAGGGCACCTCCTCCAACAACAACACCCTGATCCTGCTGGGCGCCATCCCGGCGGCCATCCTGGCCATCGTCATCGGTGCCGTCATTGACCTACTCCAAAAGAAGGTCACGCCCCGCGGCCTGCGGAAGGAGGTGGGCAGATGACCTGGTCCCTGATTTGTGAGCACCTCTTCATTGTGCTGGCCGCCAGCATCCTGTCCATTTGCATCGGCCTGCCGCTGGGCATCCTGTCCTACGTCTATCCCAAGGCCCGGGCGGTCATTCTGCGAGTTGTGGACCTGCTGCAGACCATCCCCTCCCTGGCGCTGCTGGGTATCATCATGGTCTTTCTGGGCGCCGGCAAAATCACTGTTATCATCGGCATCACCCTGTACTCCCTCCTCCCCATCGTGCGGAACACCTGCCTGGGCCTCCAGGAGGTGGACCCCGGCGTCAAGGAGGCGGCCCGGGGCATGGGCATGAGCAAGCCCTACCGGGTGCTGATGGTGGAGTTTCCCCTGGCCTTCCCCACGGTGTTCACCGGCATCCGCATCGCCGTGGTCAATGCCATCGGCACCGCCGTGTTCGCGGCCTTCGTGGGCGGCGGCGGTCTGGGCGGCATCATCAACCGGGGCATCCGTATCCAGGACATGACGCTCATCCTCTCCGGCACCGGGGCACTGATGGTCATTGCCATCCTTCTGGACCTGCTGATGGGCTGGTTTGAAAAGCAGATGCGCAAGTCCCGGGGCGGCTCCAGGACCATGTGGGTCCCCGTGGTGGCCATCCTGCTGGCCTTCGTCCTGCTGCTCCCCTATGGCACAGGCAAGGGCGGCGGCGAAAACGAGCTGATGCTCTACGACGGTGATTACTCTGAGACCCAGATCATGCACCACATGGTGAAAATGCTGGTGGAGGACAAGACGGACCTGACCGTCACCATCCAGGACCAGATGTCCCAGGTAAACAACTTCAAGTCCCTCATTGGAGACAGCCACACCTGCGACCTGATGATCTCCTATGACGGCACTCTGCTGACAACGTTTTTGCAGCTGGACACCGCCGACGTGCCGGAGGGCACCTCGATCTACGACTACGCCAATCAGGTGGCGGGCGAGCGGCATGATATCCGCCTGCTGGAAAAGCTGGGCTTTGACAACACCTACGCCATCGCAGTACCCCAGGCCGTGGCGGACCAGTACGGCCTGGAGACCGTCAGCGACCTGATCCCCGTGGCGGACCATCTGGTGTTCGGCGCGGAGCATGAGTTCTTCACCCAGGAGGGCAGCATGAAATTCGGACCCTTCACCGCGTTCTACGGGCTGAACTTCAAAGATGTGGTGTCCGTGGACGTCAGTCTGAAATACGCCGCCGCGGAAAAGGGCAGCTTTGACGTCACCGAGGTCTACGCCACCGACGGATTGAACCGCAAGGCCAATCTGAAGGTGCTAGAGGACGATTTGAGCTTCTTCCCCGACTACAACGGCGCGCTCCTGGTCCGGGTGGATACCTTTGAGCGGTTCGCCGACACGGCCCCTAATCTGGAGGAAGTCCTGAACCTGCTGGCGGACCAGATCTCCAATGACGATATGGTGGAGATGACCTATCAGGTGGACGTTCTGGGCCGGACCGTGGACGATGTGGCCCAGGAGTTCCTGGTGAGCCGGGGATTGCTGGCATAAAAGGCAAAAGTTTCGCCCGCCTCTCGTGCCCCGAAGGGGTATTTCAAAGGCGGCATCCCCGGGCCCCCACCGGAACCGCTTTACTGCTGAGTTCCGGTGGGGAGAGGAAGAACAAACGGAGCGATACGAGGAATGGCCGACAGACCGTTCCGAGCACAGCGGAGTTTGTTCTGACGAGGGGCAGAGCCCCTGCCGGGCCCAGGCGGAGCCCGAAAGGATTCCGGGGGAACCTTCCCCCGGAATTTTTTGTTCCTCGATGAAACCCGCCGCAGCTTTTATCGTCTATATAGGTATAGGAGGAGTGTCTCCATGAAGCGCGGAAGCACCGTCTTTGCCGGCGGACGGCGCGTCCTGCCCCCTCCCTCATCATCGACGGAACTGGCCGGCAAAATCAATCATACAAAGGAGGCGAGACCTTGGAGGACAGTGACATCATCGACCTGTACTGGCGGCGGGACCAGCGAGCCATTGACGAGACGGCGGACAAATACGGGGATTTTCTGTGGGGCATCTCCTGGAACATCCTCCGCAGCCACGGTGACGCGGAGGAATGCGTCAACGACACCTATCTGAAAACCTGGAACGCCATTCCCCCCGCCAAGCCCGCGCTGTTCCGCCCATGGCTGGGCCGCATCATCCGGAACCTCTCCCTGGACCGCTGGAAAAAATCCCACACCCAAAAACGGGGTGACGGCATTGAGATCCTGCTGGGCGAGCTGGACGACTGCGTCCCCGCTCCCCATAGTACGGAAAAAGTGCTGGAGGACCAGGAGATCGCGGCTCTCATCAGCACATTCCTGCGGAATCTGCCGGCAGAGAGCCGCCGCCTGTTCCTGCGGAGGTACTGGTACGGCGAGGCCGTGGCGGATATCGCCAAGGACTGGAACTGCAGTGAAGGCAAGGTCAAGTCCTCCCTGTTCCGCACCCGGAAAGTCCTGCGGGCATACTTGAAGAAGGAGGGTGTCATGTTATGAAGGGAGAACGGCTGTTCCGCATTTTGGGTCTGATCGATGCAGACCTCATTGAGGAGGCGGGGACCGCCTCCTCCCCCGCCGCTGTCCAGCGGCGGCACACCGCCCGGCGCCGCTGGCTGGCCGCCGCCGCGTGCGTGGCCCTGGCTGTGACGCTGACCTGGTCCACGGGCCTCTTTTCCCGGCTGGGCGCCTCCATGACTGACGGAAGTACGGCGGAGAGCGGCGGCAGCGGCATCGCCGCGGACAATGAGCCGCTCCATGTGGACGGCACCACCTTCATGTCCTACGCCGGGCCGGTGTTCCCCCTGACGCTGGCGGAGAAAACGGAAGGTCTGACGGCGGAGCGGCATACCACCTGGGATTTCACCGCCGGGTCCTATGCAGACGGCTCCTCCCGCCAATGGGGCGCCACGGTGACAGATTCCTATGTGCTGGTCAACCACACCTCGGGAGATATCACCGCCGTGACATACTATCCCTTCGCCGGGGCCTTCACGGAGCTGGCGTCCCAATGCCCCACCGTGACGGTAGACGGTGGGGAGACGGAAGCCGCTCTGTACGCCGGGTCCTATGCCGGCGGATTCCGGAACGCCGGGGTGGACGATGGCTCCACCTGGAACCTGGAGTACCCGGACAGCTGGACAGATTATCGGGCTCTGCTGGAGGATGGCGGATATCTGGAAGCCGCCCTGGGAGCCGCGCCGGCGCTGGACATCCCGGTGACGGTGTACGAGTTCACAGACTTTGAAGCGCCTCATGAGGAATACGACGCCGCCACCCAGGCCGTCGAATTCACCATCGACCCGGAGGAGACCAACATCCTCACCTATGGCTTTAACGGCGCCAGCTGGGATGAAAACACCGGCTGGCGGCAGTACAGCTATTTTGTGCCCAACGGCCAGCGCCGGGACACGGCCCCCAAGCTGCTGGTGGTGCTGGGGGAGGACATCGGAGATTACACCCTCCAGGGCTATGAGGACGGCGGCTGTGACCGGGGCGAGGAGCTGGAGGGCGTCGGCTGCACCGTCACCCGGCGGGAGACCACACTGGACGGGATACTGGACGGACTGTGTCAGAACTATCTGAAGACCTATGTGGACTGGCAGTACGGCATGACAGACAGCGAAGCGGCGGCGGTGCCCTGCGCCCTGTTCCGCCGGGCCGTCAATGAGCTGCTGACCCAGTACGGTCCCCTGGCTGGAGGCGGTACCGCAGACCGCTACGCCGACGGGCGTCTGGACAGCATCATCAGCGAGACCATGAGCCAGCGGCGGGTGCTGTACCTGGCGGTGCCGGTGACAGTCCCGGCCGGCAGCGAAGTCAACATTACCTTTACGCTTTGGAAGGAACCCAGCTTCGACTACGGCTGTTCCGGTTCGGAGAATGTAGGCCTTCAGGGCTACGACTTCGTGACCCGGTTGGGCTCCACACTGGATTTTACTTCCCAAACCGCGTCACTGACGAATGCGGACAGCATCGAGGTCACCAGTCAGAACTTCGGTTTTGATCTGGAAAACGATGTCACAGAGGTAACACTGGACCTTGCCCAGGAGCATTACTATCTGGAGATACGGCCAAAAACTTAGCAAAAAGCCAGATTCAACTCCTGCACCGGTACGCCAAAGAATTTCAAAAAGCGACGCGGTTCCCCTGCCCAAAGGGCAGGGGAACCGCGCCGCAATGTTATTGCTATTCAGGTTTTCTTTCTGCTGAATTGATCCGGCTCCGCGTCCAGATTCCCGGATTTTCTTACAATTTATGCAAACGTTTGACTTTCGCCTTGTAAAAGCGCACATCTTTTTCCATCCATTTTTGTCGGAAGCATCAAACTTTTTTCTTCCTCTTGACATTCTTATCTCCAGATAGCATAATATCAACCATCCCAAGGGTACAAGTTCCTTGGTTTTTCTTTCAATATTTTTCGCAATCGTTTGCGTACTTGGAATGGGGTGTGCACCTGCGTATGGCTCTCTCTTTTTGGATTCTGGCCGCCTTGGTCTTTGTGTTCACCTATGTCAACGGATTTCATGACGGCTGCAACGTCGTGGCGACATTGATCGCCAGCCGCGCCATGAGGCCCCATCCCGCGTTGGCATGGGCGGCTGTTGTGGAATTTCTCTCCCCCTTTGCCATGCTGATCGTGGGGTCCAGCGTGTCCGACACCATCAAAAAACTGGTGGGCGAGTCCTTTTATACGGACCCCCTCGCCCGCAGCACAGCCCTTGCTTTCATTACGGCGGGAATCCTGGCCGCGATCCTGTGGAATATTACGACCTGGCGTTTCGGGATTCCCGCCTCTTCTTCCCACGCGCTAATCGGCGGCGTCGTGGGCGCTGGCATTGCCGCGTTTGGCGTCGGTGCCATCTCCTGGGGCTACTTCTGGGGCCGGGTGGTGCTGATGATCTTCCTGACGCCGGTGGTCAGCTTCCTGGTGGGCTTCCTGATTTTGAAGATTCTCCTGTTCCTAACCCGCCACGCAGGTGTCGGGGTCAACAAGTTCTTCACCTACGCCCAGTGGTTCAACATGACCTTCCTGGCTTTTAACCATTCCTTCAACGACTCTCAGAAATCCATCGGCATCATCATGATCCTCATGGGTATCTACGGCGGCACCAGTGCCATCCCGGTGTGGGCAATCGCCTGCGCGGCGCTATGCCTGGCCTGCGGCATCGCCTTCGGCGGCTTCAAGATCATCAAGACGGTGGGCACCGGCATCTATAAGGTCCAGCCCATCCATTCCTTTGCCTCCCAACTGACGGCGGGCGCAGTGATTCTGACCTCCTCCCTGCTGGGCGCCCCGGTATCCGCCAGTCAGATCGTATCCTCGTCCATCATGGGTGTGGGCTCCGCTGAACGCTACAAAGCGGTCCATTGGAATGTGGCCGGAAAAATTCTGGCCTCCTGGTTTATTACCATTCCCATTGCCGGTACTTTGGGTGCTATTTTGTATTTCGTGTTTTCCCTGATTTTTTAAAGAAGGAGTGTTCTCCATGTTCAAGCGGAAAGAAAGTCTTAATTTCTACGGTCTTTTGATCCAGCAGGCCCAGGTCATCCGGGACGCTGTGGAGGCCCTCTGTGTCTTCTGTGAGACCCCCACCCAGGAAAACGGAGACTTCGTCAAGGTCAAGGAAAAGGAGGCGGACACCGTCCGGCGGGAACTGGTGGATGACATCAACCGCACCTTCATTACGCCCATCGACCGGGACGACCTCTACCGCCTGTCCTCCTCCATCGACGATCTGGCAGACTATGCCTGGACCACGGTCAAAGAGATTCGCATCTACGACATCCAGCCGGACGCCCATCTGCTGGAGATGGCTCGCACCCTGCTGAAAATGGCCGACGGCCTGCTGGTATGTGTGCAGAATCTGGAGAAAAACCACGCGGTCGTTTCCACCGAGGCCACCAAGGTCAAGAAGTTGGAAAACACCCTGAACGTGCAGTTCCACAAGTCCATCGCGGAGTTGTTTGAGGCGGACGACATCAAAAAAATTCTCAAATATCGGGAGATTTACAGTCATATGAACCACGCCGCGGATAAAGGTGATTTCAGCGCCGACATCCTGCTGGACATCGTGGTCAAACTCTGAACCGTTACCCCCGCAGCGCAAAAGTTTTTTTTGCGCGATTGTTTCTCCTTTCCTTCTATGGCACGAAGCCCGCGTTTTGGCAGAGACGCGGGCTTTGTGCCGTTTTCAGCATTTTTTCTCCTTCTTTGCAGCAATCCAGCCTCCTGCCGGGTATATCTGTCAGAAGGATGTGATCACATGCTCTCCCCCAACACCGCGGACGCGGTCCGGCGCTACGGCCCCATGGTCTACCGGATGGCCTATGCCCAGACCCGCTCCCGGCAGGACGCCGACGATATCTTCCAGGAGGTGTTTCTCCGCTACCACCGGTCCGCGCCGGCCTTTGCGAGCGAGGCACACCAAAAAGCCTGGCTGCTGCGGGTCACTGCCAATTGCTCCAAAAGCCTGGTTCTCTCCCCCTGGCGCAGGCGCGCGGCCCCCCTGGAGGACGTCTATGCCTACACGGACCCGGAGGAATCGGCGGTGGACGCGGCGCTGGCTCGGATGCCCGCCAAATACCTCTCCGTCATCCACCTCTTTTACTATGAGGGCTACGACACGGAGGAGATTGGGCGTATCTTGGGACGCCGTCCCTCCACCGTCCGGTCCCAGCTGACCCGCGCCCGTCAGAAACTCAAGGAATTGTTAAAGGAGGAAATCTGATGTTCTCTGAAACCTATCGGTCCATAAATCAGCCGGTAGCCCCCTCTCCCGCCCTGGTGGCGGAGACCTTGGCCAGGACCCGGCGGTACTCCCGTTCACTCCCGCGACGGGTCACCCTGATTGCCGCCGTGCTGGCGGTCTTTCTGGCCACCCCCGCCCTGGCGGCCCGGACGAATCCAGGCTACCAGCTGCTCTATGCCATCTCCCCCGCCGCCGCTCAGTTCTTCCAGCCGGTGCGGATGCGCTGCACCGACAGCGGCGTCACCATGGAGGTCCAGTCCGTCCGGGTGGAGGGCAACACCGCCCAGGCGTATGTCTCCCTCACCGGCGAGATAGTGGACGCCACCTGCGATCTGTACGACAGCTGGGATTTTCACCTTCCCTTTGACCAGACCGGCACCTGTGAGCAGGTGGATTACGAAGCCGCCACCCACACCGCCACCTTCCTCTGCACCACGCAGGCCATGGACGGTTCCCCCATCCCGCAGGGCGGCAAAATGACCTTCTCTGTCCAGGAAATTCTCTCCGGCAAAGAGGTCGTGGAGGACCTGGCGGTGGACCTGGACCTGACGGACTATGCCGCCGATGCCGCATTCACCTGTGACTTCGGCCAGCCGGAGGACTTCGATGTCTATGACCGGACCGGCGGCAGTGGAGCGGCATATGACCGATACGGGGAGGCTTCCCCTGTGCTCTCGCCCCAGTCCGAACCCCTGGCTGTCCCTGTCGAGGGCATTCTTATTACAGCCGCGGGCTACGCGGACGGCCTGTTCCACATCCAGGCGGAGCTGAAAAACAAGCTGGAGACTGACAATCACTGCTGGCTCTGGCTGGAGGATACAGCCGGGAACCGGCTGGAATGCCTGTACAGCACCGCTTTTTGCAGCGGCGGAGAACAGCGGCAGGACTATGACGAGTATGTTTTCGATATCTCCCCCTCCGACCTGGAAAACTACACGCTGCACGGTTATTTCTGCACCTCCTCCGGCCGCACCGCCGGACATTGGAGCGTTACATTTCCCCTGGAAAACACCTGAGATAACAATGGAGCAGGCAGTCCATCCAGAGCGACGTTGCCCGTACCGAAATCTTAACGGATTTTAGCGCCAAAGCGCCCGGAGAATCCCCTCCGGGCGCTTGTCATTCTTTTCAAACATGATATGATGGAATTATCTCCATACAGGGAATTCTGCCGGTGCCCGAGCTGTTTCCGTGCACCGTACATCATTGCCCTGCTTTTATTCATCACAGACTGTAAACACCACCATAAATTCTGCTGTCCTTGGAGGGATCACGCAATGTTGGAATTCCTGCGAAGTGAGGGCGTCAGCCTGAGCATCATTCACGAAATCGAAGACTTCCGGGCCAAATTCCCCGTCGACGGAAAACTGGCCCGCCGGATTCCCGAGCCCCGGTATCTCTATTACGGCAAGGATATCTGGGAAGAGGCGGCCACGGCCCTGCTGTGCGGCGAGAACCTGCTGCTGATCGGCCCCAAGGCCACCGGCAAAAACGTCCTGGCGGAAAATCTGGCCGCCGCCTTCGCCCGTCCCAGCTGGGATGTGTCCTTCTACATCAACACCGACGCCGCCACCCTGCTGGGTACGGACACCTTTGCCGACGGCGCCGTCTCCCTGCGCAAGGGCCCCATCTACCAGTGCGCGGAGCTGGGCGGCTTCGGCGTGCTGGATGAGATCAACATGGCGAAAAACGAATCGCTGGCTGTGCTCCACGCCACGTTGGACTTCCGCCGCACCATTGACATGCCCGGCTATGAGCGCATCGGCCTCCACGAGGCCACCCGCTTCATCGCCACCATGAACTACGGCTACGCCGGTACCCGGGAGCTAAACGAGGCCCTAGCCTCCCGGTTCGTGGTCATCGACATGCCCGCCATCTCCGCCGAGGGACTCATCAAGCTGCTGAACCGGGAGTTCAAGGACCTGCGTCCCACCTACGCCGATCAATTCGCCGGTCTCTTCCAGGATATCCAGAAAAAGTGCGACGGCGGCGAGTTGTCCACCAAGCCTCTGGACCTCCGGGGCCTGCTGGCCGCCGTGCGGCTGATGCACGCCGGTCTGGAGGGCAACCGCGCCCTGGAGCTGGGCCTTGTCAACAAGTCCTTCGATGACTTTGAGCGCCAGCTGGTAAAGGACGTCATCAGCGCCCGCCTGCCGGATCAGATCACCTACGAGGATGTGTTCGCCTGATGGACATTCTGGACAGTGAGAAGCGCCGCGCCCGGAATCTGATCTGGAACGCCGCCGGGGATTACAGCTTTGAGCCGGATTTCAAAGCCTATGACGAGGAGGGGCGAGCGGACCTCTATTGGAACAGCATCATCGGCGCCGTCCGCAAAAACTACGGGCCGGAGACCATCGACGCCCTGTTTGCCGCTTTCCACGGCAGCAGTCAGGAGGCGCTGTACGAGCAGCTGGTGTGGCTGGGGCTGGAGAACGCGGTCTACCAGCGGGAGGCCGCCCGCCGTCCGGCGCTGCCAGCTCTGCGGCGGAGCTATGCCCAGCGGGTCCTGTCCCATAGCGGCCCTGTTCCCCCGGAAGAGCTGCTGCCTCTTCTGGAGGAGGCCCATTTCCGCCGTGCCCTGGGGGAGACCCCCCACCTGATGCCCCGGGAGCGGTCCATGCTGGACGCTCTGGAATTCTCCGGGGACCTGGACGGCCCCGCCCTGGCCCAGGCGGCGCTGGATTTTCTCCGTAAATACTGTCACTTCATACCCGGCAAGGGGCAGGACGGCAGTGAGCAGTCCAGGAAAAAACCTCCGCTCTTCCACCGGTTCTTCCGGAAAGCCCCCGACGGCCTCCCCTCCGTCCGCAGCTTCGGCCATGGCTACGGGGAGCACACCGTGGCCGGCCTGGGCGGCGGCCAGGACGCCTCGCCGCCTCAGCGGCGGCTGACCGACAAGACCCTTGCTCAGACGGAGGAGACTCTGCGGAAGTATGTCCGGGACTACTTCGGTCCGCCGCTGTATGAGCCCTATCAGATGGCGGAGCTGGAGCATGAGTTGTGCGCCGACGATCACAGGGACTGTCACCTGTACTTCGCCAGGGGTGACAATGTCTGGGATGCCGATATCCGGGGATACGTGGGCACTCAGCGAAAAAACGCGCTGAGGCAGATGGAACTGAACAAGGCCGCCTACGACGCCGACGCCACCCGCCATCGGACCAGCATCGTCCGCCTGACGGCCCGCATTCGCAACGCCATGATGGCGTACTTGCAGCCCACCGTGGTCCGGTCCGCCTCCGGCTCTCTGGACATCGGCCGGGTGTGGCGGGGCGTGTATCTGGACGCCAACAAGGTCTTTACCAAAATCCAGCAGTCCGACCCCGGCGAGTTCTCCGTGGATATTCTGCTGGATGGCTCCACCTCCCAGGTGGACCGCCAGGCGGTGGTGGCCGCCCAGGGGTATATGATCGCCGAGGCCCTCACCCGCTGCCACATTCCTGTACGGGTTTCCTCTTTCTGCTCTCTCAGCGGATACACCATTCTCACCCGCTACCGGGACTATCAGGAAACTGACCAGAACGAACGCATCTTCCACTACTTCACCACCGGCTGCAACCGGGACGGCCTGGCCATCCGGGCTTTGGGGAGGGGGCTGCAGGACTCCCCCTGTGAGCACAAGCTGGTCATCCTGCTGTCCGACGCCAAGCCCAACGATGTTATCAAACTCCCCCGGAACGGCTCCTATCTGGACTACGCGGACCAGAACGGCATCCAGAATACCGCCATGGAGGTCCGCTCCCTGCTGTACCGGAATGTCTCCGTCATCTGCGTGTTTACAGGCGACGACAAGGACCTCCCAGCCGCTCATACGATCTATGGCCGGAATTTTGCCCGCATCCGCCATTTGGACCAGTTTGCGGACACTGTGGGTACGCTGATCCAAAATCAGATTCGCAGCTTTTAACTGCCGTAAAACAGCAAGGGCGGCGGAGCCAATTGGCTCCGCCGCCCTTGCTGTTTTACATGAGGTGTCTCAGACCGTGGGATATTCGCCGTCCCACAGGACCTTCCGGAACTTCATGGGGTCGGTGTTGCCCTCGGTGGAGAACATCAGCACCTGGCTGAAGCGGTCCAGGCCGATGGCATCCCGCAGGTCCTTGTACTCGTCGGTCTCCATCAAAGCCGCAATCAGGCCCATGCCCACCGCGCCAGATTCACCGGAGATCACCGTGGGATCGCCCTTCACCGGCACGCCCAGCATCCGCATGCCCCGGGCGCTGACCCAGTCCGGGCAGGAGACGAAGGCGGAGACGTGGTTGCGGAGAATGTCCCAGGAGAGGATGTTGGGCTCGCCGCAGGCCAGACCTGCCATAATGGTCCGCAGGTCGCCATCCACCACCCGGGGCTGTCCGTCCCCGGCCAGAGCTCCCTGGTACAGGCAGTCCGCCGCCCGGGCCTCCATGACGATGAACTTCGGCGGGTCGTTGGGGAACAGATTGGTGAAGTAGCCCACCACGGCGCCGGCCAGACTGCCGACACCGGCCTGGACGAACACATGGGTAGGCCGGTTCACACCGATCTGGCGCAACTGATCCGCCGCTTCATTGGCCATCGTGCCGTAGCCCTGCATGATCCATGCGGGGATCTCCTCATAGCCCTCCCAGGCCGTGTCCTGCACCACCACGCCGTGCGGTGTCTCAGCGGCTTCCGCAGCCGCCATGCGGACACACTCATCGTAGTTGACCTCTTCGATGGTGACTTTGGCGCCTTCCTTGGCAATGTTTTCATACCGGGACTGGCTGCTGCCCTTGGGCATATGGACCACGGCTTTCTGTCCCAGCTTATTGGCGGCCCATGCCACACCCCGGCCATGGTTGCCGTCGGTGGCGGTGAAGAAGGTGGCCTGACCGAACTCCTTGCGGAAGGCTTCACTGGTCAGGTAATCATAGGTCATCTCGCTGACGTCACGGTCCATCTGCTGGGCAATGTACTTCGCCATGGCGAAGGAGCCGCCCAACACCTTGAATGCATTCAATCCGAAGCGATAGGACTCGTCCTTTACAAAAAGTCCGCCCAGGCCCAGATATTTGGCCATACCGTCCAGCCGGGCTAGCGGCGTGACGGAGTACTGCGGAAAGCTGTTGTGGAAAAAGCGCGCTTTTGCCACATTCTTTAAAGACATGATCTCCAGCTGCCGGTCTTCACTGGCCGGCATATGATTTGCAACCCATTTGATCTGTTCTCTCATAGCCCTCACCACATTAATATTTTTTAGCTTTGCTAATTTTTTATTAGTTTTTCTACTGTCATCATACCACAGATTACTGCGAAGTCAAGGCTCTTTTCCGGAAATATTGCAGACCGCCTGTCCAAGTTCACTTCCATGTCGTTTCATCCATTCAATTTTTTCATTCAATCGTTTTCCCCATTTTTCTAATTTTCCAGAAAAAGTTCGCATTTCTTTTTGTTTTGAAAAAACATCGGATATTCACAATCCTTTTATATCTTGTTTTTTTCTGTTTTTGTTTTCGTTACTATTTTGTTACCTTTTTATTTTTACTTGAATAAATTTCCAGTTTTATTTTGGCATTTTGGGTCTAAAGTGGGGGCTCAAATTCCATTTCAACGGCAAAAACTTGACAAAAGTGGGACTCAGGTGTATACTGTGATCAGTTTTTCAGTTGGTAACAAAAGTTACAAGTTGTTTCTGGTCTCAGAAGCAGCTGCTCAGCGTTCCCCCGCGTGGGCTGAAAAACCCTTTCAGGAGGTATGGTTTTGAATTCACATGCTTTGTACAAAAAACTGCATACGCTCTGGAATCACCGTGCTACCCTCGTCTTTTCCCTGCTGGTCATGACGCTTGCCTGCATCTGTGCCACCAGCTGGGCAGATGCCCTGTATATCATCACCGGTACTGACGATGCCGCGATCGTGCTGGACGGTTCGGCCAAAGTGCCCGATCTGTCCTCTCAGATGGTATATGTCACCTCCGGCGGCAAGGGCTATGATGTCACTCTGGCCGCTGGACAGACGGTCACGATCCACCACAATGGTGAGACTGTTTCCGCCAAGTCCAAGAAAGAGACCATTTCCAAGCTGCTGGACCGCCTGCACATTGTGCCCGGCCCTCTGGAAATGGTGGCGGTGGACCTCTCCGGCTCCGGCGCGGAGCTGACGATCTCCTCGGATATCACATACTATGACAAAGTGGCGGAGCCCGTGGCCTTTGAAACCGTCCGCGTCGCCAATCCCGACATGGAAAAAGGTACGGAAAAGGTCGTTCAGGAGGGGGCGGACGGCGTCCGCACCTCCATCTATGAGGTTGTCTGGTCCAATGGGGAGCAGGTCTCCCGTCAATTTGTGGAGGAGCTGGACAGCACCGCTGTGGACTGCATCGTGGAGTATGGCACCGCCTCTCCCGCCGCTCAGGCCTCCGCTGTTTCCAGCAACAGTGCCATTGCCAGCGTCTCCAAAAACGCGGACGGCAGTGGTGTGCTGACCCTCCAGTCCGGTGAGACCTTGGCGTTCTCCGGCACGAAGTCCATGACTGCCACTGCCTACACCGCCGGACACGGCGGCGCGGATTACACCACCGCCACCGGCACATTTGTCCATGTGGGCACTGTGGCCGTGGATAAAAGCGTGATTCCTCTGGGCACGAAGCTGTATATTGTCACCAATGACGGTGTGGTCTACGGCACGGCGGTCGCCGAGGACACTGGTGTCAAGGGCAACAAAATTGATTTGTACTATGACACCTATCAGCAGTGCATCAACTTCGGCCGCCGGACCTGCACGGTCTATATTCTGAAATAACGTATGCAAAGTTTTCTCCCCCGGTCCTCTGGACCGGGGGAGTTTTTCTTTAAAGGGATTTGAGAAGGTCCGGCAGTTGGTCAAGTGTGGTGATCTCGTAGTCCGGCATGATATCCGGACGGGCGGACCTGCCGGGATGGCGGAGCCAGCAGGTCCGGATACCCGCGTTGATCCCGCCCCGGATATCGGAGGTCAGGCTGTCTCCCACGATAAGAGCTGTCTCCGGGGAAAATCCAGGGATGCGGTCAAAGCAGGCATCGAAAAAGGCCCGGCTGGGTTTGTCTGCCCCCAGTTCCTCGGAGATCAAAATTGCCTGAAAATACGCTTCGATCCCCGCGTCCCGCAGCCGGCGGTGCTGGACCGCGGCGGCGCCGTTGGAGGCCAGGTACAGGTCATACCGGGGAGCCAGCTCTCGTAGCAACTCCACCGCACCCGGGAGAAAGTCGTGTTCCTCCGCCAGATAGCTCTCGTACCGTTCACAGGTTTCCCTCGGAGGCATATCCACGCCCAATTCGCCAAACAATATCTCAAAACGGCGAACCAGTACCTGGTCCCGGGTCAGGATGCCCTCTTCCAGCAACTCCCACTGGGCGGCGTTGATGACATGGTAGCGGTCCAGGACCGCCCGGGTGGGTTCCACGTCCCACTCCCGCAATGTCCGGCTCAGCGCATGGACCTCTCCCCCGGTAAAATCCAGAAGCGTATCATCCAGGTCCAGAAAAATCGTTTTTAACATCGACAGCTCCTCCCGTATTTCCGCCTCTATCATACAGGAACCGGCAGGGGTTTGCAAACCCTGGTTTTTCTGGTATACTACTTCCATCTGTACGAAAAGGCGGGTTTGCCATGAACCTTTGTGACTATCATACCATTCAGGAGCTGCTGGGGCGGCACGGATTCCATTTTTCCAAATCCATGGGACAGAATTTCCTGATTGACCCCCAGGTGCCCTATGACATTGCCGCTGCCTCCCGGGCGGACCAGGGCTGCGGCGTGCTGGAGATCGGCCCCGGCATTGGGCCTCTGACGGCGGAGCTGGCCCGTCGGGCCGGAAAGGTGGTGTCCGTGGAGCTGGACAAGTCCCTTCTCCCTGTTCTGGCGGAGACCATGGCACCCTATCCCAATGTGGAGATTGTGCCGGGCGACGTGATGAAGCTGGACCTGAACGCTCTGGCGGAGGAGAAGTTTCAGGGGCTGACCCCCATTGTCTGCGCCAATCTCCCCTACAACATCACCACCCCTGTACTGACGAAGCTGGTGGAGACGCCCTGTTTTCAGAGTATTACCGTGCTGATTCAAAAGGAGGTGGCTCAGCGCCTTGCGGCGCCTCAGGGCTCTTCCGACGGCAGTTCTTTTTCCCTGTTCCTGCAATATCATATGGAGACGGAGTATCTCTTTGACGTGCCCCGGGAGAAGTTCCTCCCGGCTCCCAAGGTGACATC